>ONMI01000081.1 GCA_900318915.1 uncultured Prevotellaceae bacterium | reverse complement strand
GGTAGCCACATGTTGTCTTTGAATACAAAGCGGCTGCGCCGACCTGTCTGCACATACCGTGTGCCGGTGCTGTCGGTGCGCAGGCGGTAGATGGGGGCGCCTTCTTTCTGCTTGGCCACATAGTAGTCGCCTTGTGGCTCGTAGTCTATCTCACTGCTGTAGGCGGGGCCGTAGAGCAGGGGATGGTCGCCGTATTGTTCGCGGCTCAGATAGCTGCCAAGGGAAAACACGTTGTCGGGGCTGTTCTCGTCCATGGGGGGATGGGCGGCCGAACGGAGCAGGATGACGGCGTAGCAGCTGAAACCTACCAGAATCATCGCCGTGCTGAGAAATCCGGTCCTGACGGCTCGTCTCCTTGCCCGGGCGGCACCTGCCACGAGCAGTACCAGCACCACCAGATAGGTGGTGGCCAGGCCGGTGTGGACGGGCAGTCCCAGCGCATTGGTGAACAGCAGTTCGGCCCAGCCGCCTGCCTTTGTCACACCGGGCACTATCACATAGAGAATGGCCAGCAGCACGAGCATTCCGGCGGCGAGGGCCACCGCACTGCCGCGCCGGTTGGGCTGGCGGCTCTTGCGGTAGTACACCACAAGAGCCATGGCGGGCAGGCAGAGCAGATTGAGCAGGTGGACGCCTATCGACAGACCGATGATATAGGCGATGAGGATAATCCAGCGGTCGCTGTCGGGGTGGTCGGCTTCTTCTTCCCATTTCAGAATGAGCCAGAACACCAGGGCGGTGAGAAAACTGGAGTAGGCGTAGACCTCGCTTTCCACAGCGGAGAACCAGAAGGTGTCGCTGAAGGTGTAGACGAGGGCGCCCGTCACGCCGCTGGCCTCTGTCTGTATCACCTGGGCAGGGGTATAGGGGGCTCCCCTCAGCATGAGGCGGCGCACCAGTCGGGTGATGGTCCAGAAGAGAAACAGGATGCAGCCGGCACTGAGCAGGGCGGAGAGGAGATTGGTGTAAAGGGCCACTTCCGATGGATTACTGGCCAGTTGACTGAACAGGTTGGCCGTGAGCATGTAGAAGGGGGCTCCAGGGGGATGGCCTATCTCCAACTTATAGCCGCTGGCGATGAATTCGGGACAGTCCCACAGACTGGCCGAGGGCTCTACTGTGAGACAATAGGTCACGGCGGCAATGGCAAATACGAGCCAGCCGCACAGGGTGTCGATTCGGGAAAATGTTTTCTGTTGTATCATGCTGCTTTGCATTTTTGCTGCAAAAGTAGCATGGGGGCGGCAATGGAGACGAGAAAAATACCTTACATTTGCCTTACATTTTTCTTACATCCTGATTGTCAGCATTTTGCTCGCCTGTTGTGAGCTGATATTCGCGGCCGCGCTTGTTCACAATGTCATAGTCCGACTGACGCTTCAGGGTGGTTTTCAGCCTGCTGATGAAGGTGTAGAGGGTGTTCTCGGGGTGGTCTTTCTTGGGCCAAAGAGCGGCACAGATGGCATCTTTCGTCAGCGTGTGGTCGGGAGCGGCGGCAAAAAGGGCCATCAGCTGCTCCTGCATGGGGGTCAGCGTGAGGGTGGAAGAGGGGGCTGCGCCTGTGGATGTCGAAGCGGGATGGACCGCGCTGACCGCCGTTGCTGCTTGTTGCCTCTTCTTCCACAGCATGCCCCACAGCAGCAGGCAGAAGGCAATGCCCGTCAGGGGCAGCCGCTGGTCAGAGTGCGACAGGATGGAGCATACTGAAGGGTTGGCGTAGGCCTTGAAAGCGACAACGGCTGGATGGCTGTCGCTGCCCGCTGTCTTCCAAAGCAGGGTGTCGCTGCTCACGGTGGCCTTTTCACGGAAGGCTTCCTGCGCGTCGTGTTCCACCAGGCACAGGGAGATGTGCGAGGTGTCCTTGAGCAGGTCGATGGTGAGCCCTTCGCTGAAATGGGCTTCGGCATCGGCCAGTGTCACCACGCGGTGACGGTCCAGGGTGGGCAGGGCATCGGCCAGCAGATGCTGTTCCGATTGTTGTAGCACATAGTGGCGAAGGGCGTGGGTGAGGTCTTGCCGCATGGCTTCTTTGGTGCTGTTGTATTCCTCCATGCCAAGGATGATGCTTGTCAGCATAAGGGCAAGGGGCAGTAGCATCAGGGCGCGCATTTCTCTCATGGCTATAATGGTTTTAGGGCGGTGGGTCGTCTTCATGATGGTATCCGACTTGCGTTTTTGCACGGTCTTAATGCAAATGTAACCATTTCCTTCCGTAAACCGCTTCACACATCGCCTTTTTTAAACTTACTTCATACTTTTTTGCATTCAAAACATTTGTCTACACTCCTACACTTCTACACTCCAGAAAAATCTCTCCATTCCATGCTTGTTTCCCATTTTTTCTGTATATTTGTAGTCACATTACCACTTCTAACCAGTTTATTCCATCACAAAATGGCAAAAAAGACAATCCCAGGCCTGAGCTTCTCTTGGAAAAGAGCACTCGGCATCACAAGAGTCAAACAGCAGATAGCACGCAAAACGGGTATTCCTACTTCAAAGGCGGGGCTGGAAAGGAAAATAGGCAGCACCATCATCAAACTGCTCACAGGAAAGAAATAATATATTGCTCACCTCGTTGTCTTTTTGACGACGAGGTGTTTTTTTGTAAAAAAACATTTTTTACCACATAAATAGCGGATATTCCAAATATTATGATTATTTTCGCAGTTAAATTCCCATTTTGCCGGTTGTTGAATTATGAGTACGTCAAGACAAACAAAAATACGCAGTATCGTGGTGCTGGTGGTGGCTGCTTTGCTCATCGAACTCACCACAGCTGTGCAGTATTGGGTCACCAGAAGGGGTATCGCGCAGCAAATCACCGAGATGGCCCAACGGGATTTCAACGCCACCAGCAATACGGCCGAGCTGAAAGCCAAGGTGGAAACCACCGTCCAGCATTTGCTCCCTGAAGTGGAACGCCTCACCAATGCGGGGAATATCGATTCGGTTTGTGTGGTGGTGAAGCTGTGCCTGCAGGAAAGCAAGGAAATTGTAGGAGTTGACTTCTGCTTGAAGGGACAGGGCGAGGAAAAACCGCATGGCATCTATATCTACAAAGACGAAGACATAAACCAGATAACACACCGGACCATCGATTTCAACTTCACAAAGCGCTCTTGGTATCAGAAAGGTATCGGAAGTGATGCCTTCTGGAGCGAACCCTACAAAAGCCATTACCGCATCAGCTGGATGTGCACCTTTGCAAGAGCAGTTCGCAATGCGGAGGGTAGTGTGGTGGGGGTGATAGGTGCCGATGTGCCCATGAGCGAAATATCGGCCCTCGCTACAGGCATTTACAACAACCAGCAACAGTCGCTCTTCTATATCATACTCATACATGTCTTCGGACTGGGGGTCCTGGCATTTATCATCCAAAGGGCCATCTCCAGCGAAAGCCATCTCCATGAGGTGGAAGCCGAGAAGGAAAGCATAAAAAACGAACTCACCATAGCAAGAGACATTCAGCTGGCCATGGTGCCCAAAATGTTTCCGGCTTTCCCGGAACGGAGCGATGTGGATGTCTATGCCTCGCTCACACCGGCAAAAGAGGTGGGAGGCGACTTGTACGACTTCCTCATACGCGATGAGAAACTCTTCTTCTGTGTGGGAGATGTCAGTGGAAAGGGGGTGCCCTCCGCACTCGTCATGGCCATGGCCTGCTCCGTGTTCCGTATGCTCTGCGCCAGAGAGGCGGCGCCCGACCGTATCGTAACGGCCATGAACGATACCATGGCAGCCGACAATGAGTACAATATGTTTATTACACTCTTCGTGGGAGTGCTCGACCTGCCTACCGGCCGACTCAGATACTGCAATGCGGGACATCCGGCGCCGCTCATCAATGGGGTGCCCCTCGAGACCAACGAAAACCTGGCCGTGGGGGTTTTCCCGGGGGTCAAGTTTAAAATGCGCGAGAGGAAAATCCTGTATGGCGACACCATCTTCCTCTTCACCGATGGACTCAACGAGGCCATGAACCAGGAACAGCAGCTCTTCGGAAAAGAAAGAATGACGGACATCTGTCTGCAGCATGCTGCCGAGGCCAAGGAAAACCCGCAGAAGGCTTCACCGCAATCGCTTATCAATACCATGTTCGAAGCGGTCAATGCGTATGTGGGGGAGGTGGTGCAGAGCGATGACCTCACGCTCATGGCCATCCGATATAGCCGGCAGCAGCTCGATGCCCGACTGCACTGCGACATTACCCTCGAATGTAATATCGACGAGGTGCCGAAACTGGCCGACTTCGTCGACTCGGTTTGCTTCGCACTGAATTTGTCGCCTTCGCTCACCATGCAGATGAACCTCGCCATCGAGGAGGCCGTGGTCAATGTCATCAACTATGCGTATCCCGCCGGATCGCCAGGAAAAGTGAACGTGGAGGCAACGGCCAATGACCAGAAACTCAAATTCGTTATCACCGACACTGGAAAACCTTTCGACCCCACCACGCGCGGAAATGTGGACACTTCACTGCCGGTGGAGGAACGCAACATTGGCGGTCTCGGCATACATCTCATACGCAAATACATGGACAGCATCAACTATGAGCGGGAAGACGGAAAGAATATCCTCACACTGCGCAAACAGTTGGATGGCAGTACCAATAGTTGAAATAATATTGATGTTAACAAATTATATTCTTTGCTGAATTATGAAAACTACTTTTTCCGAACAGGACAACAATTTCGTGATGGCTTTCGAGGGACGCCTCGATACAAGCGCCTCCACACAGACAGCACGCGAAGTGAAGGTGCTCAACGATTGTTCCGGGCATGATATCATTCTCGACTGCACACTGCTCGAGTACATCTCGTCGAGCGGACTGCGTATCTTCCTCGGGGTGCTCAAAAACGCAAAGGCACAGGGAAGCAAGGTGTTCATCAAAGGATTGAACGATGACCTCAAAAGGGTCTTCGACGAAATCGGATTCACCAATATCTTCCAGTTCATATAATGGCTGCCTTCTTTGGTAGAACACACCTAAATGTCCTGATACCATGACCCGGGAAGAAAACATAAAAAAATTGCAAAATGAGAATGAGGCGCTGAAAAAAGAGGTGGAGCACCTCAAAAACGAAATCATACGCCTCGTGAACCGTAACCTCGCCCTCTCCGAACGTCTCGAGGAGGATATCGAACTGAGAAGAAGAACGGAGGTGGCGGTGGATATTCTCAACGGAAATATTGAGCGGCAACGAAATGCCGACCTGCAGGACGACGCCCAACTCATGGCGCTCATCGAACTGAAGGTGGAGGCCGAAAGACCGCATCTTAAACCTGACTTCAACGCGGCGGAGCTCGCCAGACTGCTCGGCGTGAGCCAGGAACGGCTCAACCGTCTCTTCCGGCATCAGACCATCCACCGCACGCCAGAGGCGTATATCGACAACCTGCGGGTGCTCGGCGCACTGCGCATGCTCCGCGAAAAACCGCAGTGGAGCATAGCGGCCATCGCCGAAGAGTCGGGAATAGGCAATGTGCGTACCCTGCAACGGAGAGTGCAGGAGGTGGTGGGTATGACACCGGCTGAGTACCGCCGATTGCTCACACGTGATATGTAAATAATCTGAACATGAAAAAAATTCTGTCTTTTCTCTGCATGGCACTGCTGCCCGTGGCAGTCGATGCGCAAAACTTGAGAGAGGGTTTCCTCACACCGCCACAGGAGGCAAGACCGCGGGTGTGGTGGCACTGGATGGACGGCAATATCACCCGCGAGGGGATAAAAAAGGACATCGAGTGGATGAACCGCGCCGGAATAGGGGGATTCCATTGCTTCGAGGCTGCACTGGGCACAGAACCGATTGTGCCCGAAAGAGTGGTCTATATGTCGCCGCAGTGGAAAGACTGTTTCCAATATGCCATGCACCTGGCCGATTCGCTCGGCATGGAAACGGCCATCGCCAGTTGCCCGGGATGGAGCAACACGGGCGGACCGTGGGTCAAGCCGGAACAGGCCATGAAACGCCTGGTGTGGACGGAGACAAGAATAAAAGGAGGGGGAAATGTAAACATCTCTGTCGAAAAGCCGAAGTGGCAGCAGTGGTACAGCGATGTCTGCGTACTGGCCGTCAGAGTCAATACAAATGACCTTTCCATGGCCGATATGGGGGCGAAATCCTCTGTAGGGGGCACCGACCAACAGCCTTTCTTCCTGATTGAGCTCAACAAGGCGTACACCGTCAAGGCGCTCCGCATTGCCGATGGCTTCTACCGCAGCATCTGGGCGGCACAACCGGCACCCGTGGTGAAACATCTTGAGGCCAGTATCGATGGGGTGGAGTTCAGGCGTGTCTGCGACCTCCCTCACGGCAGCATCTATAACCTCACGGTCAATATTCCGCCCACCACGGCGCGTTTCTTCCGGGTGGTCTACGACAAGAAACCGTCCCAGACACCAGAGGTGGAACTCTTCACCATACCTAAAATCAATCATGCGGAGGAAAAGGCAGGATTCGCCACGCCTTCTGATATGATGAACTATAAAACCGTAGCCGAACAGGAGGAGGCGGTGCCGCAGGCTGATGTGGTGGATATCACAGCGTGCATGGATACGGCCGGACTGCTCAAGTGGAAGGCACCGAAGGGCAATTGGCGCATATTGCGCTATGGCTATACGCTCACCGGCAAGACCAACCACCCGGCACCGAGAGAGGCTACCGGTCTCGAGGTGTCCAAAATTGACCGCGAGGCTTTCACCGATTTCCTCGAACATTATATCCAGCTGTACAGCGGGGCGACAGGCGGACGGCTGCCGCAGTATTTGCTCATCGACAGCTATGAGGCGGGCCATGAGACGTGGATGCCGCGCATGATGCAGGAGTTTGAGGCCAGAAGGGGCTACAGCCTCCTGCCGTGGATGCCGGTGCTCACGGGCATCGTCGTGGGCAGCGCGGAGCAGAGCGAGGAGTTCCTCTTCGACTGGCGCACCACCATCGGCGAACTCATCGAGGAGTGTATGTATCAGAATGCGGCGCAGATAGCGGCACGCCATGGCATGAAGACGTATTTTGAGTCGCACGAGAATGGCCGTCTGTACCTCGTCGACGGTATGGCGGCCAAAAGCAAGGCGGATATTCCCATGGCGGCCATGTGGGTGGTCGAGGAGGAACAGAAAACGGACAACTCTTCCTCGTTTATGGGCATGAGCGACATCCGCGAGTCGGCCTCCGTGGCGCATCTCTACGGAAAAAAATATGTGGCTTGTGAGTCGATGACGGTCAATGGCTATGCCAACGGGGCTTATTGCTTCTATCCGGGCAATCTGAAACATACGGCCGACCTTGAAATGGCGAGCGGCGTGAACCGATTCGTCATCCATGAGTGTGCGCACCAGCCGGTCGACGACAAGGTGCCGGGACTCGGACTGCTCTTCTACGGACAGTGGTTCAACCGCCATGAGACGTGGGCCGAGCAGGCAAGGGCTTGGACCGACTACCTGGCGCGCTCGTGCTTCATGCTCCAGCAGGGGCACAATGTGGCCGATGTGCTCTACTATTATGGCGAGGACGATGTGGTCACCAGCCTCTTCGCGCACAAACATCCTGATGTGCCGGCTTCCTACAATTATGATTATGTCAACAAGGAGGCGCTCCTAAGCCTCGTCGATTTCGACGGCGAGTATATCACCGCTCCTTCCGGTGTCCGCTACAGGGCGCTCGTCATCGACAGCCGTTGCTGTCATTTCGCTCCGGCCGTGCAGCAGAAGCTGGAGGCGCTGCGCTCCAAGGGGGCTGTCGTGGTCGACCTGAGCAGACAGTCCATGACCGACGCGCTGCACCATATCGCTCCTGATTTCAGGGCCGATAATATGAATGGCCTCAAATTCGTGCACCGCTCCACACCCGAGGCCGAAATCTATTGGGTGTGCAACACGCGGCCGCAGGCAAAAAAGGTGAAGGCATTCTTCCGTGTCTGTGGGCGTGTTCCGTCGCTCTGGCATCCGGAGACGGGCGCCATCGAAAAGCTTACCTATGTGGTGAGCGACGGTGTCACCGTCGTCGACCTGCCGCTGGTGGAAAACGATGCGGTGTTCGTGGTCTTCGAGGCGGCACCGGTGGCGCCCGAGAGAGGGGTGGCACCGGAACTGCAATTGGTAGACTGCCGGCAGATTGTGTCGCCGTGGACCGTCCGCTTCGACGAGCGGTGGGGTGGGCCGGCGCAGACGGTGTTCCCGCAGCTCATCTCCTATACGGAGTCGTCCGACCCGGGCATCAAATACTATGCCGGTACGGCGGTCTACACCAATGCGTTCAAACTCTCTAAAAAGGATTTGAAAAAAGCACCGGTAGTGCTCCAGCTGGGTCAGGTGGGCTGCATAGCCGAAGTGGTGGTCAACGGCATCCCGATGGGCACGCTTTGGAAGTCGCCTTATCGCATGGATATCACCCGGGCGCTGAAAAAAGGAATCAACCAATTGGAGATCCGGGTGGTGAACAACTGGGCCAACCGCCTCATCGGCGATGAGCAGCCCGACTGCAAGCAGCGGTTTACCTATACCGCTACCAATTTCTACAAGGCCGACTCGCCTTTGCTGCCTGCCGGATTGATCGGACCGGTACACCTCAGTTTCTACCGGCTCTCATATTGATAATAATCAAACTTTATAAAAAACTTTACATGAAAAGATTTACACTTATTTCCTTCCTGCTCTGCATGGTCTTCATGGCCATGGCACAGGGTAAACTCACTCCTGGGGCCAAAATCTCAATCGAACAGAAAAAGGCGGCATGGCAGCGAAAAGCTGCTCGTGCCAAGGCTGAAGGGGCTGCCGTGGTCCCGCAACAGACAATCCGCCTGGTGGTAAAGGTCGAGAGCGACAATGCCGCCGAAACGTACCGACAAATCAAGGAGACCGGTGCGGTGGTCTGCTCCAAAATCGGACAGCAGGTGGTCATACAGATTCCGGTCGACAAAGTGCAGGCTTTGGAGCACATCGAGGGCATCGTGCGTATCGACAAGTGCCATAAAGGCAAAAAAATGACCGATATAGGGCGTGAAGCTACAGGCGTGTCCATGCTCAACGGACCTACTGCGCTGCCTGATATGGACTATACGGGCAAAGGGGTCACGCTCCTCATCTTCGATGCGGGATTCGATTTCCAACATCCGGCCTTCAAGGATGCCGAGGGACGCTCGCGCATCAAGTGTGTCTATATCATCGGCGACGATGGAGGACGGCCATTCACCATCAATGATCCGGAAGTGGGCGAAATCACCTTGCCCGGCTCCATCTATGACACGCCCGAGCTGATTGAGCAACTCACCACCGACGACGATGAGGAGTATCATGGCTCGCATACCCTGGGCATCGCGGCCGGCTCGCTGTCGCCGCAGGGCTTCGGAGGTATGGCGCCCGATGCCGATATCGTGATTGTCACGTATGTCGAAAACGAGCAACTCGAGGAGGAATTCGAAGAGGGAAATGATTTACTCGAATTGGTGCTGGGCTTTGCCGAGGCTTATGCCAAGCAGTCCGAACAGCCGGTGGTCTTGAGCATTAGTGCGGGATCGCACGACGGTCCGCACGACGGAACAGGAACCATTCCAGAGGCGCTCACCGATCTGTCTGAAAGTCTGGTGCCGGTACTCTCTGTGGGCAATGAGGGGGGATATCCGCTCCATATCTACCGCAAATTCACGGCCGAGGAACCTTCCTTCAACACGCTCTTCATGGGCATGATGCCGGATGAAAGCGGAGAGCACGAAATGGCGGTCGAAGGCAATGCAACCGGCTACAGCCGGAACGGGGGCGAGGTCAGCGTCCAGGTCAATATTAAAAAGGTGGGAATGTTCAACCGCGTCTCCACCGTATGGTCGTCGCAGAAATTCACGGCCACTCCGGGATGCGATGTCATGGCCTACGTCGCTCAGAGCGATGAAGACGAAGAAATGGCGCAGTATTTCGACGGTATCATTGCTGTCGGTGCTTTCGAGAATGATTACGGACGCCTGGGCTTCCAAGTTGCTGTCGAAGGGGGTATCGACGACGACTATGTTTTCGAACTCTCTGTGTCGGGCGCTGAGGGCACCGAGGTGGATGTCTGGGACAATGTCTATGGCTTCGGCGGTGCCGATTATTTCAAAATCAAGGGCGAGGTCGACGGCGACAGCGAATTGTCGTGCAGCGACTGGACTTCTTCTGAGGGGGTAATCAGTGTGGGTGCTTACTGCACCAACAACATCAACCGCCTCTACAATGGACAGACCGAGGATACCACATGGGGCTATACTATCGTTTCCAAACTCGATGATTACGCAGCCTTCTCCAGCTATGGCACTTCTTTCAACGGCGTGCAGCAGCCGGTAGTCTCCGCACCGGGATGGAACATCGTGTCGTCTTGGAACCATTATGCCATCGATGAGGATGAGACCATCGCCGAGTCCATGCAGTGGCAGGGATATCCCTATGGTGGTGAGACGGGCACGTCGATGTCGTGTCCTTGCGTGGCGGGCATCGTGGCGCTTTGGAAGCAGTGCGACCCCTCTCTCTCAGTCGAGGATGTGAAGACGGTGCTCTCCGTCTCTTCTGTCAATGATGAGTATACGGCTCTTAACACAGAGCGCTGGGGATACGGTAAGGTCAATGCCCTCAACGGCATTCGCTACCTCCTCGATCCTTCCGGTATCAAAGACCTCACACAGCAGAAGGCTGAGGGCGAGGGACAGTACTACGACTTGCAGGGACGGCGCGTCAACCGCCCCGGTCATGGCATCTATATCCTCCGCAGCTCTGAGAACGGTAAGGTGTGCGGACGCAAAATCATGGTGAAGTAAGTTCTTTGTATGAAACGATAGGCTAATCTGGCGTTTTACTGCCGCTCATACCGCCTCCATGCGACACTTTTCGCTGGGGGCGGCTTTTTTTGTCGTTTTTTGAAGTCTCTGTCGCATCAAGTCGGATAGATAATCATCGTATTTCTTTCTGCCCGTCCGAAACCGCTGTATCTTTGCAGTGTAAAAACAAAATAAACGGTTTTAATCAATAGGAGATAGGCGGCTGCCGCCTTCATCGAGAGTTACAACACGGTCAATAGGCAGGCTCCGCAGTCGCTCTATCTCAGTAGGTTCTACAATCCTTATGTGAGATAGAACACGCAGCCGCATCAACATTCATACAGAAACAATTTTATCTTTTTACCCGATTTGTTTTTTAGGTTATAGTATCATAAGTTAGCATTATTTAGCTTAGAAGGAAACAGCCGGCGCAGGGATGCACCGGTTGTTTCCTTCATTGGCTCACTATTACACACCAAGTTCCGCCCCCTCCTTAGGAGGGGGCTGGCGCTCCCTCCTTTTTCGTAATGTAAACTAATGGTTTACAAATACTTGTTTTTAAGATAAAATAAGTTTTAAATAGTTTTTTTCTTTGCTTTTTTTTATAAATATGTGCCGAAACGGAAGGTCGGGAAGCTTTAGCTGTTTGCCCGTATTGATTCCGTTCACAGGTCTTCACCATCTTGCTCCGGCAGATGATAGGATGGCTACGGTTGACCTTAAACCTAAACGAACTACTGTCTATGCGTAATATTCTATTGTCCCTGTTCATCCTGTCGTGGTGCTTCTCCTTAGGTATCTCGGCGCAAAACACGCATCTTCTTGGCTATTGTTCCGACGACCTGGAGGGCGCCGATGTCATCGGCATCGAGGGCGAGGCTCGCCTCTCCGCGGCCATACGTCTGCCCAAAGCTACCATGCAGCGCTACAAGGATGGAAAAATAGTGCGCATCCAGGTTGCCCTCCGCGAAGGGGTGGAGAAAGCGTCGGTATGGATTCGAAAGGCGCTCGGCGAGAGTTCTGTCGTGGTGCAGAGCCTCGGCACTGTGCAGTACGGATGGAATGAGCTGACGCTCAACGAGCCGCTCACCGTCGATGGCGACGAACTCTACATCGGCTATACGTTCACGCAGCCCGACGGCGTTAGGGGCATCCTGGCCAAAGGCAGCGGTGATGAGAATACCTCGCTCGTGGCGGTCGACAACCAGTGGGCCGACTACCACAACGATGGGGTAGGCATCCTCTTCATTCGGGCGGTGGTCGAAGCGGAACTGCCTGATTATGATATGGCTGTCATCGATGGTTCCACCGACAGCCTCTGCTATGCGGCGGGCTCTGAGATGAATGCCTCTGTTTGTGTCGAGAACCTGGGCACACAGAATGTCAGCGCCTATACGCTCAGCTGGAGCCTCGATGGCGGTGAGCCGATGCCCGATGGGGTTACTTATAGCGTTTTGGCCCCGATGGAGATGCAAGAGGCTTCGAAGTCTTTCTCGCTGCAGGGGCTGGAGGAAGGCGAGCATTTCGTCGAAGTGACGCTCTCCGCAGAGGGAGTTGACGACGGGCGTACGGCCAACAACACCTTGCGCATCCCGTTCTTCGTCTATTCATCCACCTATCCGCACACCTTGCTCCTCGAGCATTTCACTTCGCTGCCCTGTGTCAACTGCCCGCCTGTCGACAAACTGCTCGAGCAGGTGGTCCAGGGACGCTCCGATGTGGCATGGGTGGCGCACCATGTGGGCTACCGCAACGATGAGTTTACCATCGAGGCCAGTGAGCCTTATCTCAAGTTCGGTGTCTATGGCAATCCTTTCATTATGATAGACCGCAGCCAGCTCGTAGGCGATACGCCGGCCTTCACCATCGGTGGATTCTCGGCCAGTGATATGCAGACGGTGTTCGGCATGGCGGCCGAAAAACGGGCCTTTGTCTCGCTCATGCCTGAATTGACAATAGAGAATGGCATGGTCAATGTCCTCGTCCTCGGCGAGGCAAAGAGTTTCTTCCAAACGCTCTTCCCGCGGGCCACCTTCAATGTGTTCCTTGTCGAGGACAATGTGCTGGCGGTGGGCTCGCAGGCGGGCGACGCAACGAAGAAATACCACGACAATGTGCTCAGAGCCGTTCTCACACGGCAGTCGGGCGACCGCATCCAGTGGACGGACGACACGCATTTCTCACAGTCGTTCTCCATTGATGTTGATGATGCATGGACACAGGGCTCTTTGAGGGTCGTGGCCTTCGTCACCGCACAGGCCGACCGCGCCACGGGCTATCCTACGGGTGCCGTGCTCAATGCGGCGCAGAATGGGGTCTCTATCGGTGGAGGCATCTCCTCGGCGGTGGGGCAGGAGAGCGGTGCTCCGCATTTCTACACCCTCGGCGGACAGCCCGTCACGGCCGGACAACTCAAACCGGGACTTTATATTGTCGAAAACGGGGGCTCGGTGAGAAAAATCGTGATAAGATAACCTAACTTAAACAAACTATATGACGCTAATGATTCAGTTCTTTTCCAAAACCAGAAATCTTCTCTTGCTTGCAATGCTTGCCTCCGCCTCGCTCATGAGCGCACAGGTGGCCTTGCCTTATTTGCAGCAGTTCGACGACATCAGCGATTTCGAGTCGTTCACCGTGGCCAACGAGAACAACGACGAGGACGTCTGGCGTTACGATGACATCGTGCAGGCTGCCAAAAGTGAGCGCAACTTCGATGCCGACGACTGGCTCATCACACCTATCTTCGAACTCGAAGAGGGTAAGACCTATGAACTTTCTTTCAAGTCTTACATCGAGATGTTCGGCAGCGAGAGCCTCGCTGTCTTCCTCGGAACCAGCAAGCGGGTTTCTTCCTTCACCACTAACATCCTGCCGCTCACGGCGGTCTCCGAGGAGTCGGCCACGGTCTATACCGCCGTATTCACGGTCGAGGAGAGCGACGACTACCGCATCGGCTTCCACCATTGCACGGTGGGCGACCCTTACTCCAACTATCTCTTCATCGATGATATCTCCCTCCGCGAGACCATCAGCCAGCAGGCCCCCGGGCCCGTAACCGACCTCACCGTCACACCGGGCGAGAAAGGTGCCCTCTCGGCTCTTGTGTCCATGAAGGCACCGGTAGTTGCTGTCGACGGCTCCAACCTGGAGTCTATCACCGGTGTTGAACTCTACCGCGACAACAGACTCATTCTCACCTTCCCCAACCCGCAGCCGGGAGAGGCGCTGTCCTTCGAGGATACAGCAGTGACAGGGGGCATGCATACTTATAAGGCGGTTGCAGTCAACAGCCAGGGACCCTCAGACCCTGTTCAGGCCGAGGCTTTCATCGGCGTCGACCAGCCTGGACCGGTGCAGAACCTGCACTTCACCTACGATTATGACACCCATCACGCTGTCGTCACATGGGACGCTCCTTCGGTGGGCGTACATGGTGGCTATATCGATACAGAAAACTTGAAATACAGCATCAAACGCTATATGCAGCCTACTGGCACTATGCTGGCCGAAGGGTTCACTGCCACCTCGTTCGAGGATGTGGTGGATATCGAGTGGCTCGAGGCGGCCGCTGAAATTCGATACCAGGAGCTTGAGCAGCAGTACCACTATCCCGTGGCACGTACGGTGGTGGTCGACGGACAGGGACTTATGTATTACTATGTCAAACCGATCTCTGAGACTGGAGAGGGGATAGAGACAACCACAGAGACGCGTATCATCGGCGAACCGTATGGCTTGCCGTTCATCGAGTCGTTCCCCGACGGATTCGCCTCCCACCTGTGGTTCAAACCGGTCACCCCGGGACGCACCCGCTGGTATGAAATCTCCGACAACCGCTTCTCGCAGGATGGCGACAACGGTTTCTTGGCTATCTCTACCAATGTGATCGATGAGATGCAGACCACCATCGAGGAGACAACACGTGCGCAGACCGGACGCCTCTGCCTCACGGACTGTAACCGACCGGTCATGTCGCTCTACTATTTCTACGACTATGCCATGGACCGGCCCTTAAAAATAAAAGTGTCAACCGATGGGGTCAATTTCGAAACGGTGGCCGAGCTCGATATGGGCGATGAGAGTCTGGCCCGGCAATATATCCGCGCCGTGGTGCCGCTCGATGCCATAGCCGGACAGCCTTCCTGCTATGTGGCGCTCGAAACCACGCTCACCAATACCGTCGAACTGGTCTACGTCGACAATATCATGATCTACAACCAGTACGAAGATGACCTTACGGCGCGTATCACACGCCTGCCGGCCTATCTGCGGAGCGGTGAGCCGCGTACCGTCAGAGTGACCGTCACCAACCTGGGAAGCAATGAAGTGCCGGAGAATGCTTATACAGTAGAAGTCTATGCGCAAGGGCAGAAGGCTGGCTCCATCAACGGACCGGCTATCAAAGTGGGCGACCTTGTTGAGGTGATGGTGCCGGTAACGGCAACAGCTGGCATGCCGCAACAGACCGGTGTCTATGCTGTGGTGGAGTATCCCGCCGACAACAATACGGACAACAATACCACCCGGACTGATTCGCTGCAGGTGCGCTATCCTTCCTATCCTGTTCCGCAGAGTCTGTCCTGGCAGCAGGGGGCTCTCGCTTGGCTGGCTCCGCAACCGCCGCGCACCGAGGAGTCGGCGCTCATGGAGGGATTCGAGCAGTATGACGACTTCACCATCTCCGACCTTGGCGATTGGGTGCTCGTCGACCGCGACCAGTCGCTCACTTACAGCTGGGGCGAGAACTACATGTGGCCCAACCGCACACTGCCGCATGCTTTCATCGTCATGAATCCTTCAGAGGTGGTGCTGGGCACCGGTGGAAAGGGGCTCGACGATATCTGGAGTGCCTACGACGGGGAAAAAATGCTCATGTCATCGAGCTTCATGGCCGACGACTGGCTCATCTCGCCCGAACTCTCAGGACGGGCGCAGACCATTTCTTTCTATGCAAGATGCACCAACAGCTTCACAGAGACATTCAATGTGTGCGCCTCTTCCACCGATACGGAGCCGGAGAGTTTCACCGACCTTGGCAGTGAGGTGTCGGTCAAGGGGGCTGCATGGGTCAAGTATGAGTACAACCTGCCCGAGGGCACGCGCTATTTCGCCATCCACCGCACCAGCTACGACGGCAACAAGTTCTTTGTCGACGATGTGTCCTTCGTGCCTGAGTATCTGGCACAGCAGGATATCGCTCTTATGGGCTACAGAATCTACAACAATGGCGAACTCATTGGAGAGACTTCCGCCGGGCAACTGTCGTTCAATACGGATCTCCCGCACCTCAACGATGCGGAGTTTACCGTCACGGCTGTCTATGACCAGGGTGAGTCGGCTCCCTCCAATCCCGTCTACGTGGAGAGCGGCATTGAGCAGTTGACTGTGCAGCCGGCCCATCGCACCGACGGCGTGCTCTACGACCTCCAGGGCCGTAGGGCCTCGGGCAAGCTCAAGGGCATCTACATCCGCGACCATCGCAAGGTGGTCATTCCTTGATAGGTTGAAATAGAATCCAATTCTATATTTTCTACTAACTAAATGTCTAACCTAAAAACAAATGCGTATGAGGAAATTCTTTTCTTTGATGGCGACGGTGCTCATGGCAGTCGGTGTTCAGGCACAGACGGCCGAGACCGCGCTTTTCTCCGAGACGGGTACCTATTCCAATGGGTACACGTTGTCGACCGCTAACGCAAAGCTGGTATTGGGCAATGACCATAGTACAAAAAACTATTCCGTCAAGCTCTCTACTGCCAAAGCTTATTGCGCTGATCTCTTTGGACAAAATGTGATGGTCATGAATGATGAGACGGGCCAGCCGGAAGTCAAGACCCGGGTGGTCAGTGTCGTCGGCACTAACAACCCGAAGGATGCAGAACTTGGCAGCACTGGTGGTTCCTCTAGCTATAATCCTGATCAGGGCAACTTGCCTAAACAGGGAACCTACTACATGTTTACACCGTCCAAAAACGGTCATGTGCTTTGCTGGGTCTACATCAATGCTGGCAAGACCACCTATGTGGCAAAACTGTCGGATGGCGCTCCCCTGCCCACTGCCGACCTGAAGTTCCTGGCCGATGGCGATACACCGACCGAGGTGGCAATCGGTGCTGACAATACGTTCAGCGAAAAGTTTATCGGCACCCTTGAGTTCGATGTCGAGGCCGGTGAGACGTATTACATCTTCTGCAACGGTTCTAAAATGCAGTTCGGCGGTTATAAGTTCACACCCGAGGCCGAGGCTCCCTCTGTGCCCGCTCCGGTGTTTGACCCCGCAGCCGACCAGAGTGTTGAGTATGGCAGCACCGTCAACATCTCTTATGAGGATGGACTCCTGCTTTACTACACCACCGATGGCAGCGATCCTGAGAGCCCGCTGAGCGATGTCAAGTCGGCTTTCACCAATCCTGAGCAGGTAACGGTCGACCAGGAGGGTTCCTTCACCATCAAGGCTTTCGTGGAGGATCCTGCCAATGAGCAGCGCAGCCAGGTGGTCACCGCTACTTACACGGTGATTGGCGGCCCCGTGGTGGTGGGCGCTCCTACCTTCAATCCCGAACCGGGACCGGTGCCTGCCGGCACATGGGTAACCATTCTGCCGGGCGAGAACGGACAGTCGGTCACCTTCACCAGCGATGGCAAGGATCCTGCTGTCTATGGCGATGTGGCCCCGAAGGGCAGAGTACTGATCAATGAGGAAACCACCATCCGCGCTTACAGCCAGGATGCCGATGGTCATAAGAGCGAGGAAGTGCGTGCGGTCTACACCATCGCGGCTCCTGTCATCGTTCCTGAGGTGACCTTCGACCCCGTTGCCGGCACTGAGGTGGAGGTGGGCGACGAGATTGCCATCAACTTCGACGGCGGCAACTTCCAGGCTTATGTGACCACCGACGGCAGCGATCCCGCTACCTCGCTGACGATGATGAACCTCTTCCCGGGCGAGACCGTCACCGTGGCCGGTGAGGTGCTCGAGAACAACCAGACCAACGAGCAGACTCCGTTCGAGGCTGTCTATCCCATCAAGAAGGCTGTGGTGGCCGAGGTGACCTTCGACCCCGTTGCTGGCACTGAGGTGGAGGTGGGCGACGAGATTGCCATCAACTTCGACGGCGACAACTTCCAGGCTTACGTGACCACCGACGGCAGCGATCCCGCTACCTCGCTGACGATGATGAACCTGTTCCCGGGCGAGACCGTCACCGTGGCCGGTGCGGGCGAGTTCACCGTGAAGGTGGTGCTCGAGAACAATCAGACCAACGAGCAGACTCCGTTCGAGGCTGTCTATCCCATCAAACCGGTGGCTGAGCCTTGGGTGACCTTCGATCCCGTGGCCGGTACTGAGGTGGCTGTCGATGACGAAATCACCATCGACTTCGACGGCGACAACTTCCAGGCTTGGGTGACCACCGACGGTAGCGATCCCGCTGTTTCCAGCACGGCTGCCAACTGGTTCCCCGGTGAGGCTGTCGTAGTGACCGGCGAGGGTGAGTTCACTGTAAAGGTGGTGCTAGAGCGCAACGGCTCTACCTCTACACAGGAGCCTGTCTATGCTTTCGAGGCGGTCTATCCCATCAAGGTTGCCGACGTGGTCATCGAGACCAAGGCCAACGGACTGGGTACCTTCTGCTATGACAAGGATCTCGACTTCAGCGCTTCCGACGTTCATGCTTATGTAGCCCGCGTCAGCGGCAACAACGTGTTCCTCACCGAGGTCACTGAGGTGCCCGCATTCACCGGCGTGCTCGTGAAGGGTGAGAATGGTGCCGAGGAGGTGACCGTGCCCGTCATGGAGGGTGCTGCTCCTATCGCTGCTGCCAACGACTTCGTGGGTGTCATTGAGGATACCGAGGTCGAGGCCGGTACTTGCTCCGTGCTCTCACTGCTCGACGGCGAGGAGGGATTCTACAAGTTCCTCGGAACGGTGATCCCGGCCAACAAGGCTTACTTCACCACTGTGGCCAACAATGCCAATGCTAAGCTGACGCTCATCTTCGACGATGTCGACGGTATCAAGGCGCTCATCAGCGATGCTATCGTAGAGGGCAAGGCTTACAACCTCAACGGCCAGCGTGTTTACGATTCCTACAAGGGCATCGTGATTATCAACGGCAAGAAGTATGTGAAGAAATAATCAATGGTAGAATTTAAAAAACATAAGAATATGAAAAATTATAGAATGCCTGCTATCAAAGTGTTGGTCGTCGCCACCGAGTCTGTAATCGCCGCTTCTGCCGACATGACGCTCGATGGAAGAGGCGTATACGATGTCTACGCACCCGTCACTAACTTCGAATAAACGTACCCAACGACTTGGCACGGCCAAGCGTCAATGCAACAGAGGGGGAGAGCAGCGGCTCTCCCCCTCGTTTCGTCCCACCGAAACAAATGAATAACTACGGATTTATCTGATTTATCTGATTTATCCGATTTATCTGATTATTCTGATTATTCTGATTATTCCTGTAGTTGCACAAGCTGTAACAAGTAAAATTAATTCATAACCCCGAGTCTGGATTTGTCGCTTTTAGGGAGTTGAATATTTTTGTTCCTTCTTCCAAATAATTTTACATTTCTCATCAGACCAATCAGAAAAATCCGTAGTTTTTCAATTCTTCCTATCAGACCAATCAGCATTTTATGTTAACAACCAAGGAAAATCATGTTTTTAACACAACTTTAACGTTGTAAAGTATTTTCTTCCGGTTGTAATCATCTCCTATCCTA
>ONMI01000079.1 GCA_900318915.1 uncultured Prevotellaceae bacterium | reverse complement strand
TGTCTCAGGTATTCAATGATAGACAATCAATAATAATCAATTGAATATGAAGAAGTATTTGTTGGCAATGGTTTTGGTGTTCGTGGGTGTCTATCTTCTCGACGGTCATTGCACCACGTCGCGCTTCAAGGAGGGCGACATCATCTTCCAGATTTCCAAGTCGGAACAGTCTAAGTATATCCGCATGGCTACCAAGTCGCAGCTCTCCCACTGTGGCATCGTGGTGGAGAAGGGTGGACGCCAGTATGTGCTTGAGGCCAGTAATGTGATAAAACTCACACCGGTCGACGACTTCATCGCAAAAGGGGTCGGCAAAAAGTATTGGGTGAAAAGAGTGGTCGACAAACCGGTCAATATCCGTTATCAGCATTTGCTCGGCCGGCGGTATGACTCGCAGTTCAAGTGGAACAACAACCTCTACTACTGCTCCGAACTGGTTTACCATATCTATGACTCGCAGCTGGGCATAAAACTGGGCAAACCCAGAAAGGTGAGCTCTTATTGGGGAGTGGGCTTCTTCAAGAAATATATCAAAAAGAGAAAAATTGATATGGATGAGTTGGTTATCAGTCCAAAAGACATTTACGATGCTTAAAGCGATGAAGTATTAACCCTCTTTCTTCTCCTTCATCAGTTTCTTCAGGCGGCGCTTGGGCTCCCGGGCTTCGGGATAGAGCTCAAGCGCCTTCTTGTAGTTGGCTATCGCAGCGTCGGGCATGTGCTCTTCCTCACACTCCTTGCCCATCAGGGTGTACTCGGCGGCCAACTTCTTCAGGAAGGCTTCGCGCTTGCGCATCTCGCTCTTCAAATTCTCAATCTCATTCTCCAGGCGGTTTATCACACCGAGCTTGCGCCGTATCAGCCGCTTCACCTCTGGGCGCTCTATGTCGTAACGCAGATGGATGGCCTTGAAAAAAGCATCGAGTGTGCGCTGAAAGTCGCGCTGCTCAAAGGCGTCAAGCGTTTCGCGGTAGGCGGCGTCGGCCTGCGTGCCGGCAAGGGCACCGTCGATGGCTCGGCGGTCGTTGTACTGCTGCGCAAAACGTACCACCTCGGCCCTGACATAGATGTCGCGCTGCTGGATAGGGGCCTTCAGCGTGATGCCGTCCAGCGAGGTGCAGCGTGACAGGGCCACGTAGGCCTGACCGCCGGCAAAGGTGCCGCCGGCAAAGTCGATGTTCACCTGGTTGAACGTCAGACCCTGGCTCTTGTGGATGGTGATGGCCCACGCCAGACGAATGGGAAACTGCTCGAAACGACCTATCTCTTCTTCCTCCATCTTCTGCTCCTTCTCGTTGTAGGTGTAGCGCATGTTGCTCCACAGCTCGCGCCCCACATCATATTCTCCTCCGTCCTCGGTCTGGATGGTCAGGTATTCCTCGTCGGGCTTCGTGGTGTCTATCGAGGTGATTACACCGAGCGTTCCGTTCACCCAGCGGTGCTCGCTGTCGTTCTTCACGAATATCACCTGGGCGCCCACTTTCAGCTCCAGCTCCATCAGTGTGGGCAGACTGCTCGAGGGGAAGTCGCCGTCTATGCGGCCTTGAAACACCTCCACATCGCCGGCCAGGGCCGAGAGGTGCTGCTCGTTGATGTGGTCCACGGTGTCGCGGCGGGTGGAAAGGGTGATGGTGAGTTGCCCGCCTGTCTCCTTCGGGGGCTCGCCCACACGGCTGTTCAACTGCCGCAGGTCGATGCTGCTGGCGCGGTTGGTGCGTATGCGGTCCAGTATCTGAACAAAGGCTTGGTCGTGCTGGCGGTACACTTTCTGCAACTCGATGCTCACCAGCTGGAACGTCTTGAACACGTGGGCGTCGAAGAAGTAGGCCGACTGGTAGAAGGGACGCAGCAGTTGTCGCTCGTCTTCTTTCACCACGGGCTCGAGCTGGAAGATGTCGCCCACCAGCAGCAGCTGCTTGCCGCCGAAGGGCTCGCGCATGTTGCGCGAGTATACACGGAGCACACGGTCCAGAAAGTCGATGATGTCGGCACGCACCATGCTGATCTCGTCGATGATTACCAGCTCCAGCTCGCGGATTATCTTGCGCTTCTCGCTGTTGTATTTCAGCGTCTCGCGTATCTTACGGGGAGAGAACTGGATGTCGTTGGGAAGGATGGGGTGGAAGGGTATCTTGAAAAAGCTGTGCAGTGTCACACCACCGGCGTTGATGGCGGCTATGCCCGTCGGAGCCAGCACCACATGCTTCTTCTTCGTCGTCTGGCAGATGTGACGGAGAAAGGTCGATTTGCCCGTGCCGGCCTTGCCCGTAAGAAATAGCGAACGGTGGGTATACTGGATGAGCTGCAGCGCTTGCTGAAACTCTGCATTGTCGGTGTCGATAGGGGTAATAGGCTGGGAGGGCATCTTAAAGGTCTTCTTCGAATATCACTGCGTCATTGGGAAATTCGTATTCCTCGGGCTTGGGATTCTCTGGACGCGGGGGGATGGGATTGCCGAACTCGTCGTATTGCTGACCGTCTTGGTCTAGAGAGTCGGTTACGGTGCTGCTCTTCGTATTTTGATACTGGTCCACGCAGTTGTACAGGTTCACGTCTATCTCCTCGCCGCCGGGCATGATGAAACGGCCGTGGTACTGCGGGAAGCGCCGGTCGTGGAACAGCAGCTGCAGGAAGTGGCCGCACACCGGCAGGGCAGCGGCGGCACCCTGGCCCAGACGCCCGCTGCGGAAGTGGATGTTGCGGTATTCGCCGCCTACCCACACACCGCACACTATGTGGGGAGTGATGCCCATGAACCAGGCGTCGGCGTTGTTGTTCGAGGTGCCGGTCTTGCCGCCGAAGTCGGTGTCGCGCACGTCGCCGATGTAGTTCAGCAGGCGCCGTGAGGTGCCCATGCCCTCCTTCACACCGCCCATCAGCATCTGTTGCATCAGAAAGGCCGACTTGTAGTTGAGCGTGCGCACACTCTCCGTCGGACCTACATAGACTTCGTGGCCGTCTTGGTCTTCTATGCGGGTCACGAGCACCGGCTCGTGATACTTGCCGTCGTTGGCCACCGTGCTGTAGGCGTTCACCATCTCCAGCAGATTCACGTCCGAGGCACCCAGCACCGTCGAGGGGTGGGTGTCGAGCTCGCTCTTGATGCCCATGTCGTGGGCCGTGCGGATGATGTTCTTCACGCCTAACTCGATGCCCAGTCGTACAGCCACGGAGTTCAGACTGCGCGCGAAGGCCTGCTTCAAGGGGATGGAGTCGCCGGAGAAACGCTTGCTGGCATTCTCGGGGCACCAGATGGCTTCTGTGTGGTTCTTGGTGTCGTAGACGGGTATGCTCACGCGCTCGTCGCGCCGCTTGTCGCAGGGACCAAGCCCCTGGTTCATGGCTTCGGTATAGACAAAGAGCTTGAAGGTGGAGCCGGGCTGGTGCATGGCCGATACCTTGTCGTATTGCCAGGTGTTGTAGTCCACATCGCCCACCCAGGCCAGCACACCGCCACTCTGGGGGTCCATCGCTATGAAACCGCAGTGCATGAACTGTACCATGTAGCGCAGACTGTCAAGCGTGCTCATCTCGCGCTCTATGGGCTGACGGTAATCGAAAAGCTTCACCTTGTGGGGCTGGTTCAGGTAGTAGTCGATGGAGTCGGTGTTGCCGGCGTACCGCTTCTCAAGATATTTGTATACGGGCAACTTCTTGACCAGCTTTTCAATGAAATGGGGAGTTACACGGCCGTCTTCCTCGCGCCAGGGGGCGTCGGTGCCCCAGTCGCGGTCGAAACTGGCCTGCACCAGCTCCATCTGCTGGCGAACGGCTATCTCGGCATGTTGCTGGATGCGGGTGTCGAGCGTGGTGTATATCTTCAGGCCTGAGGTGTAGAGGTCGTAGCCGTTGGCCTTGCTCCACTCCTGCAGATTGGCTTCCACCGCATCCTGAAAGTAGGTCCACTGGTTGTTGCTTTGTATGTCTGAGTGGAAGTGCAGGTCCATGGGCAGGGTGTGCAGCGTGGCGTATTCCTGCTCGCTCAGGTGCTGGTGGCTCACCATGTTCTGAAGCACGGTGTTGCGGCGCTGCAGGCTCTTGTCGGGGTGCAGGATGGGGTTGTACACGGTGGTGCCCTTCAGCATGCCTACAAGGGTGGCGGCCTGGTTGGTCGTCATCTCTTTAGGGGTGGTGCTGAAATAGGTGCTGCAGGCGGTCTTGATGCCGAACGAGTTGGAACCGAAGTCTACCGTGTTGGCATACATCGTCAGAATCTCCTGCTTCGTGTAAACTATCTCCAACTTGGTGGCTATCACCCATTCCTTGCTCTTCTTCACCACAATGCTGATGCCGGGTATCTTGCCTAGCAGCCCGGTGGAGTACTGGGTGCGCACGCGGAACATGTTCTTGGCCAACTGCTGCGTTATCGTAGAGGCTCCGCGGGGCTGGCGGTGTACAATGGCGTCTTTCAAGGCGCCTGCCAGACCGTAGGGGTCTATGCCGTAGTGGCTGAAGAAACGCTCGTCCTCGGTGTCTACAAGGGCGGTCCAGAACACGGGATTCACATCCTCGTATTTCACCGGACTGCGGTTCTCGTTGTAGAATTTGCCTATCCTTACACCGTCGGCACTGTATATCTCGGAGGCAATGCTCGAGGGGGGATGGAGGATGCTGTAGAAACCGGGCGACTTGCCGAAAAGCCACAGAAAGTTGAGGTCTACCATGCCGAGGTAGACGATGATGAGAAGTATGAACGAAACGAGGCCCAGCAGCAGCTTCACATACCAGCGGCGGCCTTTGTACAGTCCCTTGTACCAAGACCACGGCTTGCGCCAAAGCAGTGATATGTAGTGAAGTATTCGCATGGGTCAGTGGGGTAGGTGGTGGTCTATATGGGCGATGATGCGGTCCACGTCGTCGGGATGAAACCAGGTGATCGAGGGGTCGCGCTTGAACCAGGTGAGCTGCTTGCGGCAGTAGCGGCGGGTGTTGCCCTGTATGCGGGTCACGGCGTTCTCAAGCGTGCACAGACCGTCTACATATTCAAACAATTCCTTGTAGCCCACGGTGTTGAGCGAGTTCATGTGACGGTAGGGATACACACTGAGCACCTCGTCTATAAAACCGGCCGCTATCATCTCCTCCACACGGCGGTTGATGCGGCGGTACAGTTCCTCGCGCTCGCGGGTCAGTCCTATCTTGATAATCTCAAAGGGCCGCTCTTTCTTCGTCTCGGTGCGGTAGCTGGTGTACGTTCGGCCCGTCTGGTAGCATATCTCCAGGGCGTGCACCACACGGCGGGTGTTATGCCGGTCCACAATGCGGTAGTAGTCGGGGTCCAGCACCCGGAGCTCTTCCAACAGACGGTCCAAACCTTCTTCGGCCAACTTGCGCTTCAGCAGGGCGCGGGTCTCGGCCTCAACGGTGGGTATGTCGTCTATGCCGTCGCACACGGCGTCGATGTACATCATGCTGCCGCCTGTCAGCACACTCACCGGATGGTCTTTCAGCTCGCCCTCGGTGAGCAAATGGGTGACCGACTGCTCGAAGAGCGATGCGCTGTAGTAGTCGTCCAGTTCCAAGGTGCCGGCGAAATAGTGGCGTACACGCCGCTTCTCGGCTTCGGTGGGGGCAGCGGTGCCGATGGGAAGCGCACGATAGAGCTGACGCGAGTCGGCATTGATGATGCTGCAGCCGTAGTGCTCGGCTATCAACAGACTCGTGGCGGTCTTGCCCACACCGGTGGGACCCACTATCACGATGAGGCTGTTCTTCATAGGGCTGGATGGACAGTGGCCGCAAGCCGGCACAGGGCTCGCAGGCCGCGCTGCAAGTGAAACGTTTCCTTAACGGATGATGCCGCGCTTGGAGTTTTTCACAAAGTCGAGTATGTAATTGATCTCGGGCGTCTCGGGAAGAGTTCGACGCACTTCCTCGATGCCTTCTGCCATAAGGCCCTTGGAGTAAAGTATGCGGTAGGTGTTGTGTATCAGGTCTATCGTCTCATTGCTGAAACCGCGGCGGCGAAGGCCTATAAGATTGATGCCGGCATAGCGGATGGGCTCCTTGCCTGCAATCACGTAGGGGGGAATGTCCTGGCTGGTGCGGCTGCCGCCCTGGATCATCACATAGCCGCCTATGTGGCAGAACTGGTGTATCAGAACAGTGGCGCTGATGATGGCGTTGTTGTCCACCACCACCTCACCGGCAAACTTCGTCGAGTTGCCGATAATCAGGTTGTTGCCCAGCACACAGTCGTGGGCCACATGCATATTCTCCATCAAGAGGCAGTTGTTGCCCACTATCGTGGTGCCCTTCGAAGCCGTACCGCGGGAGATGGTCACATTCTCACGGATGCTGTTCGAGTTGCCTATCTCGCAGAGACTGTCCTCACCCTTGAACTTCAGGTCCTGGGGCTTGGTCGATATGCTCGCGCCGGGGAAAAACTCGTTGCCGTTGCCGATACGGGCACCGTAGTGTATCGTCACACCGTTGTAAAGATGGTTGTTGTCGCCTATAACCGTGTTGCGGTCGATATAGCAGAACGGGCCTATCACATTGTTGTCGCCCAACTGGGCTTCAGGATGCACAAAGGCCATGGGGCTTATGGTATTCATCGCTTATCCGATTTTGGTTGGTATTCTTCATGACGGGCTCAGAGCCCGCCGCTCTTATTTGTTCTTCACTATCTGGGCTGTAAAGGTGGCCTCGGCCACTACCTGGTCGCCCACAAACATGTAGCCGCGCATCGAACTGATGCCGTGCCGCAACGGGTGCAGTAACTCTACACGGAACAAAAGGGTGTCGCCGGGCACTACCTTCTGACGGAACTTCACATCGTCTATCTTCAGGAAGTAGGTCGACCAGCGCTCGGGCTCTTCAACCGTGTTCAGCACCAGCAAACCGCCGCACTGGGCCATCGCCTCTATCATCAGCACACCGGGCATCACCGGCTCCTGCGGGAAGTGACCCTGGAAGAAGGGCTCGTTGCTCGTCACGTTCTTTACACCCACAATGCTGTTCGGACCTAAGGCTATCACCTTGTCTACCAACTGCATGGGGTAGCGGTGGGGCAGCAGCTCTCGGATGCGGATGTTGTCCATCACAGGGGCATCATTGGGGTCGTAGATGGGAGCCTGAATCTCGTGCTTACGGATTTCCTTGCGCACCAGACGGGCAAACTTGTTGTTGATGGTGTGGCCGGGACGGGTGGCTACGATGCGGCCCTTGATGGGCTTGCCTATCAGGGCCATGTCGCCGATGATGTCGAGCAGCTTGTGGCGTGTGCACTCGTTCTCCCATACCAGGGGCTTCGGCTGGATGTAGCCCAGACGGGTGGCGTCCATATGGGGCACCTTCAGGAGGTCGGCCAACTGGTCCAGGCGCTCCTGCGTGGTCTGGCGCTCGTAGATCACAATGGCGTTCTCCATGTCGCCGCCCTTGATAAGATTGGCCTTCAACAGGGGCTCTATGTCGCGCACGAAAACAAAGGTGCGGGCGGGGGCTACCTCCTTGGGATAGTCACAAGGGTTGTCGAGTGTGGCAAACTGGCTGTTGATGAACTTCGACTCAAAGGAGCACATGCAGGTGATGCTGAACTCCTCGTCGGGCAGAATCGTGATGCACGAACCCGACTCCTCGTCTTTCACCTCAAGCTTGTGACGGATGATATAGTAGTCTTTTGGGGCGTTCTGCTCCTCTATGCCTACCTGATTGATCTTCTCCACATATTGTATGGCACTGCCGTCGAGAATGGGAAATTCCGGACCATTCACCTGGATCAGACAGTTGTCGATACCGAGGGCGTAAAGGGCCGACAGACCATGCTCCACCGTCGAGACGCGCATCTCGCTGTTGCCCAGAACAGTGCCGCGCTGAGTGTCTATCACTTTCTCGGCCACTGCATCGATAATGGGCTGACCGTCAAGGTCTATGCGCTGTATCTTGTAACCATGGTTCTCGGGAGCCGGATTGAAAGTCACGGTAAGGCTCAGACCGGTGTGAAGTCCCTTGCCGAACAGGGAAAAGCTTCCCTTGAGTGTTTTTTGCTTTAACATGCGTGTCAACGGGTTTTCTTAAGTTCTTCTATCTCTGCTTGCAATTGGCTCAACTGCTTGTACATCTCGGGCAAACGGCGGAAAATGGCCTGCGACTTGAAGAAGGGCGTCATCTCCATCGGAGGAGTGCCTATCAGCTTCTGGTCGCTCTTCAACGAGCTCGGAACGCCCGACTGGGCACCCAGCATCACACGGTCGCCGATGGTGATATGGCCGGAAATGCCTACCTGACCGCCGAACATGCACCATTCGCCTACCTTCGTACTGCCGGCTACGCCTACCTGCGACGACATCACCGTGTTGGCGCCTATCTCGGTGTTGTGGGCTATCTGAACAAGATTGTCCAACTTCACGCCTTTATGCACCACTGTCGCCTCCATCGTCGAACGGTCCACGCAGGTGTTGGCGCCTATCTCCACATCGTCTTCTATCTTCACGATGCCTAGCTGAGGTATCTTCTTGTAGCCGTCCTGGTCGGGAGCAAAGCCGAAACCGTCGGCGCCTATCACGCTGCCGGAGTGTATCGTCACGCGGTCGCCCAACTGGCAGCCGTGGTAGATGCTCACATTGGGGCAGATGATGCAGTCGTCGCCCAGCTTCACACCGTCGCCGATGTAGGCGTGGGGATAGATGAGGCAGCGGCTGCCTATCTCGACATTCTCACCTATATAGGCGAATGCGCCGATATAGCAGTCATCACCTGTCTTAGCCGTACCGGAAATAAACGACAGCGGGTCGATGCCCTTCTTCTTCGGCTTCATCGAGTCATACAGCCGCAGAAGCTCCGACACACTCGAGTAGGCGTTCGCCACACGCACCAAAGTGGCGCTCACGGCGCGCTCCAGCTCCAGGTCGTCGTTCACAAGAACCACACTGGCCTTGGTGTCGTACAAATAATGGGCATATTTGGGATTGGCCAAGAAAGTGAGAGCGCCGGGCTGACCGTTCTCTATCTTACAGAACGTATGAACAGTAGCCTGTTCGTCGCCTTCTACACGGCCTCCGAGATACTCGGCAATTTGCTTCGCAGTAAATTCCATATTTTGATTTTAAGTCAATAATTTTGCAAATATAATACTTTTTGCTCAGAATCGGTGATAACAGAGGTAATATTTACATTTTTTGTGGGATAATAGACCAGCATCAAGTATTTCCGACGCCTCCGTGATGTTCTTTAGCGTACCATCGTTGTAGAGAATGGATATCTGCTCGTCGTCTATGTCGTACAGGTCTTTTTGAATCGTGTTCAACTTGTACAGATAGCGGGCTTCATCCGCACTCACACCGAAAGCGCTGCAGAGACCGGACGTAATCTCCTCGATGCGCTCCGCACTGAAAGGCTCGTCGGAAATCTCCACTTTGAATGGCTGACGGTTGATGATGTCGCGAGAGAGGAGTGAGAGCAACTTGTCGTCGCTGTCCATCCATACCTTGATGGCGCTGATGATGTCGTTGTCGTCCAACAGCTCAAACTGGCGGAGCGAGTCGCTCTGGCGCTCGAAGAAGGCGCGGTCCACATCGTTGTACAGAAAGTAATGCAGACTGGGTGAGGCAAACAGCGACACGCCCGAGCGGGCCAAATGCTTCGCACGCAATAGCGTGTTCACCAGCACACTCTCACAGGCCACCGTCGTCTTGTGAAGGTATACTTGCCAGTACATCAACCGACGCGCTATCAGGTAGTTCTCTATCGAGTAGATGCCTTTCTGCTCTATCACCAGGTTGTCGTCCACCACGTCAAGCATCTTGATGATGCGGGCACTGCCTATGTTGCCTTCGCTCACACCGGTGAAGAAACTGTCACGGCGTAGGTAGTCAAGACGGTCCACATCGAGCTGACTGCTGATGAGCTGGTGTAGAAACTGCTTGGGATACTGGTTCTGGAAAATGCGGATGGCAAGCGTCAGACCGCCGTTCATCTCCTCGTTCAGACGCTCCATAATCAGCAGCGAGATGTCTTCGTGAGAGATGCCGCGTATCAGCGTGTTCTCCAAGACGTGAGAGAAGGGACCGTGACCGATGTCGTGCATCAGAATGGCGGCGCTGATGGCCTCGGCCTCCATGTCGAAGATGTAGACGCCTTTCTGCGTCAGCGACAGAATGGCCTCGCGCATCAGATGAAAAGCGCCCAGCGAATGCTGAAAACGGGTGTGCTGCGCTCCGGGATAAACCATCGAGGCCAGACCCAACTGCTTGATGCGGCGCAGACGCTGCATGCTGGGGTGCTTCACAAGGTTCAATAGCAGACCTTTCGGCACCTTGATGAAACCGAATACGGGGTCGTTGATGATCTTGCTGTCTGTCATGTCTTTCCCTGCCTGTTAGAACAGACCGGCCAACTCCTCGGCCATCGAGGCCTGAAGCTCATGGGCTTTCTCGGCCGAACGCTCGGCGAAGTCCTCGCCCTGGCTGGCGTAGATGATGCCGCGAGAGGAGTTGACAAGCAGACCGCAGTCGCGGTTCATGCCATACTGGCATACCTCATGAAGACTGCCGCCCTGTGCTCCCACACCGGGAACCAGCAGGAAGTGGTCGGGCACAATCTTGCGCACGTCTTCAAGCATGCGGCCGCGGGTGGCGCCCACCACATACATCATCTTGTCGGGACCGGCCCACTGCTGCGACTGACGAAGCACGCGCTCAAACAATCGCTCGCCGGCCTGGTCTTCCATGAGTTGGAAGTCAAGAGAACCTTTGTTGCTGGTCAGGGCAAGCAGTATCACCCATTTGCCTTCATAACCTAAGAAGGGGGTCACACTGTCCTCGCCCATGTAGGGTGCCACCGTCAGCGAGTCGATGTCGTACTCCTCGAAGAAGGTGCGGGCATACATCGCAGAGGTGTTGCCGATGTCACCGCGCTTGGCGTCGGCGATGACGAAAACCTCTGGATAGTGCTCGTTCAGATAGTGGATGGTCTTCTCAAAAGCTGCCATGCCCTTCAGACCGGCGGCCTCATAGAAGGCCAGATTGGGCTTGAAGGCCACCGCATACGGGGCCGTGGCATCGATAATGGCCTTGTTAAAGGCAAATATGGGGTCGGCCTCTTCCAGCAGGAAGGGGGGGATCTTGCGCAGGTCGGTATCAAGACCTACACAAAGAAAACTCTTCTTCGCCTTAATCTGGCTTATCAGTTCTTCTCTGTTCATAGCTCTTTATTTTTGTTTTTCTTCACTTCCTCCGATTCCTCCGATATCTTTAGATTATTCAGATTCCTCCGATTATTTAGGCCTTTCTCAGGTCTTCCTCCTATAATTCCGATTCTTTCATACGCTCGGCGTTCTCAGCCACGGTCAGGGCATCTATCATGTCCTGGATGTTGCCGCCGAGAAAACCTTGCAGGTCGTGCGTGGTGTAGCCGATGCGGTGGTCGGTCACACGGCCCTGAGGGAAGTTGTAGGTGCGTATCTTGGCCGAACGGTCGCCGGTGGATACCAGCGTCTTGCGGCGGTTGGCTATGTCGTCCATATATTTCTGATGCTCGCGGTCATAAATAAAGGTACGCAAGCGCGAGAGGGCGCGCTCCTTGTTCTTGGGCTGGTCGCGGGTCTCGGTACACTCTATCAGAATCTCTTCCACCACGCCGGTGTTGGGGTTCCGCCATGGGTAGCGCAGACGCACACCCGACTCCACCTTGTTCACATTCTGACCGCCGGCGCCCGAACTGCGGAAGGTGTCCCATTTGATGTCGCCCTCGTTGATGCTCACCTCGAATTTCTCGGCCTCCGGCAGCACGGCCACCGTGGCGGCTGAGGTGTGCATGCGGCCCTGGGTCTCTGTGGCGGGCACTCGCTGAACACGGTGCACCCCTGACTCGTACTTCAAAATGCCGTAAACACCGTCGCCGCTCACGGCAAAGTCTATTTCCTTGAAACCGCCCACGGCGCCCTCGCTCACACTCGTCACCGATACCGTCCAGCCTTTAGAGTCGCAGAACTTCTTGTACATCTGATACAGGTCGCCG
>ONMI01000037.1 GCA_900318915.1 uncultured Prevotellaceae bacterium | reverse complement strand
TCCCCCCGATTTTCATTACCTTTGCAGCCCGAAAGAAGATAGGGCCAATATCTTATTTGCTAAGGCCTTACCTCCCGCTTTTTAAGGTATCGATTATGCAGGACATCAGAAACATCGCAATCATCGCCCATGTAGACCATGGCAAAACAACCCTTGTAGACAAAATGATGCTTGCCGGCAATCTCTTCCGCGAAGGAAAGGAAATCGGCAACCAGGTGCTCGACAGCAATGACCTGGAGCGCGAGCGAGGCATCACCATCCTCTCCAAAAACGTGTCTATTAACTATAAAGGTGTGAAAATCAATATTATCGACACACCGGGACACTCCGATTTCGGAGGCGAGGTGGAGCGCGTGCTCAACATGGCCGACGGATGCCTCTTGCTGGTGGATGCCTTCGAAGGCCCCATGCCGCAGACCCGCTTCGTGCTGCAGAAAGCGCTGCAGATAGGCCTTAAGCCTATCGTGGTGGTGAACAAGGTGGACAAACCTAACTGCCGGCCGGAAGAGGTGTATGAGATGGTGTTCGACCTGATGTTCTCGCTCAATGCCACAGAAGACCAGCTCGACTTCCCAGTTGTCTACGGCAGTGCCAAAAACGGATGGATGGGTGAGGACTACAGCAAGCCCACCGACAACATTACCTATCTGCTCGACAAGATTGTGGAGGTGATTCCCGCCCCCGAGGTGATAGAGGGCACCCCGCAGATGCTCATCACCTCGCTCGACTACTCCAACTACACCGGACGTATCGCCGTGGGACGTGTGCACCGCGGCACCCTCCGCGAGGGCATGAACATCACCGTGGCTCACCGCGACGGCTCGATGGAGAAAACGCGCATCAAAGAGCTCCACACCTTCGAGGGCATGGGCCATGTGCGCACCGCACAGGTACAGAGCGGCGACATCTGCGCCATCATCGGCCTGGAGAAGTTTGAGATTGGCGACACCATCTGCGACTTTGAGAATCCCGAGCCGCTGCCTCCCATCGCCATCGATGAGCCTACTATGAGCATGCTTTTCACCATCAACGACTCTCCTTTCTTCGGCAAGGAAGGCAAATGGTGCACCTCGCGCCATATCAACGACCGCCTGCAGAAGGAACTGGAGAAGAACCTTGCCCTCAGAGTGGAATTCTTCGAGGACTCCACCGACAAGTGGATAGTGAGCGGACGCGGTGTGCTCCACCTCTCCGTGCTCATCGAGACCATGCGCCGCGAGGGCTATGAGCTGCAGGTGGGACAGCCGCAGGTCATCTTCAAGGAAATAGACGGCCAGCGCTGCGAGCCTATCGAGGAACTTACCATCAATGTGCCCGAGGAGTTCGCCAGCAAGATGATTGATATGGTGACGCGCCGCAAGGGCGAGATGACCTCCATGGAGTCGCAGGCCGACCGGGTGAACATCGAGTTTGACATCCCCTCGCGCGGTATCATCGGTCTGCGCACCAATGTGCTCACCGCCAGTCAGGGCGAGGCCATCATGGCCCACCGCTATAAGGAGTATCAACCCTACAAAGGCGAAATCTCGCGCCGTGTGAACGGCTCGATGATTGCCATGGAGACAGGCAATGCCTACGCTTATGCCATCGACAAGCTGCAGGACCGCGGCAAGTTCTTCATCGACCCGGGCGAGGATGTCTACGGCGGACAGGTGGTAGGTGAGCATGTGCACGAGAAAGACCTCGTGATCAATGTGAACAAGGCCAAGCAGCTCACCAACGTGCGTGCCAGCGGAAGCGACGAGAAAGCCCGCATCGTGCCCAAGGTGGTGATGAGCCTGGAGGAGTGCCTGGAGTACATCAAGGCCGACGAGTATGTTGAGGTGACCCCCAAGAGCATACGTATGCGCAAAATCGTGCTCGACCACAACGAGCGCAAGCGCCTGAACAAGGAATAACAACACACGGGAGACACCGCTCTCCCTGTTGAGACAAAATATTATGAGGATGCCCCGCAGCGAAAAGCTTGCGGGGCATCCTCATCTCGTAGGTGGACAAGGCCGAGCCTATTGGGGATAGGTCAGTTGCTCGGGGGTGATGTGCAGAAGCACCTCGTCGAGATATTTGCGGGCTTCCCACCGTGCCATGGGCAGGTCGTGGAGCAGCCAGTTGCCGCAGTCGCGGGGGGCGGCACCGGGGATGTCGCCTTCAAACTGGGCGACAAACTCGAATGTGCGCTGCATCAGCGGCACAATGTCGGCCGAGGTGTAATCGCCGCGCAGCAGCAGATAGTTGCCGGTGAGGCAGCCCATCGGCCCCCAGTAGACGATGCGGTCTTTCCATTCGGGGTCGTTACGCAGATAGGTGGCGGCCAGATGCTCTATGGTGTGCAGGGCACCGGGATGGAGCGCGGGCTCCCGGTTGGGCTCTTTCATGCGGATGTCGAAGGTGGTCACCACCTCGCCGCCTATTTGGTCTTTGCGCGATACATAGATGCCGCGCAGCAGGCGGGTGTGGTCGATGGTGAAGCTGGGTATCTTTTCCATGATGGTAAAGTGTTTTGTTGTGGATGGGACGTGTGGGTTACAGTTGCTCGAGGAAGGAGCGGGTCACCTCAAACGAACCCTCGGCCAACCGGCTCCAGAAGTCGAAGTATTGCGCGGCCTTGGTGTCCTTGAGCGGAATGTCGCTGATGATGCGGAACGACACAAACTCGGTGTGGTAGATATGGCACACCTGGGCGATGGAGCAGCTCTCCATGTCTACAGCCATGGCGTCGGGGAAATGCCCCAGTATCTCGCGCATCTTCTCCTTGGTGTCCACAAACCAGTCGCCGCTCACGATGCGCCCGGCATGAACCGGGGTGGTATGGCCGGCTTTCAGCGCTTTCTCGATGAGATAGGCGGGGGCCTCATAGGTGGCGGGCTGGCCGAGCAGCTGTCCGTAGGCCACCTCGCTGCCGCAATAGGCGTCGTGGTGGTTGTAGCCGGTGCCCACCACTACCTCTGTGATGTTGAGCCGGGTGTCGGCGCCACCTGCCACACCGGTCGAGATGATGAGGTCGGGGTGATAGGCGTGTATCATCTCCACGGCTCCTACAGCGGCGTTCACCTTGCCGATGCCGCACTGCTGCATGATGATGCGGTTGTCGCCGATGGTGCCGGTGACGAATGTTCTCTCATAATGGGTCTCGGTGACGGCATGGTTGAGCAGGGTGCGCAGTTGGGCGAACTCCTTTTCCATGGCCACGATAATGCCGATTGTCTTCATTGGGTGGTGTGTATTTAAGATGAATAATGGGGTTCTTGGCGGTTTAATGCAGGGTGAGGCGGTAGGTGAACTGCCCGTCGGTGGCCACGCCCTTGTAGTGGCCGCCTTCCTCGATGATGGTGAAGTCCCAGTTGCCTTGGTTGGTGCTGTGCAGCAGTATCTTGCGCCCTTGATGGCGACCCTCTACGGAGACGGCCTTGTTGGTCGACTGGTTGTAGAACTGGCCTTTCAGCAGCCCGCTCTCGTCTTCTTCAAGCACGAAGAGCATGACGTCGGCGTCGATGTGGCCGCGCAGCGTCAGGTGGCCGGCACCTCCTTTGATGCTTGTACCGACCGGCTCGTCAGTGCTCACCTCGGCCGGTGGTGTGGGGGCCGTGGTGTCGGCCGGGATTTCCGGCCTTGAGAACACGGGGTGGGCATCTTCCTCGTCGTCGTAGGCCGTGTCTTCCGCCGTTTCCGCTTCCACACCTTCGGCGGGCGGGGTGTAGTCGGTGCCGGCGTATTGCAGGTCGGAGAACTGCCGTCCGCTCCGATGGATGTCGTCCATCCGCGAGGTGTACTGATAGTGCAGGATGCCGATGCCGGCAAGGGTGAGAAGGATGATGGCAGCAGCCCCGATGAGCAGCACACGGCGGTTGCGTCGTGACGGCGGTGCGGGCTGGATGTCGTTGGGTTCTTTTTCTGTCATGTCGTAGTGAAAAATGCCTACCTTTGGCATTGGGGCATCAAAGGTAGGCAAATCTATCCGAATATCCAAAAAAACGCGTTATTTTGTAGGCGTGAGGGGCTTATCTCACCACTACTTTCTGTCCGTCGACGATGTAGACACCTCTTTCGGCCTTGCTCACTTTCACCCCTTGCAGGGTGTAGGTGCCCTTGTGGAGGGACTGAACAGGTGTGGCGCTGAGGTCCTCGATGGCGTCGCGGTCGATGGCCGTGGTGGCCTCGCCCAGACCGCCCATCTCATTGGCGGCACGCACGGCGTAGGTGGCCGAGGGGTCATCGACGGTGTAAGCCGGCGTGTTAGTGAAGGCGGTCACCTTGCCGTTCTTCACGATGGCCCAGAGCAGCACGTAGGGGCTGTCGTCCCATGTGAGCTGTGCGCCCTCTTTCACCACATGGGTGGGAGCTGAGGCCTGCTCGGTGCTGGAGCGCGGGTCCCAGCTGCCGAACATATTGGTCATGTCGCTGGCCTCTGCGGCTTCCTCATCGGTGAGCACGGGGTTGTTGGTGTGAGTGTTGGCGAAGACCGTCTTGCGTCCGCTCAGGTCCACCAAGGTGCCGTTGGCAGTGACCGACTTGTACTCGGCAAACCGTTTGGGCCATCCGTCGCTCATCTCGCTCCAGCCAATGGCCGAGGGCTGCACCTCCATGGTGGTGTGTATCCACGAGGCCACGGGTGTGCCCTTGCCCCACGGGCGGCCTAAGGTGTAGTTGCCGTTCAGTGCCGCGTTCTCGCCCTTGATGGTGCAGCGGTAAAACACATAGCCATACTTGATGGAGTTGGACGGTACGGCGATGTAGCCGCCCGTGTTCATGCACACCTGTATGTCTACCTGGTTGAAGTAGGCGTCGCCCTTGCCGCAGAGAAAGTCGGTGCGGCCGCGCACTTTGCCGTTCTCAAAGTAGTAGAGACCGCGGTTGTTGTTCGAGTCCCAGGTGTCTTGGTAGCCCCACAGGCAGGTGTTCTTGTAGATGGTGCGGGTGCCCTTGTCCTGTATGGCGATGTTGCGGCCGCGGGCGTCCTCGATGCCGCTCTTCACGGTGAGGTCCTGGAAGTAGGTGTTCTGTGCGGCGCTCTGCAACTGCAGCACATCGCTCTTGCCAATGCCGTCATAGACGCTGGTGGTGCCGTACTGGCCCTGGTAGGTGGCGTCGGCCGGGATGTTCTGGGTGATGACGGTGCCCCCCATGCTCTCGCCGATGAACGAGATGTTGGGCGCGCTGATGTAGGTGATGGGACTGGCGTAGGTGTTGCCGTCGTCGGAGTGGATGGTGGCCGTCTCGCTGAAGGGCAGCACATGGGTGCCGTCCATCACGAAGATACGGTAGCGCTGCTGCTTGTTGCTGCGTCCGTTGGCGGCCTTGATGGCGGCAGCTATGTCGCCGTCGGTGGGCACCACAAAGTCGTACATGCCTTTCTCGATGACCGGCCGGCTCATGGTGGTGAAGTGGAAAGTGATGGGCTCGCTGAGGGTGTTGCCGGTGAGGTCGCTCACCTTGTTGCCGTTGAGCCAGAACTCGTATAGCGTGTTGTATTTGAGCTGCTTGTACTCGAAGGTCACTGTCTTGCCCGACACCTGCGGGGTGAGCAGCTGTATGTTGTCGGTGCTCGATGAGGCGGGGTTGTCGGTCAGCAGGGCGGTGGCGTGCTCATCGACGGACACTTTCTCGTCGAAGGTGAGCACTATCTTGCCGTTGGCCGACACATTGGTGCTGCCGTCGGCAGGCACCGACGAGACCAGCACGGGTGCCTTGCCGTCGTCGATGAGTTTCGGTGTGCCGGTGAAGAACACCATGGCGATGGTGTTGCCGTCGTTGACGGAACTGGCGCCTTTTATCTCCGATGTCTTGTCGGGTGTCCAGCGCACATAGAGCTTAGGCTGGTTATTGGCCTCGCTGGGCAGGGCACCGTTGAAGGTGGCGGCGTTCTTGGCGCCCTCCATGGTGATGGTGCCGAAGGGGGTCCAGGTGGCGTCGTCGGTGGAGTACTCCACCTGATAGGTGGTGTAGGCATTGTAGTTGTACATCATCTGGAACTGCAGCTGCAGGTCGGTGAAGGCTTCGGCGTTGAGGCTCGTCTTCCAGTAGTAGTGGCCCACATCACCCTCCGTCTCGCCTGTGCGCCAGTTGACGGCGGCACCCTTGAAACTCTCATAGCCGCCGGCGGCCTCGGTGCTCTTGTCGAGCCAGGCCGAGGTGGTGCCGTCGGCCTCATTCACCAGGCAGAAGGCATCCACATCGTTGCCCTCGGCGTAGAAGTCGGCCGGGCGGCCGTTGTTGCCGCGGCGGTAGAAGTCCCATCCGGCTATGATGTCGGCCTGCTCGTAGAGGGCGGTGATGTCGTAGTCGCCGTTCATGGTGATGGTTATCTCGCTCTCCGTGCGGCCGTCGCTCCAGTTGCTGAAGTTGACAAGACCTTCATACTGGTTGGCGGTGAGGGTCACCACAGTGCCTTCCTCATATAGGTTCTTCCCGTCGACCACTGTGGGGGCCGGCGAGGGCTGCACCATGTAGGCGTTGGTGCCCTGCACATGGTAGTTGAGGGCGTAGGTGGCTGTCTTGAGGAAGTGGGCGGTGAGGGTCTCGTCGTGGGTCACGGTATAGGTGAGCCGCTCCTCGGCCGACACCTCGTCGCCGTTGCCGTCGGTCCAGTTCTTGAACCGGTAACCGAAGTTGGGCGTGGCAGTGAGGGTCACCTGGCTGCCGGCATCATACCGGTCGGCCATGGGGTAGACGGAGATGTCGCCGCCCTCGGCAGGGTCGGCCACGGCCGTGAGCCGGTATTTGTCTACATTGGCCAGGGTGCCGTCCACATAGCCCTCTATGCGCACGTCGCTGAAACCTCCCTCCTTGCCGCTGTTCACTCCCACGCTGCACAGCATGGAGAAACCGTCGGTAGAGGTGAACTTGGCCTGTTGCTCCTCGGTCAGTTCGATGACGAAACGGTTGGTGTAGTTCTCGTTGGCACCGTATTTGTCTTCATCGCGGGTCTTGTTGTTGCGCGGGGCGGTATAGGTGCCCAGCACCTCGGAGGTGCCGTCGGCCAGACGGGCCGTCACCACCACACCGTTCTCGGCATCGGTGCCGAAACGCTGTATATAGGCACTCAGACGGGTGGGGGTGAAGGTGAGCCCCTGCGAGGGCTTCACGGTCCACTCCACAGCGGTGGTGCTGCCTGCCGGCTTCAGTTTCACAAAGGTGATTTTCTGTCCGCTGTCGTCCTTGGCCTGTCCGGTGCCGGTGCCCGTCACGGTGATGTCGCCCAGGTTCACGGCGGTCACGGAGAAAGCGTCGGTGGGTGTCACACTGGTCACCTGCTCGCAGGTGGTGGCGTTGTTGAAGGCCCAGCGCACCAGGGCTGCCTCATGGTCGAAGTCGAGGTTGGCCCTGTTCACACCATGGGGGGCTTGCCCGGCCAGGGCGTTCAGCGTCATCGCCAGCCCAAAGAGCAGCGATGCGGTCCATTTCTTGTTGAGTAGCTTGTTCATCATTTGTGGGTTAATTGGTTTGTGTTGTTATTGATTTGTTTTGTTGTGTCATCGCATGTCTACCACCGTCTCGGTGCCGGTGTAGCTGACCGTCCTGGCCGCTTGGTAGCCGGACAGGCGGACATGGAAGGTGCGGCTCTGCAGCATGCCGGGGAAGGTGCCTTCGCGGGTGCCGATGGTGAGCTGCCTTTTGGCATCGTCCCAGTGCAGGCGGATGGTGGTGTAGGCCCCCTGCTCGTAGCGGTAGCCGTCGCCCTCGTCCTCATAGAGCAGGAAGTCGGCATCGGCGCCCGGGTATATCACGACGTCGAGATTGTCCCACGGCTTTTCCTGGGCATAGGTCATCGGAGGTGCCATCGGAATGATGCTGCCGGCGCGCACAAAGGTGGGTGCCTCTGACAGTCGGGTCGCGATGGTCACGTCGCGGCCACCGCGGTAGCGCTTGCCGGTGCGGAAATCATACCAGTTGGCGCCCTTGGGCAGGTAGCAGGTGGCGGTCTTCTCCTGGGTGAAGTCGGGCTTGCCGGTGCTGCCGGTGGCGGTCTTCTTGTCCCATCCGCTCATGGCGTCCTCCTTCATCACTTTTTCCTCGGTATACTGGGGCCTCACGATGGGGGCAACGAGAAAACTGCGGCCGAAGAGGAACTCGTCGGTCAGGTTCCATACGCGCCGGTCGCCGGGGAAATCGTACACAAGGGCGCGTTGGTAGGTGCCGTTGTGGCTTGTCACGTCCCAGGCCAGACTGTATATGTAGGGCAATAGGCTGTAGCGCAGGCGGATGGTATGCTCAATGGCGTCGAAAACCGGTTCTCCCCGTTTGCCGAACTGGTATATCTCACGGGGCGCATCGGCACCATGGCTACGGAATACCGGACAGAACAGGGCATATTGCATCCACCGCACATAGAGCTCCTGAAACTGCGGATTGTGCGGCGCCGAGCCGGGTCCGTCGGTGTTGTAGGAGCCGCAGAAGAATCCGCCTATGTCGGTGTTGAAGTTGGGACATCCGGTCATGGCGTAGTTCAGACCGAGCGGAATCTGCTTGCGCAGCATGTCCCATGAAGAGCCCACGTCGCCGCTCCACAGGCCGGAGCCGTAGCGCTGCTGTCCGGCAAAGGCCGAGCGGGTCATGATAAACACCCGCTTGTCGGGCGTTTCCGCACGCAGGTGGTCGTAGACACCGCTCACCGAGGCGAGCGGGAAGGCATTGCGGTAGCGGCGCCAGGTGCCGTCGCCTGCCGGGTGGTCGTATTCGCTGTCCTTGGGGTTGAAGTAGTCGGGGTCGGTGGAGTCCATCCACCAGGCGTCGATGCCGTAGTCGTTGAGCGTGCGCAGGTGCTGCCAGTAGATGCTGCGGGCCTCTGGACTCAGCGCATCGTATACTTTCACGCCGCTGGGATAGTCCATACGGGGCGGCCACACATGCGAGATGCCGCTTTGCGGCCATGTCTCGAAGTCGTAGAGCAGGCCTTTCTCCTTGAGCTGGGCGAAGGCTTTGGTCTGCGGGCCGAAGCTGGCCCAGATGCTGATCATCAGGTGAGCGTTCATCTTATGGACTTTTTCCACCATCTCGCGGCCGTCGCTGAACGACTCGTTCAGAAAGTCCATGGCGTTCCAAAGGTAATTGTTGCCCCAGTACTGCCAGTCTTGCACAATACCGTCGAGCGGCACGCCGTTGTCGCGGTGCCACTGCACCACCTCCAGCAGTTCCCGGCTCGTCTTGTAGCGCTCGCGGCACTGCCAGTAGCCGAAGGTCCAGAGCGGAAACATCGGCACCTGGCCCGACAGCTTGCGCATCTGCGCGTTCACACCGTCGGCCGAGCCGCCCAGCATGAAATAATAGTCGATGGCGTCGCCCACCTCGGCCGAGAAGGTCATGCCATCGGCGCTGTCGCTGAAGTCGGCGCGTGAGTAGTTGTCCCAGTACACTCCCCAGCCCTTGAGGCTCTGCACCACATATTGGAAGTCTTCCAAGTTGCTCTGCTCCATGTGCTTGCTGGTGCCGCGCCGGTTCAGCAGACCGTCCTGTATCGTGCCCAGTCCGTAGAGGGGCTCGTCTTTGTCGAGCTGGTACACCTGCGTCACACGGTAGGCTCCCCGGTCAGGACCCGACTGGCGCTCCTCGAAGCCGAACTCCTTCTCCTTGAGCAGGTTTCTTCCTTTGCTCAGAAACTGGAGCAGTCCGCTGCGTTTGTCGATATTCACGGTGAGGGCGCTGCTGCTCAACTGCATCCGCGAGGGGGTCTCCGACTTCTGCACGGCGAGAGCGGCATCCGGCTGCAGTGTCACCACCATGCTTTTCCGGGAGGGGCCGGTGTTGCCGGAGGGATAACGCACCACATGAACGATTTCGGGTGAGAAGAAGGTCACCTGCAGGGTGGTGCCCTTTACATCGAGCCGCACGTTGCCGGACTCCTGCGCCATACACAGCAGGCAAGTCAGGGAGAGAAACAAGAGGGTGGAGAGTAGTCTTTTCATGGCTGTCTCATTTTGGGTTCTGATGATATGTTTATTCTGCCTACAAAAATAATGAAAAAAAACCATAGACATGCGGTTAGGAGGGGAAGAAATGACGAAAAAAGAAGTGTGCGGCCATTCTTTTTGTCCAACGGAGAGGTATCTCAAATAATTTTTCTATTTTTGCACGTTAAAGCAATAATAAAAGGAAATATATGGAGACTTTCAAAAAATGTTTGCCCGACTTGATAGCCGTGGTACTGTTTGCTGTGATAGCGTTTGCCTATTTCTTCCCCGCCGACATTGAGGGACGCATACTCTACCAACACGACACCTCGGCAGGACGCGGAGCCGGTCAGGAAACCGCTGCCTACTATCAGCGCACGGGCGAGCGCACCCGCTGGACCAACTCGCTCTTCGGCGGTATGCCCACCTATCAGATTTCACCGTCGTACAGCAGCACCGACGGACTGGCACAGGTGTCGAAGGCTTATCATCTGTGGCTGCCCGACAATGTGTGGTACGTCTTTGTCTATCTGCTCGGGTTCTATATCCTGCTGAGAGCCTTCAACTTCCGTCAGTCGCTCGCAGCGCTGGGAGCCATCGTGTGGGCCTTCTCCAGCTATTTCTTCATCATCATAGCGGCCGGACATATCTGGAAAGTGTGGGCGCTGGCTTATCTGCCACCGCTCATAGCTGGTATCGTGTTGGCCTACAGGGGAAAATACCTGGCCGGATTCCTCGTCACAGCCCTCTTCACGGCGTTTGAGGTGCTGGCCAACCATGTGCAGATGACCTATTACTACCTCATGGTCATCCTCTTCATGGTCATCGCCTTCCTCGTGGAGGCTGTGCAGAAGAAACAGCTGGCGCGCTTCCTGAAAGCATCGGCCGTGTGCGTGGCCGCCGCCGCCGTGGGCATCTGCATGAATCTCTCCAGCCTCTACCATACCTATAAATACTCAAAGGAGACCATGCGCGGAAAGAGCGAACTGGTGAAGGAAAACTCTGCCAACCAGACCAACAGCGGACTGGAACGCGACTATATTACCCAGTGGAGCTACGGTATAGGCGAGACTTGGACACTGCTCATCCCCAACACCAAGGGCGGTGCCTCCGTGCCCCTGGCCGCCAATCAGGATGCCATGAAAAAAGCCGACCCCAACTACTATCCCCTCTATCAGCAGATAGGGCAGTACTGGGGCGAACAGCCCGGTACGAGCGGTCCTGTCTATGTGGGTGCCTTCGTGCTCATGCTCTTCGTGCTGGGACTCTTTATCGTGAAGGGACCGGTGAAATGGGCACTCCTCGCCGCTACCGTGCTGTCGGTCATGCTCTCCTGGGGAAAGAACTTCATGGGACTCACTGACTTCTTCATCGACCATGTGCCCATGTATGCCCAGTTCCGCACGGTGGCATCCATTCTCGTGGTGGCTGAGTTCTGCATCCCCCTGTTGGCCATGATGGCCCTCAAGAAGGTCATAGACGACCCGGAGGTGCTCACCAAAAAGATGAAATGGGTGGTCGTGAGCTTTGTCGCCACCGCCGGTGTGGCCCTCCTCTTCGCCATCGCCCCCGGCCTGTTCTTCGACTATGTGAGCTCGGCCGAAATGCAGGCTCTCTCGCAGTGGCCCGCCAACGAGCTGCAGCCGTTGCTGGCCAACCTGCGGCAGGTGCGTGAGAGCATCTTCACGGCCGACTGCTGGCGCTCCTTCGCCGTCATCGTGATAGGTACGGTGCTCCTGCTGTGCTACAAGACACGCAAGTTGAAGGCCCTCTATCTGACCTTGGGCATAGCCCTGCTCTGTCTCGTGGATATGTGGACGGTGAACAAACGCTACCTCAACGATGCCATGTTCGTGAGCAACACGGTGCGCGAAATGCCCCAGCCGCTCACCCAGACCGACGAGATGATACTGGAGGACAAAGACCTCGACTACAGAGTGCTCAACTTCGCCTCCAACACCTTCAATGAGAATGAAACGTCGTACTACCACAAGAGTGTGGGCGGTTATCACGCTGCCAAGCTGCGCCGCTATCAGGAACTCATCGAGGCCCACATCGCACCGGAGATGAAAAAGGCCATCGATGCCGTGGTGGCAGCCGGAGGACAGATGGAACAGGTGGCCGGCGACAGCATCTATCCTGTGATCAATATGCTCAACACCCGCTATTTCATCTTCCCGATGCAGGACAACAAGACCATGCCGCTGCGCAATCCCTATGCCATGGGCAACGCATGGTATGTGGACAAGGTGGACTTCGTAGCCAATGCCAATGAAGAACTCGACGGACTGAAAAACAGAGACTTGCGCCGCAGCGCAGTGGCCGATAGCAAGTTTAAGGACATACTGGGCAGCAGTGTGGCACAAGATTCCACCGCCAAGGTGACCATCACCGCCTATGAGCCCAACCAAGTGGCCTACAAGGCTGAGTCGAAAGCGGGTGGCGTCATCGTATTCTCCGAAATCTATTATCCCGGATGGACGGCCACTGTCGACGGACAGCCGGCCGAGCTGGGACGGGTGAACTATGTGCTCCGTGCCCTCAAGGTGGCTCCCGGAGCCCATTCCATCGTGCTGGAGTTCCGCCCGCAGAGCATCCGCACCACCGAGACCGTGGCCTATGTGGCCGGTGCCGTACTCCTGCTGGGAGCACTGGCGGGCCTCTTCATCCTGATCAGAAAACGCAATAAGAACACCGATACCGCTAAGGCATAACCTATGAAAAAACTCCTTTCTCTGCCGCCCAACCTGGTGGAGTCCTTCCACCGGATAGAGGGAGCCAGTCGCGACGAGTGGTTCTGCACCCACGACCCCATAGGCCACAAACTGGGTAGCGGTGGCGGCAGCGTGTGGCTGCTCGACAAGTGCTGGCGCGAAGAACAGACCGGCCTGACGTTCGATGAGTGGCTGCCCCGAGAGAAACGACTCCTGCTGCATGCCGGCGGACAGAGCCGCCGACTGCCGGCCTATGCCCCGTCGGGCAAGATACTCACCCCGATACCTGTGTTCAGGTGGGGAAGGGGACAACGGCTCTCGCAGGACCTGCTCTCCCTGCAGGTGCCTCTCTACAACCGTATACTCGACGCTGCCCCCGACAGCCTGCATACCCTCATCGTGAGCGGCGATGTGTACATACGCTGCACCGAGCCTCTGCAACCCATACCCGATGTCGACGTGGTGTGCTACGGACTGTGGCTCGATGCCGAGACGGCCTCGCACCATGGGGTGTTCGTGGCCGACAGACAGTCGCCCGCCGTGCTGAAGCAGATGCTGCAGAAACCGGATGTGGCCACCTTGGCCGCACTGCTCGAGCACCACTTCTATCTCACCGATATCGGGGTGTGGCTGCTGAGCGACAAGGCGGTGCGGGTGTTGCGGGAAAAGACCTGCCGCAACGGTGAATGGAGCAATTATGACCTCTATGCCACCTTCGGGGGCGCCCTGGGCACTCACCCCGTGGCCCCCGACCCAGAGGTGAGCGCACTCAGTGTGGCCATACTGCCGCTGCCGGGCGGCGAGTTCTACCATTTCGGCACCAGCCACGAACTGGTGTCGTCGATGATGGCCATTCAGAACCGTGTGAACGACCAGCGCCGCATCATGCACAATTCGGTGAAGCCCCATCCCTCCATGTTCACCCAGAACACCGAGATGTGGATTCGGCTCACCGAGGAGAACCAGTGCCTCTGGGTGGAGAACAGCTGCATCAGCGAGCATTGGACCCTCTCGCACCACCATGTCATCACAGGGGTGCCGGAAAACGACTGGAGAATAGAACTGCGGCCCGGACAGTGTGTGGACCTGGTGCCCATAGGCGAGAGCCAGTGGGCCGTACGGCCCTACGGTTACGATGACCTGTTCAGGGGCGACTTGACCCATGACGACACCTGCTTCCTGGGAATGCCGTTCAGAAAATGGGCCGAAGAACGCCGCATAGATATATCAAGCATCAAAGGCGCTGCCGATATGCAGACGGCCGAGATTTTTCCTGTGGTGGACAACATGAACGATGCCGGACTCGTGCTGCGCTGGATGCTCAATGAATCCTATCAACAGGGTGGACGCATGCTCTGGAATATGTCGAGGCGTATCAGTGCCGACGGCATAAGCAATGAGGCGAACTTGCTCCGGCTTCAAGCACAGCGGGTGGAAAACAGGGCCAAGATATGGCCTTTCCTGGCACGCAACTACCGGCACAGCGTGTTCTACCAGATTGACCTGAAAGAAGCGGCCTGTGAATTCGCTTCCGCCAATATCGCACAGCCCGACCCGCTGCCCGACAGTGAGCCGGTGCTCACCAGAATGCACGATGCCATGTTCCGCTCCGAACTGCTGCGGCTCAAAGGCAGAGACGGTGAGCAGGAGGCTTCCGACCGGGCCTTCGCCCTCCTGAGGGAGGGGGTGCTGGGCAGGGCGCAGCTCGACGGACAGCGACCCCGCCTCTCGGTCTACAACGACCAGATTGTGTGGGCACGGAGCCCCGTGCGTATCGACCTGGCCGGCGGATGGACCGATACACCGCCCTACTGTCTGATGGAGGGAGGAAGCGTGGTGAACATAGCCGTGGAGCTGAACGGACAGCTGCCCATCCAGGCCTATGTGAAACCGTGCCGGGAACCGCATGTCATCCTGCGGAGCATTGACCTGGGGGCTTCCGAGACCATTGACAGCTATGAACAACTGACCGACTTCAACAAGGTGGGCAGTCCGTTCTCCATACCCAAGGCGGCCCTCGTGCTGGCGGGCTTCCACCCGCAGTTTGCCGCCATGCCTTATGGTTCGCTGCAGAGTCAGTTGAAAGATTTCGGCTGCGGATTGGAGATAACCATGCTTTGTGCCATACCCGCCGGCAGCGGCTTGGGCACCAGCAGCCTGCTTGCCGCCACGATACTGGGTGCCCTGAACGATTTCTGCGGCTTGATGTGGGACCGCAATGAGATAGGCTACCGCACACTGGCCTTAGAACAGCTGCTCACTACCGGCGGCGGATGGCAGGACCAGTTCGGCGGACTGCTGCAGGGGGTGAAATGGCTCCAGACGGAGGCGGGATTCACGCAGAACCCGATGGCGCGCTACCTCTCGCCCGTCATCTTCACGCAGACCGACCTGCGCGCCTGCCACTTGCTCTACTACACCGGCATCACGCGCACTGCCAAGAATATCCTGTCGGAAATCGTGAGACGTATGTTCCTCAACGACCATCACGACCTGGCCCTGCTGGCTGAGATGAAAAACCATGCCCACGACATGTATGAGGCCATACAGCGCAACGACTTCGGCCGAATGGGACGCCTCGTGGGACGCACCTGGCAACAGAACCAGGCGCTCGACGAGGGCACCAACCCGCCGGAGATAAACCAGCTCACCCAACTCGTAGACGACTACTGCCTGGGCTACAAACTGCCCGGCGCAGGCGGTGGCGGCTACCTCTACATGGTGGCCAAGGACCCCGACGCGGCCGTTCGCATACGCAGCATCCTGAATGCCCGGCAGCAGCATGAAAATGCCCGTTTCGTAGACATGAGTCTGAGTACCACCGGGTTACAGGTGAGCAGAAGTTGAAAGAAAACCCTTTAATACGATATATTATGATGAAAATGCAATATCCAACGGCCGATGAGGTGTTCGCAATATTCCGACAGCTGAACCAGATACCGCGCCCCTCGCATCATGAGGAACGTGTGGCCGACTTCCTTTGCCAGTTTGCCTCCCGGCTCGGACTGGAATACGACCGCGACGAGCACAATTGTGTGGTGATACGCAAACCCGCCACCCCCGGCCATGAAAAGGCAGAACCGATAGTGCTGCTCAACCATATGGACATGGTGTGCGTAGGCATGAACGACCCTCTCAATGACCCCATCCAGCCGGTGGTAGAAGACGGCTGGATGAGGGCGAAAGGCTCTTCGCTGGGTGCCGATAATGGCGTGGGACTCTCTATGGCGCTGGCGGTGCTTCAGGACGACAGCATCGTGCACGGACCGCTGGAGGTAATGACCACCACCAACGAGGAAGACGGTATGACCGGCGCGGCCGGACTGAGCACCGACTTCCTGAAAGGGCGGAAGGTAATCAACCTCGACTCTGAAGACTATGACACCATCACTGTAGGCGCCGCCGGAGCATGCCTGCAGTTGCACCGCATACCTTTTGTGCCTGAACCTGCTCCCGGCGGCAAGCACCGCTGGTACCGCATCACCATCAGCGGCGGCCGCGGCGGACACTCCGGCGTGGACATCAACAAAGGCCGGGCCTCGGCCGTGGTACTGGCATGGGCCCTGCTGGCTTCCGTCTACAACGATTATGACTTCCAACTCTCCAGCATCAGGGTGGGGGAGGCCAACGCCAGCATAGCCTCCTCGGCCGAGATAGTGGTGTGCGTGCCCTCGGGCGAAGCTGCCGAATTCGTAAAGGCGCAGGAAGAAAGCCTCAACGAATGGATAAGGAACGAGTATGGCGAGAACGACCCCGATGTGCGCTGCCATATAGAAAAATGTGAGCGGCGCGACACCGTCATCCCGATGAGCACCTTCGAAGCGCTGCTCACCGCGCTGGAAGCCACACCGCAGGGAGTGGTGAAAATGAGTGAGGTGATGGAGGGCACCGTGGAGACTTCCAACAATGTGGGCGTAATCAAAACACTGCCTGACCACCTGCTCGTCTCGACACACACACGAAGCTTTGTCGACGACGATATGACACGGCTGGCCAAGGAGATAGCCGGCAACTTCGCTGCTGCAGGCGCTACATCGGAAACCATAATGACGGCGCCGGCCTGGCAGGAAAACACAGGGAGCGCCTTCCTGGCACTGACCTCGAAGACCTTCGGCGATGTGCTGGGATGGGAACCCCGGCAGGTGGCCATGCATTTCGTGCTCGAGGCAGGCTACTTCAAACAGAAATATCCTGGCATCGAGATAGCCTGTATCGGACCGCGCATCCTGGAACCGCACTCCACCAGCGAACGGCTTGAGATGCATACCGTGGAGGACATCTGGAAAGTGCTGGTGGAACTGTTGAAGCGCTTGGCATGAAAAAGCAGATGATGTTCAGAACGGTGGTCGACGTGCCCCGGATGGATTTCCTTGTGCAGCCCTGCGAGAAGATGCTGCTAGTGGGCTCCTGCTTCGCCGACCATATCGGACAGTGCCTGCGGAGGGAAGCCTTTCCCGTGACGGTGAATCCCTACGGGGTGATGTACAACCCCGTGAGCGTGAGGCATACCATCGAGAAAACTGACTTCGACGGACGCATCGTGTTCATCACACTCGGCACCAACCATGTGTATGTGCTCAAGGAAACGGGCGAGGTGGTGGACAACTGCCAAAAACGGCCGCAGAGCCTTTTCCAAGAGACGGCACTTGATGTGGATGAATGCTACGCCAGCCTGGCTTGGACGGTGAAACTGCTCAGAGAGCGGAGACCGGACGTGAAAGTGGTGGTGACGGTGAGCCCCATACGCTATGCCAAATATGGCTACCACGGCAGCGCCCTCTCAAAAGCTACCCTGCTGCTCGCCGCCGACCGGCTGGTGAAGGCCTTCCCGCAGCAGGTGAGCTATTTCCCTGCCTATGAAATCGTGAACGACGAACTGCGCGACTACCGATTCTACACACCCGATATGCTGCACCCTTCGCAGCAGGCGGTGGAATATATATGGCAAAGACTCGTGGAGTGCTGCTTCAGTGAGGAGGCCAAACAATATATGGACGAGTGGCAACCGCTCAGAGAGGCACTGGGACACCGGCCTTTTGATGCGGAGAGCGAGGCTTACCAATCGTTCAGAGCCGCCACGCTCGAGAAAGTGAGGCTGATGCAGAAGAAATATCCAGCCATGCAGATAGACTTCGAAACAAAGGAATAAAAACACAATATATTGAACTACACGCTTTTACAAACATGAAATACGCTATTGAGAAAGTGACTTCACTCATCGGCGCTCACCGATACGGAAACAGTGATGCCAACATAGAATGGCTGCTCACCGACAGCCGCTCACTCTGCCTCTCCGAGGGTACCCTCTTCTTCGCGCTCAAGTCGGAGCGCAACGATGGGCATAAATACATAGCCGACCTCTACCGACGGGGCGTGCGCAACTTTGTGGTGATGGACCTGCCGCACGACAGGGAAGTGGCTTTTCCTGATGCCAATTTCCTGAAAGTGGCCGATACACTCGTGGCACTGCAGCGGTTGGCAGAAAGGCATCGCGACGCCTTCGATATTCCTATCGTGGGCATTACCGGCAGCAACGGCAAAACCGTGGTGAAAGAATGGCTCTACCAGTTGCTGTCACCCCTCAAGAGGGTGACACGTTCTCCACGCAGCTACAACTCGCAGGTGGGAGTGCCGCTCTCCGTGTGGCTGCTCGATGAAATGACTGAGGTGGGACTCTTCGAGGCCGGTATCAGCGAGCCAGGCGAAATGAGGGCCCTGCGGCATATCATACAGCCCACCATGGCTGTCATCACCTCCGTGGGTACCGCCCATCAGGAGAATTTCAGCTCTGTAGAGGACAAGGTGAGGGAGAAACTCCAACTCATGCACGACGCTCGCCAGGTGGTGTACTGTGCCGACGATGAACTGCTCGACCGTATGGTGAAGGACACGTGCCGGCTGTCGAAACCGCTCGCTTGGACCATGACGGGAAGGGACGCCTACCTCAAGGTGGAACGGGTGGAAAAAACGGGACAGTGCACCATCGTGCACTATTCGTGCGAAGGAAAAAATGCCTCGTTCACACTGCCCTTCATCGATGATGCCTCGCTGCACAATGCCGTGACCTGCGCCACTGTGGCACGCCTGCTTGGGCTCGACGATGCGCAGATAGCCCAAGGCATGGGGAATCTCGAACCGGTGGCCATGAGAATGGAGGTGAAAGAGGGACAGCACGGTTGTACACTGATAAACGACTCGTACAACTCGGACATCAACTCGCTCGACATCGCCCTCGACTTCATGAACAGGCGGCCCGACCATAAGGGACGGCGGCGCACCCTTATCATCAGCGATATTCTGCAGAGCGGAATGCCCGCCGATGAACTCTACGGAAGGGTGGCTACCCTGGTGCGGCTGCGGGGCGTGGACAAACTGGTGGGCATAGGTCCGCAAATCTCAGCCTGCCGCAGCTGTTTCGATGTGGAAGAAAAAGCGTTCTTCGACGATGTGACCCAATTCCTCGGCAGCGAGGTGTTCAAAAACCTGCATGATGAGGTCATCCTGCTCAAAGGGGCCAGAAACTTCGGTTTCGAGCGGATTACCGACCGCCTGGTGCAAAAGGTGCATGAGACCACCCTTGAGGTGAACCTCAATGCGGTGGTGGCCAATCTGAACCACTTCCGCTCCTTCCTCAAACCGACAACCAAACTCACCTGCATGGTGAAGGCCAATGCCTACGGCGCAGGCGCCGTGGAGATAGCCAAGACGCTGCAGGACCACCGGGTGGACTATCTGGCTGTGGCCGTGGCCGATGAGGGCGCTACACTGCGCAACAACGGCATCACCGGCAATATCATGGTGATGAATCCGGAGATGTCGGCCTTCCATACGCTTTTCGATTTTGACCTGGAACCCGAGGTGTACAGTTTCCGCCTGCTCGATGCACTTATCGCAGCGGCACGCAAGGAGGGCATCACCAATTATCCCGTACACATAAAACTCGATACGGGCATGCACCGGTTGGGCTTCAACCCGGAAAAAGACATCGACCGACTCATCGACCGGCTCACCCATCAGAACGAATTGCTGCCGCGGTCGGTATTCTCCCACTTCGTGGGATCCGACAGCGATGACTTCGACCGCTTCTCACTGGGGCAGTTCGAACGGTTCGATACGGCCAGCCGTAAACTGCAGGCGGCCTTCCCGCACACCATTCTCCGGCATATCAACAACAGCGCCGGTATTGAGCATTTTCCCGAAAGACAGTTGGACATGTGCCGCCTGGGACTCGGCCTCTATGGTGTGGACAGCCGCGACAACAGCATCATCAACAATGTGTGCTCTCTGCGCACCACCATCCTGCAACTGCGCCATGTGCCCAAGGAAGAAACGGTTGGATACAGCCGCAAAGGACATCTGGAGCGCGACAGCGTGATAGCCGCCATTCCTATCGGCTATGCCGACGGACTGGACCGCCACCTGGGACGCGGAAGGGGCTACTGCCTGGTGAATGGTAAGAAAGCTCCCTACGTGGGCAATATCTGCATGGATGTGGCCATGATTGATGTGACTGGCATCGACTGTCAGGAAGGCGACAGGGTGGAGATCTTCGGTGACAACCTGCCAGTAACAGTGCTCTCCGACCTGCTCGACACCATTCCCTATGAAGTGCTCACAGCCGTGAGCGAAAGGGTGAAGAGGGTGTACTTCCAGGATTAGGTCTCAAAGCATCGGCCATGGCTCCCGTGCGGGACCATGGCCAATGATTTTTTGCTTTTTTCGCCTCAGATGTAAGTGAAAACGAAAAAATAGATGTATCTTTGCACCAAATGCCGAAAAACCTGCGGCATGAGGACGACTAAAAACAGAATAATAACAAATAAAACAAATCTATTTACACACTTATGAGCCCTATACAAACTACGAAAATGACCAACTATCGTTGGGTGATTTGTGCGATGCTCTTCTTTGCCACGACGGTCAACTATATGGACCGCCAGGTACTCTCGCTGACGTGGAAGGACTTTATTGCGCCCGAATTCCACTGGACTGACGACAATTACGGTACCATCACCTCCGTGTTCTCCATCCTCTACGCCGTGTTCTGCCTCTTTGCCGGCAAGTTCATCGACTGGATGGGTACCAAGAAAGGCTATCTCTGGGCCATCTTCGTGTGGTCGCTGGGTGCCTGCCTCCATGCCGGATGCGGATGGGTGACCATGAAGTATGAAGGCATCGACGGCGTGGCCGCTCTCAAGGCTGTTGAGGCCGGCTCCATGACTGCTCTCAGTATCGCCACCGTCTCGGTGTATCTTTTCCTCTTCTGCCGGGCCATCCTTGCCCTGGGTGAGAGCGGAAACTTCCCCGCCGCCATCAAGGTGACGGCTGAGTACTTCCCTAAGAAAGACCGCGCTTTCGCCACTTCTATCTTCAACGCCGGTGCATCGGTGGGCGCTCTGGCTGCCCCTGTGAGCATTCCTCCTCTTGCCGAGGCTTTCGGATGGGAAATGGCTTTCATCATCATTGGTGTGCTGGGATTCGTGTGGATGGGACTCTGGGTGTTTATCTATGACAAACCCAACAAGAGCAAGCATGTGAATGCCGCCGAGCTCACTTATATCAACCAGGATACAGAAACCGATGCCGACCCGAAAGACTCCAACGACGAGGGACCGGCCATCAGCTTCGCCAAGTGCTTCACCTTCCGCCAGACTTGGTCGTTCATCGTGGGTAAGTTCATGACCGACGGTGTGTGGTGGTTCTACCTGTTCTGGGCTCCTGCCTACTTCTCCGATCAGTTCGGCTACAAGTCGTCGTCCACCATGGGACAGCTGCTCATCTTCACACTCTACTTCATCGTGACCGTGGTGAGTATCTTCGGCGGCTATCTGCCCAAACTCTTTGTGGAGAAACGCGGCATGAATCCTTATGCAGGACGTATGCTCGCCATGCTCATCTTCGCCTTCTTCCCCTTGTTTGCCCTGTTTGCGCAGCCGCTCGCCATGTGGGAGAACAGTCCTATCGACCCGGCTTGGTGGCCCGCCATCATCATTGGTCTGGCCGGTGCAGGACACCAGGCCTGGAGTGCCAACATCTTCTCTACCGTGGGTGATATGTTCCCCAAATCGACCATCGCCACCATTACCGGTATCGGTGCCATGGCCGGTGGTCTGGGCTCCATGCTCATCAATAAGATTTCGGGTATGCTCTTCACCTACGCTGAGGGACAGGGTGCTGCCTATACCTTCTTCGGTATGGAGGGCAAACCTGCCGCTTACATGCAGGTGTTCTGCTTCTGCGCTGTGGCTTACCTTATCGGTTGGGTTATCATGAAGACCCTCGTGCCGAAGTACAGACCGGTGGTCGACGACCTCTAATCAGATCATTCAGACAATACTCTCTCGATAGAGAGAAACGAAAAGATAATGGGCCCCTGAAAGTTTTCTTCACTTTCAGGGGCCAATACTTTTGTGCCTTCATTGTGTGGCCTCGGCTATGCAGAGGGCCGTAGCGGCTTCAGTTTCTGTACACCGACTTACTCTTTGGTAGGCACGATGTGGCCGATGCGGCTCAGACATTGCCTGATGAGGGCAAGGGGCACCTGGCGGGGGGCACAGTGCTTCGAAGCAGCAAGAGCCGCTACCACACCGGCTGCCTGCCCCATGGCCATGCAAGATGCCTGCACGCGGAGAGCCCCGCCGCCCACAACAATCACGTCGTAAGTGGTGGTGTCGGCCACTGGCAGTAGCGTGGCTGACAAAGGTTGGGCTTCAGATGGAAGCAGACTGAAAACAGACAGTAGAAGCACGGTCAACAAACGGAGCCGTCTCGTGGTGTGGCGCATGGGATGATTTCTTGTGATGTGTTAACAGTGAGAATGTATTATTGCAGGAAGCCCTGTCTGCGAAGTGCTTCGAGCAGGGTGGTGGACAGGGCCTCATTGTCGCTACGGGTGTAGCGGCAGTCGGTAAACACCTGTGCCAGCGTCTCCTTTCCGTTGATGCGGACAAATTCTTGGTTCTCTGGCAGTTGCTCCTTCTCTGTGTAGTATCGGTCGATAGCTTCGGGGGTGTAGTCCTTGTAGGTCTCCTCATGGACAAAGGCGGCTGGAGAAAGTCGGTCGGAGAGTGGCGGACATTCATCGGGCCAACCCAGGGTGAGCGTGGCCACCGGCATCACAAGCTGGGGGAGATGGAGTGCGTCGATAATGAGCTGGGGCATGTAGACGGTGGTGCCCAGAAAACAGTAACCCAGTCCTTCTTCCTCGGCCAAGTGGCAGAAACTCTGGGTGAAGAGCAACGCATCAGTGGCGGCATTGATAAAAGAGAGAAAATTGTTGTAGCCGGGGTTGGCCTTACGGGCCTCGCACCAGTCGGTGGTGCGGCGGAAATCGGCGCAGACGGTCAGTACCACAGGGGCCTGCTCTACCATAGGCTGGTTGAAGTGGGCGGGGGCCAACTTGTGCTTCATCTGGGCATCGCGGGTCACTATTACGCTGTAAAGCTGAAGGTTGCCCATGGTCTGGGTGCGCGAGGCGGCGGCAAATAGTTTGTTGAGCAGTTCGGGTGACACATCGTCGCTTTTATAGCGGCGGATGGTGCGTCGTTGGAGAATCGTTTTCATCTTGGTTATGTTGGTTTCGTCTTTTTCGGTGATAACTGGCAATGCAGGTGAAATGGAGGGGGAACCTTGCATTCCTTTTGCAAAGATAATGTAAAGTGGGGGACAAAAAAAGATTTGCCCTCGATTTTTAGTAACTTTACATAAGTTACTCCATCTCGGCATAAAAAATGAAATATTCATTTTGTTCTGCCCTCGATTTTCCGTAACTTTGACTGACGTCGAAGTTACTTGGCACTCGGCAATGAGAATAAAAAAGCTTTTTTTCTTCTCATTGCTCTCGTTTTTTAGTAACTTTGCACCAAATTTGATTTTTACGAATGGACCAGCTAAAAACATACACTTATGAGGAGGCTTTTGAGGCTTCCATGCAATATTTTGAGGGTGATGAACTCGCTGCACGCGTGTGGGTGAACAAATATGCCATGAAGGACAGCTTCGGCAATATCTTCGAAAAATCGCCCGAAGACATGCACTGGCGCATCGCCCGTGAGATAGCAAGAATAGAAAACAAATATCCCAATCCGATGAGCGACCAGGAGGTGTTCGAACTGCTCGACCACTTCCGCTATGTAGTGCCGGCCGGCAGCCCCATGACTGGCATCGGCAACAACCACCAGGTGGCTTCGCTCTCCAACTGCTTCGTGATAGGCCTCGACGGCAATGCCGACTCCTATGGCGCCATCATGCGCATAGACGAGGAGCAGGTGCAGCTCATGAAGCGCAGGGGAGGCGTGGGACACGACCTTTCACACATACGCCCCAAGGGAACACCGGTGAACAACTCGGCGCTCACCAGCACCGGACTGGTGCCTTTCATGGAACGCTACAGCAATTCTACCCGTGAGGTGGCACAGGATGGACGCAGAGGCGCTCTGATGCTTTCTGTGAGTATCAAACACCCCGACAGCGAGTCTTTTATCGATGCCAAGATGACCGAAGGCAAGGTGACCGGCGCCAATGTGTCGGTCCGCATCGACGATGAATTCATGAAATG
>ONMI01000085.1 GCA_900318915.1 uncultured Prevotellaceae bacterium | reverse complement strand
ATGAGCAGACACAGACAATGGCGGGCATGGCAGTTCGCACGTCGGCACAGGAATCAGGACATGCTTGGCAGCATGATGTCATCGGGCGGCGATGGTCCGTTTACAAAATGGTTTTGGCGGCAGCGTTGGTATGTGAAGGTGGCGGTTGCCATAGGGCTGGCTGCTCTGATGCTGGTGTTGTTCTATTCGGGAGTCTTGATTGCTTTGGGCATCTTTGCATGGGTCATCTTATGGATTAAGGCCGTGTTCTTCTGATGACTTGGCTATGCACCTTATTTTGTATATGGAAATGTTTAACTTTAAAATCAGGAAAAATGAGAAAATTATTATTTATCATCGCATGTGTGTTTGCATTGAGCACACAGGCTCAAGTGCAGTTTACGAAGTTCAAATTTGGGAAGGACAGCCCTTTTGGATGCTGCCCTGGCCGGAAGATGACCGATGCGAAGTTTAATGTGACGGCAGATAAGGCCATCAAAAGAATCTCGGTGGTTTATTCTGGTGTGGATCAGGTGGGCGATGCGGTGTGCAGTGACATAGTGGGAGCCGCAAACGCTGGTGTGAAGCACACGAAATATCTTCAGCTGCTTCTTGTCGGTCCGTTTGAGCCGGGCAAATCATACAGCAAGTGGGCATCGGGCACTTTTTGGTATGGTGCAAAAGTAACGGCGTTTCCTCAGAAGATAGAGATAGACTACCTGGATAAGACGAGCGAGACGATAGAAATCACGAAAGAGAACATTGGCAAGTACTTTCCGAAAATCAAATGGATGGATGTGGACTACGATCATGGATTCCAGCCAGACAACTAAAATGATTGTTGTGTCTTATAGGAAAAGCGGACTGTCATCACGACAGCCCGCTTTTCATTTGAACTTTTAAACTTAAATCTAATACCTATTAAAAACATTTGTCACTTTGTCAAACATTGGATTTCATCCGACCTTTTTCCGCCATGGCAGAGTTCAAACAATTTTGGATCTGCTCATCTGGCTTAATCAAAAGGTTCTTTTATTGCTGAAACATTCTATATATAATGAACAACACACGTGCAGGGTTATGGGTGGTACTGTTCTTCGTTGACGCAGAGCTCGCGGCTCTCGGTACGGTCGAACTCAATTCCGAGCACCCACCATCCGTTGTAGAGTTCCGGCACGGTCCACCATTCGGCATCCTCCAGTTCCAGTCCGGCAATGGCGATGCAGTCGGCCTTGGTGTAGGTGTCGCCGAGTTGCATCTTGCGGGCTTTGGCCCGTAGGTCGAAGAGGTAGGCGAGGAGCGCAATAGCAAGGTCGTTGAGTTCCGCCTTGCAGTCGGCAGCGTCGAGGTCGGCGGAGTGGTTGGTCTTGCTGAGCGACGCGCTGGCCTGCTTCACCATGAAGTAGAAGCCGTGGTGATAGGAGATCTGCTTGGCATTGCGCCCCATCTTTGCGTCGATGCTGGTGGGGAAGGCCATGCAGGGCGATGGGGCGGTGTTGAAGTTGCGGGCGAATCCGTTGTCACCTCCCAGCCGGTCGATGCGGTAGAAGGTCTTGTGCTTGGCTCCCTCGGCGGGGTCGTGTGAGAGCGGCTTGAAACGTGTGGCCCAGTCTTCGAGCAGGTTGTCGAGTCGGAACATCTTTTTAAGATTAAAGATTAAATATGAAAGATTAAATCTTTTCTTTGTTGTTCTGATGCAAAGATAGTGGATGGCGGGGAATTGGTGGGTACAGAATTTGCGTACCTTTTGAGACTGGGATGATGATTATTTTTGTCTTGAAAACAATCAAAAAGAATATTCATTATGTCGATTATCAGTTATTTCAATAAGCGCCGTGAGCAGAAACGGAGGCTGCGGCAGTTGGGTGAGATAGGTGGCGTGTTTCACAGCCTGGATCAATGCGAGGAGGGCGGGCTTGTCGCCTTCGACAAGAAAAACAGGCGGCTGTTCATCGAGGAGCCGCTGGCTGTGGTGATGATGTCGGGCGGCGCCGAGAAGTGGCAGACTTTCATGCACAACTGCTTCACGTGGCTGTATTACAGGCAGTGCTCGGAGGCATGGGAGGCGTTTATCAGGAAGGAGGAATTAGTGGCGGTGCGCAAGGCAACGAAGCAGTATGCCGCCATGACACGGGCTGACATAGAGAGGGTGCGCCGTGCCAGGCGAACCGAAATAGGGGAGAGCGACATGGAGCCGCCGAAGGTAGAGCCGTTTGAGTTTTTCGTGGTGAGAGAGAAATCGGAAAACTCTGAATACTCGGAAAACTCTGAAAACTCTGATTCCAGGAAAGCTGTGCCGGGTGGTGAGATACTGGCCGTGGGGAGTTATGAGCCGGAAACGGAAAGGCTGGAGATGGCTGCATGGGAGGACGTGGCGGTGTTTCTGAGAAAGGAGGATGAGTGATGGCGTATGTGGAGCCTTGCTGCTGTGAGAGGCAGTTGCCGAAGTTGCTGCGTAATGAAGGGATGTTTTTCCAGACCAGCGGCGACGTGACGGTGGAGCATCTGATGAAGAGCATCGGGTGCATGGTGTGTCCTACATGCGACATGTGGCTGATGATACCTGCAGTGAATGTGAAGCTGCTGAGGGTGATCAGACATTGGTTTCGGCAGGAGTGGATGGCTGAGTTGCATCTGCTGACAAGGGAGGACCAGGCGGAACTGGTGAAGGCGGAGCTGAAAGATGTCATCGACAGTGTGGACTATGCACATGACAAGATGGTGGTGGACGGATCTGGGCTGTTGGCTTTCGTGGATGTCTATGATGACGTGGTGGCGGTGCAGGGCGATATGCTTACGGCCATTTCGCCCGGCATGAGGGTGTATGCCGGGATATATGGCCGTATGAGTGATGAGCGGGTGAAGGGGATGATAGAGCCGCTGATGTCGAAGATGCGGGTGAGGAAAAAGCATCAATGATAGCAGCGATAGCGGAGATGCTGGGGGCAATAGCACTGACCGGCCCCACGGTGCATCTGCTGCGCTATGTGCTGCTGTAGGTAGGCCGCCTGTTCGGTGCCGTGGGCTACGTCGTAATAGCGGAGGATGGCATTTTGCAGGTGGTCGATTTCGTGTATGACCGAGGCGTAGAACTGCTCGTGGTTCTCCGCCCATCCGATGGCGACGACGCTCATGCGTGCCCAAGGGGCGTTGAACGTCAGGGCGTGGTTGGGCTGGTCGAAAAGCGTTGCAGTCTTTTCGAGGTCTTCTTCAGGACAGCCGAACTCGCGGAGCACGGCAATGAGTTGGGGCGTGTCGGAGGGATTGACGTCGTAGTAGGCGAGGATGCCCCAGTGGTCGGCGATATTGATGTAGGAGCGCTGCATTTGTCAGAATGGTCGGAATAATCGGAGTATTCGGAGTAATCTCTAAATCATGTCTTCCCAATAGGGAATGTAGTGGGGGCCAAGGCCGCAGATGTCGGAAAGCCAGCGGTCGAAGAGGTAGCCGTCGGCCTTGTCGATGTCGTCGATGTAGTCTTTGATGGCGAGGGCATGGTGCTTCGCGTCGATGATGGATGAGCCGAGCTGGTCGCTCTTGACCATATTGGCCACAAAGACGTGATCATAGAGCACGTTGTTGTCGAGCTCGACTGCGTTTTGCTTCAGAAGGGAATCGACCTCCTCGCGGGTCATGGGCGTGATGCGCTGTGGTTTGCCGTCGGCACCGCGCTTTTTCATGAGCGACACGGCGTAGTCGCAAAGTTTCTGATTGAAGTGCTTGCCGTAGTTGGCGAGGTATTTGCGGAGCGGTTCGGGGATGATGTCGTATTGTTGCATGATGGTTTTGTTTTGAGGTTGCGATGGCATCGCAACATACTGGACGATGGGGTGGGGTGATGGCGGCGGTCAGACCGCTGCTTGTTGGGAAATGGAGCGGGCAGCATGAGGATGGCCACCCGCTCCTGACGTGAGAGGATTAGTAGCCGCGCCTGTCGCCGGGGCCGGTCCATTCGGGGTTCTCGCGATAGTGGCCGTAGCCACCCATCGTCGGGCCGCCGAGCATACTGTTGTAGCCTCCGTTGCGATAGCCGCCCATGGAGTAGCCGTCGCGGTAGGTGCCGCCGTTGGCGTTCATGCCGTAGTTGCGGTAGCCCACGTTGCCGTGCCACCCCTCGGGGCCTGCCATGTAGCCATGGCCGCCGACGAGAGCATTGCCGCGGTTGTAGTAGCGGCGCTCCTGTACCTGCTGGAGTTCAGGCATCTGCTCGGCGAGTTTTTCCCAGAGGTCGCAGACGGCCTCTTTGGCGTTCTGTGCTTTCTCGACAAGATCCTGCTTGTCGTACTCGTCTTTGAATTGGATTCCTAAAAGCATAGTCGTTGGTGTTGTTAGAATGGATTTCTACTTGCTTTTCGACGAGGATGAGATGCTTTTCTGCAGACCTTGCAGCATAGACATCATCGATCCCATAGCATTCTCGATATTGCCCATCTGACTCTCGATATTGCCCATCTGGTTCTTCAGGTTGGCGATGTCCTGTTTCTGCTCTTTTTCCTCGCGGTAGCGCGGATTGAGTGTTTCGAGCATTTTCTCGCCTTCTTTCAGGACGGCATGGTTGTAGTCGTTTCGGGCGAGTTCCTTCCGGCTGTCCTGCATCATCGCATCCACGGCAGGCAGCATGGCATCCGGTGTGGTGGTGATGAATGTTTGGCCATTGTTGTAGGTCGCCGACGAGTCGGTGGGTGTGAGGTTGCTGAAAGGCACTTCTTCGTTGCCGCATTTCGCCACAATCTCCACGACGGGCTGCATCATGTTGGTGCCGACATAGGCGTTGGGCGTCGCGCCAGGTGTCTGTGCCATGTATCGTGGTTTTGGCTCGGGCTTGTTTTGTACGGTGCCGATGATGAGTTGTGGGACGGTGTTGCCGTCGCGGTGCAGTATGTAGATAGCACTGCCCTGTCTTAAACTTTGGAAATCCATATTGTGAATGATTTTTGTTTGTTAATTGATAGCAGCGGCAGAGCCGCTGCCTACGGAAAACGATTACACGACGGTGCGTGATGTCAGTTGGAGGATGCCGTTCTCGGCGTCGTTGAACACCGTAAAGACTCCTGTTCCGCCGATGAGTTCGGCCACTGTGACAGGCGTGCCGTCGAAGAGGGTGAGCGCACGGGTCGTACCATTGCGAGTCAGTGTGACGGGCAGCGTGGCGGTGGTGCCAGCTGGGATGGCATCGGTGATACGAACCGTGAAGTAGCCAACGGGCGGCAGCGGCAGACGGTAGGAACCGAGGGCGAGGTCCACTGAAGTGGTGCCGACGGTCGTGTTGGTTGTCTGCAAATACGGAATCCCGTTGATGTTGGTCAGTATGTTTCTGTTACATCCCATGTCTCACCTCCTCTCTTAGAAACCGAAGTTGCCGTAGCCGTAGCCGTAGCCGCCGCCGAACATGCCGTTGGGGTAGATGCCGCCGCTCACGTAGGGCGTGGCATTGACAGCCACCAGGTTCGGGTACTGCACATTGACGGTGTTGGGCAGCTTGCACTTGATGTCGTCCACCTCCTTGTTCAGGGCAGCAAGAGCGCCGTTGATGGGGCCAAGGCTCTGTCCTACTACGCCAGCGATGTACTGGTTCTGGTTGAGCTGCGAGATTTCGCCCTTCAGCGCCGTGTTCTTGTCGCGCTCGGCTTCGAGCTTGTCCTGCAAGGTCTGCGTCTGCATCTCGCCGAGCTTGTTGAGGATGGCCTGCGTGCTGGTGTTCTGTCCGTCGCGCAGCGTGTAGGTCTGCTGGCAGACGTTGAGATCGTCGCGTCCCTGGTTGAGGGCCATCTGCGTCTGGATGCCGCTGATGCCGCGCTCCACACCGTTGAAGCCCTGATTCAAGCCCATCTGCACACCATTGAAGCCCTGGTTCATGCCCTGCTGAAGCTGCGAGGTCTGCTCGGCGATGGCAAACTTATTGTCGCAGCAGCACTGACAGAGTTGCTGGCGCAGGTCGGCGTTGCCAGCCTGGATGCTGTTGATAATCTGGAGCGGGGTCATGCCTTGCTGTGCGGCAATCTGGGTGAGCGCACCCTGAATGGTCTGGATGCTGGTGTTCACCAGGTTGAAGTCCTGTCCGAGCATAGTGCTCAGTGTTTGCACAGCCTGACGGCTTTGCTCGCCTTGTGATGTTACAGCCTGCATGATCAAGTCGCGTCCGTTGTTGCCGTTGATTTGGCTGGAGAGGAAGGCTGCGCCGCCTGCACCGCCCATGCCGTCGCCGTTGCCGTACCACCCGAACATGCGTGCGAGGATGCCCATGGCGAAAAGTTCGGTGATGTTGTTCATGTTCATGGCGTTCCAGCCATAACCGCCACCGCCGAAACCGCCGAAGCCACCAAAGCCGCCGCTCATGCCTGCGCCGAGGATGAAGGGCACGATGCCGTTGCCGAATGCTCCGCCGGAGTTGCCCCCATTGTTGTCGGGGATTGAAAAGATTTTTGTGTCGCTCATTGTAGAACTGATTTTGAAAATTAGTGATTGTGTTGATGTTCTCGAATGAAAGCGACTGGCCAGTGCTTTTCACGGACAAAGATAGGGAGGTTGCGATAATATCGCAACATCCGGGACGGCTATACGGATGCAGGTGGGCTGCACTCTTGGCAAAGGTGTTGCAATATGGTGTGGATGGTGCGTGGAGACAGGTGATATTTCTCGGCGAGAAACAGCATGATGTAGGTCTTCTTGTGTCCCTCCTTGACCATGCGCTCGTAGTCCTGATACATGGCGACATGTTGCCAATCGCCGATTTTAACACCCGCTTGTTGCAACTTTTGAAGTAATTCAGCGTTAAATGTTACTAATTCTATACGTTTCATGTGATAGTTTGAAAAAATATCCTTAACTTTGCGGCATCTCACAGTCACGCGGAACAAACAACACCCGCGCTCGGCGAAAGAGCCATTTGGTCTCTCGGTGTCGGGCGTGGGTGTCCGTGCTTAAAAAGTGACTGTGAGAGGAAACTTTTTTTCAAACCGGGAGACCTTTTTTAGCCTCCCGAAGAGTTCTTGAAAGAATGCCGAACCTCACGGCGGGGCATTCCAGGATTCACATATTTAAGACAAAAAAGTAGTAACGCTGCTTTTTGCTGATGGCGGTGTGCGCCGCTATCGGTTGTAACGCTGGTCGAACTTCAATCCGCTTTTCACTTCGTCTATCAGTCCGCCGGTGCCGTATTTGTTGATTTCGGCCTTGATTGGCTGCTGCAGTCGCTGGTGCAGTATGGCCACGGTGCGGGTGAGCGTGTCGAGGGTCTGACGCATCTGCTCGTCGCGCTCGGACTGTGTCTCGCTTTTGGGGGACTGCTGTTGCTGTGATACAGCAACATACTCGGACAGGTTGCCGTCGTCGTAGGTGCGGTAGCGGGGGACGGAATGTCGGCGGTCGAGTTGGGCGAGGTGCTGTAGCAGGCCAGGCTCGTTCATCATGATCTGACGTGTGGTGCGACGGCCAATTACGATTTCGGGACCACGCTCTGCCACGAGGGACGGATTGCCATTGATGGTGGTGGCGATAGGCGACGTGATGAGCGACGTGCCCTGCGGGACGGTTTGACGGCTGGCACGATATACATGGCCGTCGTTGCCCACATAGGACTGCACGTTGCCTTCGTCGTAGGTCAACATGCCGGAGACGAGCTTGGTCTTTGGTACGGAAGAAGAGGCGTTGCTTTTCTTTCCGGCAGTAGAGAGTGCCGATGTAAGCAATCCAATTAGCAGCGATGAGATGACGGCGATGAGCGGGATGCCCCACCAACCGAGTGAACCGATGATTTTTGCAGCACCTTTGCTGATACCCAACGATGTCAGGATGGTAGCCATTGAAACCTCTTCGGTGACTTCAGCAGAGTCCATGGCGGTCTTTGTGGCCAAGACTTCCGTGCCTGTTGCCGCTTCACCTGCCACACGCATAGCTCCGAACGCTTGCTGTATGCCGAGCATGGTGGTCTGATGGGCGATTTCCCCTGCCTCCATCTGCTTGTAGAAAAGAGCCATCTGGAGTTTCTTGGTCATGTTTTCGGCAATCATCTTGATGGTCATGGTGGAGTAGGAGAGTATCATTGACTTGACAATCTCGTTCCAATTCTTCGACTGGCTTTCCATGTTGAAAATCGCATCGCCCATCTTCATGCCGATTTCCTCTGCGAAGGTGGCAGCCGGTTCGGACAGTTCCTTAATCTTTGCCATGCGGTTGGCGATTTCTGTCGATACCGCCGTGGCCAGGTTGGAAAACTCTTCAAGAAGCTCAGTCTGCCGCTGGTTAATGAGTTCCTGGGCTGCACCACGTTCCTGTGCATCTTTCAACTCCTTGGCACGCCACTCCATGCGCAGTTTGATGCGTGCTATTTCAGGATCTTCGGCGATGGCATCCTCCAATCCGTATTGCTGACCAAAGTTAGCCTCGGTACCAGTGATGGTGCGCCACTTCTTTTGCGTTTCGAGCGCCTTCTGCTCACGCTCAAACTGCTCGGACTCGCCCGAAGCACGGAAACGGTCTTCCTGCAACTTCTTGTCGCGCTCGTAGGCTTTCTTTTTTGCGTTGTAATATTCGTCCTCCCACTTGATGAGGGATAGGTAAAACTTCTGAATGTCGGGTTTGTATTTGTCAATGTCCTCCACCCACTGTTTGAGCTGCGGGAAACCCTTCACCCAGTCGGCCTCGCTAAACATGATATTGTCCTCTTCGTCGTAGTCGTAGTTAGACATCAGGTTTTTGAGCCAGACAAACAACTCACGGTCATTCTCGATGTTTACGCCGTAGGGTTTGGCACCGTTGGACAGGAATTGCTTCAGTAGTTGTTCCTCGGGCGTTGCCGGGCGCTTGCCTGTCACGCCGACAGATGGCAGACTGATGCTCCACGCGAAATCACCTTCCTCGCCTTGCTGCTGTGTGGTGCCAGCTTTCTTGGCTTCCTCCCTCATGCGATTGACATACTGCTCGTAGGTCTCAGCCATGATGCCAAGACTCACCAGGTCGGAATGGAAACCCCGCTCGGCCTGTTCCACGTAGTGGTATTCAAGCAGGATTTTGTCAACCTCCTCCTTGATTTTGGCCCGTTCACGGGCAATCTCCCGCTCGTTGCCGGCGGCATTTTTCATGATGCGGTCGAATGATGCCGTTGACTTCAGTCCCATTACTTCGGCGCTGCCGTTGAATCTTGCCAACAGGTTATAGATGGCTTGCAGGTTGGCCTTCATGATGTCGCCGGCCAATTCGGTGCTCCATTCGCCCTGGTCGGCCATCATCCGCTCCAGTTCGGGACCGATATATTTGTCCCAGTCCTCCTTGTTCATCTTTCCTGCGATGGACTTCCGGGCGTTGGCGAGCGTCTGGTTCTTTGACATCTTTAGTGTGCGGAGATAAGCATCGGCGTAGTCGCGTGTGAGTTTGTTGTCGGCCACGGCATCCTCAATAAAGGTCTCTTGCAGACGATACCACTCCTCAATCTTGGCGATAATGGCATCAGACTCCTGCTCTGCTTGTTTCAGTTGGTCTTGCAGCTCCTTCTTGCGCTGGCGCTCCATCTCCTTCTGACGGCGCTTTTCCTCACGGGCGGCGGCATTAGCGGCCTTGATGGCCTCCTTGTCGGGTTTAAGAGTGAAGTCTCCCTTGACTTGTGTGCGCAAATATTTATCGTAGTCGAAATCGCCTATTTCGGAAGCGAATGCAGCGTCAATGTCTCTCTCTTCATTGGCTTCTTTTGTGACAGCGGAAATGAAGTCTATCAACAACCCGGCTGCGTCGCCGCGCTTTTTAGACTTTCCCAATCCTGTCAATTTCCTTACGCCTTCCACATCAACGCCTCTCCCGCTCCAACCTTCGAGGATATAACTTTGCAGTGTTTCAAGATCGAGTGTGACGCCTTCTGCTTTTGCTTGTTTTATAAGTTGTGCGCCTATCATGCGGCGGTTCATCCGGCTTCCGTCCTCGCCTGCCATCACGGTCTTTTTGTATTCTTCCCTTTCCTGATAGGCGAAACGTTGCTTCATGACTTTTGTCAGTGCGTCGTAATGTCTTGCAAGATCGTCAACAGTTTTAATCTCGACGCCCAAGTAATTTAAATAGATGTCATAATCCGCCCTGACTTTTGACAGGAGGTTGTTTCGTTCTTCTTGCGAAAGATTGGTGTTGTCGATTTGAGCTTTCAGTCGAGATAGTGTATTGATTTCCTGCTCCGCTTTTTCTTTCGCCTCCTGCACGGCCTTATTGACAGACATCTGCTTCTCTTCAGCTTCGCTGTTTGCCGAAATCCAAGAGT
>ONMI01000078.1 GCA_900318915.1 uncultured Prevotellaceae bacterium | reverse complement strand
GTTTGGGGATTATTTTACTTTTTGCAGAAAAGTCTCTGTTTATTCTGATAATATTTGTATTTTTGTTGCGACCGCAAGAAGGTGGTGGTGAAGTAGGGGTGGCGGCATCAACAGCCCCTTCGCCAATATGTTCGACGTAACGGATACCGTCAATATCATTCTTGGAAAAAACAATAACTATACAACCATGAGAAAATTATTATTTACCCTCGCACTGCTGCTATTGTCTTTCAATGCCTTTGCGCAAATCTGCACTTTTCCTGTAAGAATTACACATGATAACGACATTCTGGAAATGGGAAATATGTCAATTAATCCCCAAACCATGCAATGGAATTGGACATGGTTCGGTGATGAATGGCGCGACTTTTATGCCGCTGAATGGAATATTTTAAGCATAACAATTTCACTGGAAGAGGGGAAAAAACCACCCACTTCTTCCCAAAAACTGGAGCTTTACACCAAAGGAACTCCTACTCCAGGCTTTATCAGTATTGTTAATAGCAAAGATGGATACCTCGTGACCTTTTACCTCGAGGAAATCCGTGAAAAACCAATATACATGGGAGCCCCGAAAAACAAGGCAACTGACGAAGCCTACCAAAAACTGCTGAAATCATTTAATCAGATAAAAGGCAGGGCAAAAGAAAAAACTTCCTCAAAAATCAATGATTATGAACCTGAAGATTCTGCTCAAGTGGGCAACTATGGGAATGGCAGTCAGGATGATTCGGTTGTCAACACTTATGCACCCGATGATTCTGCTCAGGGCGACAGCTTTTGGGATGACATTATAGATCCTTCGTTTATTGACTCTGTAGTGGTCACCCAGGAAGTGTATAAGCAAAAGAACAAGAAATTCCTCCTGCAGAACGCTAAAAAGCCAGGTGTCATCACTTTACCCAGTGGATTGCAATATAAGGTGGTGCACAAGGGCTCTGGCCCTATAGCGAAGGCTGACGATACCGTTGAATTTAAGTATGAAGGCAGACGCATTGAGGGCTATGACATCGAGGATGGATCTCATACTGCTTCTGTCAAACCAGCTGACATGATAAAGGGACTTGAAGAGGCCCTCACCAAAATGCCGGAGGGCAGTACGTGGGTTGTCTTCATCCCCTACAACCTGGGCTTTGGCGAGGCTGATATTGATTTGATACCTCCTTTTTCCACGCTCATCTATAAAATCGAAATCGTGAAAGTGATAAAGCTCCATCCTGTTTTGCAAGTCTTGCAAAATGTTTTTTCTTGCTTTGACGGTGAAGGCAACGTATCTTTGCATCGTCAAATGATAAGAAAACAAACATTTTAATAATACAAGTATGGAAACTCAGAAAATTTTCAACCTCGTTATTCTTGACGCATCAGGGTCAATGCAGTCCATCTACAATCAGGCGCTCACAGGCGTAAACGAAACTCTTGCCACCATCCGAATGGCGCAGGAGGTACATCCAGAACTGAAGCAGTATGTCTCGCTCGCATCGTTCAGCGCCGGCGATAACTTCCTCAACCGCATCTACTCGGCAGTGCCTATCGCTGAGGCGCGCAACATTACCAGAAAGGACTATCCGCTGCTCGGATGTACTGCCCTCTACGATGCGATGGGCACATGCATCAGCGAACTACAGCAGAAGGTCTCTCATGGCGACCGCGTCCTTGTCACCATCATCACCGATGGCTATGAGAATGCATCGCACACATGGAGCGGCAAACAGATAAAGTCACTTGTTGAGGAACTCCGTCAGATGGGATGGACATTCACCTACATCGGAGCTGACCAGGATGTGGAGAAAGTGGCCGCTGAGATGGGGGTAAGAAACGCTCTCCGTTTCTCCGCTAATGCGGCAGAGACAGAAGCCATGTTCGCAAAGGAATGCCGAAGTCGAAGCAAGTTTTATGCAAAAATGAGCTGTGATATGGCATCTGGCAGCGCTTCAATGGCCGAGACCGATGACTATTTTGCCACCGACGACGAACCGCAAAACGAGCCTCACGACGGACCGCAGAACAAGCCGGACTACGAACCCCTAGGTGGGCCTCAGGCTGCCCCGACAACCGAAGCCTCCAAGAGAATAGGCTTTCTGGGCAGGCTGTTCGGAAAAAAATAACAAGTCAATAACTGCGCCGGCAAGGTCATTTCCTGCCGGCGCACAAAAAATATCAAGTATGGCTGTAAACGAATTACTATTCAAAGATTTACCATTTCGCCCTGATTGCAATCAGGTGTTTTACATCGAGAATGGCTATGATACGGATGCGAACAACTTCGTCCGTAATAATTATGTTGAATTGAAATCCATGTTTGCCCATAATGGCATGGACTTCTACTACCTGCCGTACTTGCTGAGGGAGCATGACATTGAAGCTAAGGTCCGCTACTACGCTCCTTACCTGTCCCAAAAAATCCTCGTCACCGAAGTGAGGAGCAATGCGTTTGTCCCGTACATCGCAGATGATGACACAAGGGAGAATCTGAAACCGTCGCTTGTCTTTGGGGGGATGAAGGTGGGGTATGACGGAGTTACTAAGTTCTTGCAAGTACTGCTGTTCGACATAGGCCTCACTGAATCGAATGCTGTCGAAAGGCTGATACGCCTGGTCGTGGAGAGACGTGAGGCGTATCCTTTGGGAAAAAGACGCAGTCGCGCTCAATCCGTCGAATTAGTCGCCTCTTCTTTTGGAAGCCGCATGAAGGAGGACGATGCGTGTGTCGATCCCGTGTCATGTCCGTCCGCTGAACCTTCTGACTATATAGAGCCTCATGAAGAAAAGACAAGTACGCGCCGTAATCATAAGGCATCCAGTGGCAAAGCGGGAATACTCAGACGTGTCCTCAGACGCTTCGGGTTGGATGATGATAAATACCTCGATGTGTCTGGTGGCAGTGAGGCTGCCCAAAAGACAGAAGAGGAAATAGACGAGGAGCAAAGCCTGGTTGAGACGGAAAAGGTACTGCGGGAACTTCGCAGAACCGTTCAGAAACTCCGACTTGAAGGGGTCTCGCTGATGGCGATACATGAGTTCATTGACAAAAATGAGCCGTTGTCACGCATGGTTATCTCTCCCGACTATCGCATTTCCCTTCCCGACTACAATGGCATGGAAATCGAAATGGGGGCTTTGCCCAAAGCCATCTATTTCCTGTACCTGCGCTATCCCGAAGGTATTGTCTACAAGCACATGCAGGATTATTACACCGAACTCCTCAATATCTACAAGCAGCTGCGGCCAAATACCGACGAAGCCAGACTCAATCTCACCATTACCAAGGTGGTCAATCCTCTGGGCAATGCGCTCAACGAGAACATCGCCCGCATAAGAAAGGCGTTCGTGGAGAAATTCGACGAGCATCTTGCCAACAACTACATCATAAAGGGGGAGCGTGGCGGGCAGTACTACATCCCCCTCGATAGGGATTTGATAGTTTGGGAGGAATAGCTTCTTCCTTCCTTTTCCCGCATACACTCCAAACCTATAGTTTCCGAATATTTGATTTTTCTCCTATTATAAACGCTACGAAGTAAATAAATACATTCAAAAGCAATAAAGTCGTACCAAAAACGTTATTGAAATAAACAAAAGTAGTATGAAATTTGTATTCCTTAACCCGACTTATGAGTAGCAAGGAGTGTATCATGCTTTTTTCTCCCAATTTGTTTTGGGATGCCAATCCGTCTGATTTGCAGATGGACGAGAGTCAAGGCTATATCATCCAGCGAGTGCTGGAGTATGGTCAGATGAACGACTGGCTGCTCATCAACCATTATTATGGTCTTGACCGTATCGTCGAGGTGTGTAAGGAAATGCGTTCTCTTAATCCCGTTTGCTTAGCCTTCATCTGTACCATCTCGCATACCCAAGAAGAGGAATACCGATGCTATCATTTCAGACAATCCTGCCCGACACCCTGGAACTCCTAAGGACACTCATGCAGATGCCTGAGTTGGAGAACATGCGGTTGGTGGGGGGGACCTCACTCGCCCTGCAATATGGTCATCGCCGTTCCGTTGATCTTGACTTCTTCGGTGAGACGACGGAGGATGTGGACGAACTGACCGATGCATTGAGGAAACGTGTTGAGAAAGTCGTGATTGGTGGTCATAGTAAGCGCATCAAAGCTTATTTCCTGAATGGGGTAAAAGTTGATATAGTAAACTATAATTATGATTGGATTGACGACCAGTTCATCGAGGATGGCCTTCGTCTTGCTTCGCCAAAAGACATTGCGGCTATGAAGGTAAATGCCATTATTGGACGAGGGACGAAGAAAGATTTCATCGACATTTACTACCTTTTAAAACATTTCTCTTTCAGTGAACTGTTGCAATTTTATCTACAAAAATATAAGGATGGATCAGAGTTCCGTGCACTGTTAAGTATGGCTTATTTTGGTGATGCCGACCCGCACCCCATGCCCTATATGTTTGAGAACGTGGAATGGCAGGCTATCAAACAGCACATAAAACAGGAGGTGGAGGCTTACAACCGAATGCTTAACAGACAAACATAACTCTTTATGCATTTTTTTCCTGAAAATGTATCATTTATTCGAGAATAATTTGTACTTTTGCAAAAGCTTACTTAGGCCAGTCTGACTTCAAAAACGTTGGTGTGGCTATTTAGAGGGAGCAACTACATATTGAAAATGCGTTTGCTAACGCTTGTTTTTGACCGTTGGAACTTAGGAACTTCGGACGTGTATGTCAGAGACAAAGCAGAGGTAGATGCTACGTTTGTGGTATATGCTACAATCTGATAGTGTGCTGAGGCTAGTGCAGCCTCAAGCACACTTACGGATGTACAATTATATGCCATCGGCGTGGGTATCAAATTCAGCTCTGTTCATATACACAGGTTTCCTAAGGCCTCAACGGTGAACAAGCGAAAGCTAGATACCCCGCTTTTCTTTTGTAGCTCAAGGAAATCATTTTTAATTAACTGCCTGTATCTGGGTGTCTAACTGGCATAACTTTTCAAAACTATATGAAAAAGTTACTATTGAGTCTATTTCTGTGCCTGTTCTCAATGGCTACATTCGCACAGAAAGAGGTAATGGTAAAGGCTGGAACGCCTGTGCCGTTGCGAATTGTAAATTCGACGAAAGCTGCCGATGTAAAAGTAGGGCAGAAAGTTGCTTTCCGAGTCAGTCGTGACATCAATGTTGAGGGTGTTACCGCTATTCCTTTTGGGACAGAAGTTAATGGTACGGTGTATGAAGCAAAGAAATCTTCCTGGTGGGGAACTAAAGGGCGCCTAGGTATCAAGATTGACGAGCTGATTACTCCAAATGGGGAGATGATACCTCTTACGAATGGCGATGTCTATGTGACTGGGAAAAACCGTACAGTATTATCTGTTGTTCTTTTTGCTGTGGTGGTCTGGCCAGCATGTTTTATTTGCGGTTCAAAGGCAGAGATACCTAATGGATATGAAGTGCAAGCTAATGTGGCATCAAACACTTCGATAAAAGTGTACTAAAAAAGTGTACTAATAATAATCGGCCCAAATTTTTATTTGGGCCGATTTCGTATGTTAATTACTGAACCAGTTTAGGCAGTCCTTTCCCCTAGAGCGGTCTCTTTCCCGAAACTACCACTGAAGAGAAAATTAATTTTTCTCCTCCTTTTCTTGCTCACAAACCGCAAAATGACTAAATTTGCACCATTGAGTTTTTCTTGACTTTTCCAAACAATAAAGCCAATAATCTTAACCACATATAAAAACCATGAAAAAGTATCTCATCTATGCCCTCAGCGGAACAATGATTGCCGGGGGATGTACATCTGAAAAGGAACTTCAAAACACTATTAATCAAGAAGAGACATTGGCCAAAATGTCGCTCGAGGACAAAGCGCATTTCGTCATCGGAACAGGTATGGAGGGCGTAAGCGGCGACGATGCTGTCATCGGAGCCACACGCAGCCTTGTGCCGGGAGCTGCCGGAACCACCTTCCCGCTCGATTCGCTCGGCATACCCGCCATCGTGCTGGCCGACGGACCCGCCGGACTTCGTATCGATGCCACCCGAGAGGGCGACAAGGCTACTTACTACTGTACGCATTTCCCCATCGGCACCTTGCTCGCCTCTACATGGAACACACAGCTCGTAGAGGAGGTGGGAGCCGCCATCGGTGAGGAGGTGAAGGAGTATGGCGCCGACGTGCTGCTGGCTCCGGCCGTCAATATCATGCGAAACCCGCTCTGCGGACGCAACTTCGAATACTACTCCGAAGACCCCGTGGTGGCCGGCAAAACGGCCGCGGCGTATATCCGGGGCGTGCAGAAAAATGAGGTGGGTACGAGCATCAAGCATTTCGCTGCCAACAACCAGGAGACCAACCGCATGAACACCGATGCGCACATCTCGCAGCGGGCTCTCCGCGAAATCTACCTCAAGGGATTCGAAATCGCCATCAAGGAGGCCAAGCCTTGGACGGTGATGACGTCGTACAACTACGTCAACGGCATCTATACCTCCGAAAGCAAGGACCTCGTAGAGACCATCCTGCGCGATGAGTGGGGATATGAGGGCACCGTGATGACCGACTGGTTCGGTGGAAAGGACGGCGCAAAGCAGATGTGGGCCGGCAACGATATGCTCCAACCGGGAAAGGCGGAGCAGTTCGATTCCATCGTGGCAGGGGTGAAGAGCGGCAAACTGGCCGAGGCCGACCTCGACCGGAATGTGCGGCGCATCTTCAACCTCGTGGAGAAGAGCCCGCGCTATCAGGGCTATAAATATTCCAACAAACCTGACCTGAAGGCGCATGCGCAGGTCACGCGCCAGTCGGCCGCCGAGGGCATGGTGCTCATGAAGAATGAGAAAGCGCTTCCTTTCGCCGAGGCGGTGAAGAAGGTGGCGCTCTATGGCAACACGTCCTATGACTTCATCGCCGGTGGTACAGGGTCGGGCAATGTAAACCATGCTTATGTGGTATCACTGCTCGATGGCATGAAAAACGGCGGATATGCCGTTTCCGAACCGCTGAAGAAAGCTTATGATGCCTATCTCGCCGAATGTAAGGCGAAGGCGGAGGCCGAAAAGCAGGCGACCATCAAGAAAAATCCGGAGATCGCTCAGTTGCTGAGCTTCCTGCCGCAGGCTCTGCCCGCAGAAAAACTGTTCTCGGCCGATGAACTGACGGCGCAGGCTGCCGACGCCGATGTGGCCGTCATCACGCTCGGAAGGGTCTCGGGAGAGTTCCTCGACCGAAAAATGGCCGACTTCAACCTCAGTGACTCTGAACGCTCGCTCCTGCAGCAGGTGTGCGACGCCTATCACAAGACGGGCAAGAAGGTGGTGGTGCTCCTCAATATCGGTGGCGTGATTGAGACCGACTCCTGGAAGGCGCTACCCGACGCCATCCTCTGCGCATGGCAGGCAGGACAGGAAGGCGGCAACAGCGTGGTCGATGTGCTCAGCGGAAAACAGTCGCCTTCGGGCAAGTTCACCATGACGTGGCCCGTAAACTTCAATGATGCTTACTCTTCGAAAAACTTCCCCATCGACGAGGACCCGCGTATCGACATGACCAAGCAGGGACAGAAGGGCAACGTGAGGAATGTCGACTTCACCGACTATGAGGAGGATGTCTATGTGGGCTACCGCTATTTCGACTCCTTTGAGGTGCCGGTGAGCTATCCCTTCGGCTTCGGACTGAGCTACACCTCGTTCGAACTGAGCGATGCGAAGGTGATTCCCAAGGGGGATGGATTCGAGGTGAGCGTGGTGGTGAAGAACACCGGCGAGCGCGACGGCAAGGAGGTGGTGCAGGTTTATGTGGCCGCTCCCGACAGCAAGGCGGCCAACAAGCCGGCCAAGGAACTGAAAGCGTTTGCCAAGACACGACTGCTGAAACCGGGCGAGAGCCAGACTGTCACGATGCAGGTGAAGACGGCCGACCTGGCCTCGTTCGATGAGAACGCATCGGCATGGGTGGTGGCCGAGGGTACTTACCAGTTCCTCGTCGGCGTCTCCTCGCAGGATATCAAGGCGTCGCTCACCACTGCCGTCAAGGCACAGACCCAAAAGGTGAACGATGTGCTGAAACCGCAGTCCAAGATGAATCTCCTGAAAAGGTATTGATTGAAGTTTACCCCGCTTCTCTAAAACCTGAAATCTATGAAACAGAAGTTAATAGTATTGATAACCCTGCTGGCTTGCAGCCAGTGGGCATGGTGCCAGAATGCCGTTGACCAGATTCGGGAACGCTACAAATCGTATAAGGAGTATATCGACACCCATAAGGGCACCAATATGAATGATGGCGGCGAGTGGGCCGAATATTATCATTTGGAGGCTCGACAGATGCTCCCGGGCTCGGGTGGCCACATAGAGGATGTCTATATGTACTGGGAGGAAAAAGGCGAGGGCGATGAGGACCTCATCTATCCGCCTCATGTACTCACTTTCGCCACCAAGAAATACAACTTCGCAGCAAGGCAGTACTATGAGGAGTTTTTGTTCGACAGCGAGGGGAAACTGCAGTTCGTCTACGGATACGACCCGATGTGGGCACCCGATGAGTCGGTAGAGGACGAGCAGTATGAGTTTCGGTTCTACCTGAACAAGGGCAAACTCATCAAGGCGGTCATCAAAAAACGGGCCGACGATAACCAGCCTTACAAGGAGGTCTTCTCCGGCACGGCCCTGAAAGGTGCTTTCAGCAAAAAGTTCGCCGAGTACGGGGCCAGTGCCGAAGCGCTTAAGCTGCTGTTCAACAACATCGAAAAAGAGGCGTACAACTATTAAAAAGAAACATCCCGGGGAACTGTCCTCGGGATGTTTCTTAATCTCAATGCCTTCCGTCGTTGATAGGGTGGGTATGGGGCTTGTCCCATTTCTTGCAGATTTTGCATTCTACGGGAAGTGTTGACTCTACATTCGTGCTGTTGTATCGGATGATGCGATGGCCGCGGCCCAGCTCAGCGCGTTTCTCGGCGATATCCATCTCCTCTCTACGGCGCGCTTCTTGTCGGCGGTCTATCTCTTCAATCTCTTCTTTCAGTTGGCGGCTCACTTCGCTCTCGAAGTTCTGGGGCTGGATGATGCCTGCCGCTATGCCTCGGGCTATGAAATTCTCTTGAGCAGTGATGATTGAATTGACCGTCGCTTTGTCTATGGGCGTGTCATAGATGGCGCCGCTTCTTGACTTCACTCGCTCCCCGTCTGTAGAAATGAGGAATTCTCCCGGTATGTCAACAAGACGGATTGTCAAGCAGTTGTTCATATTTGTATAGGCATAGGGGTTTAGGAAAGAACTCGGAAAATTATAGGAATAGGCGGTCCTCACCCTTTGAAATACTATCCATCCGTCGCGATAGCCGTTCTGCCTGTAGGTGGAGGAGGGATTGTTGAAGTCTACCGGTTCGGGAAATATGGAAAAGAGCACATTGCCCTGGCTGTCTTGAAAACTGTATACCGAACAATAGCCGAGCGACCCTGATTTGTGCCAATATCTCGTCTCGCCTACACCGGGAATGCCGCCTGCCACCTGGGTATATCCAGGGATGTTGTTCTTGTCCTGGGCACGGCGGTTTTGGGCTGTCTGCGTGGTGCTGCTTGCCTTGCTGGCTTTTCCTTGCTTGGGGGCATTCTTGGCATTCTTGGCCCTGACGGCCTCAGCCTGTTTCCGCCGTTTCTCTTCTTTCTCGGCCAGCAGCTTGGCAGCCCTTTCCCGCTTCTCGGCAAGTTCTTGGGCGGCAATGGCTCTTTCTTCCGCCTGAATGGCACTCATCAGCTTGTTGGCGTCGTTCTGGCCGTCGGGATCCGTATAAATCAGATACTCATAGGTATATTCACGGGCTTTGGCCAGGTCTTTGTTCACACTTAATCCATAGCGGTACAGCAGGGCCATGCCGCGGCACGACATCCAGTAGCCGGCGTCGTATTTGTCCTTCACTTGCTGGGTCGCCTTGCTGAAGCATTCAAACGCCTTGCCGGGGTCGTAGAGCTTGGAGTCTTTGTTCGAGTAGCACTCGCCCAGGGGGTAATAGGCTCTGGCCTCTCCGCCTTCAGCAGCCTTGGAGAGGTAGGCGAAGGCTTCGTCCAACTTGCCTTCCTTCCACAAAGCATGGCCCACTTGGTAGGTGGTCGCGGCGCTTTGGGTGAGAATGGGCTCGTCGGTCGAGAGCAACTGGAGGTCAAGGGGCTGTGGGGTCACTTTGCGCTCCACGGGCTGGCCGTGCTGGGGGATAATCAGTTTGCGGCCGGCATAGCAGGCTTTGCTGCTGGGATTGGCGGCCATGAGCTCTTGCTCGGTGATGCCGTATTTACGGGCTATGGTGCCAAAGTCCTCACCGCGCTGCACCACGTGCTCGCGCTGCTGGGCCAGCAGGTTCATGCATAGAAGGAACAGAAACAGAGCTGTCGCAATTCTTCTCATAGTTGACGGGCTTTAGTATCTTACTACCAGATAGTTGGATACACTCCAGAATCGGGTGGCGTCGGTGATGGTGAGGGTGCTGGTGCCGTCACCGTTGTCTGTTATGGTGTACGAGCCTGCCGGCATCTGGGTCAGAATGCTGACTTTCTTGCCGGGTATCTTGAAGGTCTTGCTGTGGCGGATGTCTATCTTCTGGAAAGCGGAGGCATTCACTTGCGAGAGGTCGAGCTTGCTCTTCTTGAAGAGGGTGCCGCCGCTCAGAAGGCCGGCTTCTTTCAGCTCTTTCTTCGAGCCGATACACACGAAGGCTTCATTCATCATGTTGCTTTGCGTCACGAGGGCTTCTTCTTGCTGCTTGGTCTCTTCCTGTAGCTCCGCCACCTGGGTGTTGAGCTTTTCCACATGGCCCTTCAGGGTCTTGATGTCGTAGTTGCGCTTGGTCAGTTCCTGCGTCAGCTCTATGATGGCTTTGTCTTTCTCCTCAAGCTGTTTCTTCAGCGACCCGATGGTCTTCATGAGCTTTTCGTTCTTGGCGTTCACGTCACCGTTGGCCTTGAGCTTCTCCTCAAGCAACGCCAGACGCTCCCGCTGTCGCTGAAGTATCTGCTTGTAGGCTTCTATGTTGTTGAGTATCTGCTGCTTGCGCGACACACTGCTCTCGCCCAGGGTGCGCAGCACCTTCCCGTCCATGTCAATCACACTGTCCATACTGGCGTTCACGGCATCCAGGAAAAGGTCCATCTCGCTCATCTCGGCCATACGGTCGCTCAGCTCCATCCGCAGTGAGTCGGCCTCGGGGTTGCCCTCGTCGGTTCCTTTGCCGCCGCAGGCGGTCATTAAGCAAAGAGCCGTCAGAAAAAAGACGGTAAAACTGTATTTGTTCATCATGATAAATGGTTTTTGATTTGCTTATTCTGTCGTTTTAACGCGCCAAAGATACAAAATGATGAACAAAAATGCAAATGAATAGAGTGTTTTTTGATAGAGACTTGTTATGTGTACTATGCATGGAAGAGGTCATCAACATCAACCTCATTATTGATACTTTGCCATCCGGCATTGTGCACTAAACCCGAAGAAGTGACCATTGTCAATTGAAGGGATTTATTAGTACCAGTAACCTCGCGGAAAGTGTCACGCCGTTCCAACAGCCGTTGTGCATATTCTGTAGAAATTGCAAAGGGCTTGTTAGTGAATTTCATCTCACAAAGGTTGATGGTCTTATCACCACGGTCAATGATCAGGTCTATCTGGGCACCCTTGTGTTCTTCACCGTCCTTTCCAATATATGGTTTACACGACCATGAACAAACATTGGTCAGGATACCGCTTATGCCCAACTTATGCTTGATTTGAGGAATATGGTGCAAGCAGACTTGCTCAAAAGCATAACCCTCCCAACTGGAAATATCCTGTCCAAGATGACTCCAGTAGTGTTCGTCACCTCCATGATAGTTCTTAACGAAACGGAGATAGAATAAAGAATAAAGGTCGGTAAGTTGATACATCACATCACGCTCTGACTTTCCAAAAGCATTGTAGCTACGGATGAAATCACAATTACACAAATCTTCGAGAACATCTGAGAAATATCCACTGTCTTCCACTCCGATTTCCTTAATCAAATCCTGTCGTGTTAAACCTTTCATCTGCTTTGAGAGCACTTCAACAACTCGCCGATAGAGGCGTGACTCTTTAAAAAGTGACTTATAAAGGAAGTTATACTCTTTCTGCAGGGGCGCATTCTCTGAAAAGAACAAGGCGTCTATGTTCTGAGCTACGCTCAATTTTCTACTCATCATATCAAGGTAATATGGTGTTCCACCAACAGCCATATAGGTCTCAATGATAGACTGACGGGATAAATCGAAACCTCGAGATTTCACGAAATCCTCTGTTTCACTTAGATTGAATGGACGCAGATAGATTTGCTTTGTTACCCGATTATGCAGTCCACCCTTATCGCCAAGCAGCTTGTTGGTCATCCAGGTAGTTGCCGAACCACAAACTATTAATTTAATATTGTCATGTTTCGATGCCCAGCCATTCCAGAACAAATCAAAAGCTCTAAGGAAACGGGAACGGGGAGTATCAAACCATGGGAGTTCGTCGATGAAGATATCTATACGTTCCTTGTCAAGCAATGTCTCTATATACTCACGTAGCATGAGAAATGCAGACATCCAATCCTTGGGTACTTTATATTTTTTCTTAGCATAGTTTCCCAGCTGGTTAGCGAAATTGGTGAGTTGTTCCTTGCGAGTTCCTTCATAGATACCTGTTGCATAGAAATCATATTTCGCATCAAAAGTCTTATCAATAAGGAAAGTTTTACCGATTCGCCTACGTCCATATATGGCAACCAACTCAGCTTTGGGGGAACTGATTATTTCCTGCAAGAGTGCAGACTCTTGACGTCTGCCTACCATTATATTCTTGTTCTCCATTCTCGATATGTTTTTAGTAGTGCAAAGATAATAATTATTATTGGTAATAAAAGGAAAAATGCATTATTTCACTTCGGTAACCGACTTTTTTTAGGGGTTACCGTAGTGCTATCTGCGGTTTTTTGATAGAATTACCCACATCTTGTGTGTTGGCATCTGCCCTTTCACAGTCACTTCGCCAAGCATCTGCGTGTCGGTCTGCATCTGGATGTCTCCCAGTTCTAGGGGGGGCATTGAAAATAGAATCAGTCTTTTTCATAACCCAACAATTTTATCAGTTTATCCCTAATCGGTCATTAGGAATGATGTCAGTTCTGTATTTGTTGATGTGTGCAAGGTGTCAAAAGAAATGCAGGAATGGCATTCATTAGACAGAAAATCCATAAGAACATAAAGAATGTCGGCCTAATGACCGATTAGGGTTTATTAATTTGGCTGCAATATAAATGAAATCACCCAATATTTCCCTTATACAATCCATTCTCTGCGAATCTTCCAACCTGCTGATTATCAGACTTTAGCCTTTTATACACAGCCAAATTGGCTTATACAATTCCTTTTGAATGGGGCCATGTGCTCCTTTCTGCCTATCTTTGCAAAAAGAAAAACTGCTAATCCTCTATTTGTCATGAGAAAATTGCTTGCTGCGCTATTGCTCACCGCACTGCCCGCCGTGGTAGGTGCCGCCGTCGAACCGGGTAAAACCTACCGAATCGTACCGGATGCCAACAGCCGTGCTTCGCTCTTCGTGAAAAATGCGGCCCGTATGCCCGACACACCCGTCGTGGTGTGGACAGAGACGCAGGTGCCGGCACAGCAGTGGACGGTGCTCGCTCTCGACGATGGAACCATGGCGCTCAGAAATGTCTATACCGGCGGATATCTCTCCACCAAAGACAACTTGCTCGTGCAGACTGACCTGCCGGCACCGTGGACGCTTGAACCGGTGGATGAGGAGGATAATGTGTACAACCTGGCGCAGGAGTCTTACCTGGGGGTAACCGCCACAATCGACGGACAGCAGCCGAGGTTGGGCAACGGCTCCGTGTGGCACTTCGTCGAGGTGGAGCCGCTCCCGCAGTTCAACGAGGCGGCGCGCCAACGGATGCTCGACGCTTTCCTCGAGCATTACCTGCAGGACAAGGGTCAGGGCTACCGCACCTTCGTCAATGGGGGATGGAACGAGGCGGAGACGCTCGAGGCGGTGCTCGACTGCTATGAGGCGACCGGCGACCGACGCTTCCTCGCTGTCTTCGAGGGATGCTACGACTATATGCGCTACCATGTGGGGGCCAACTGGGACGGAGGGGCCGCCGTGGCGGGATACGACTGGTATGGCTACGATTTCAACGACGATGTGATGTGGATGATTATAGCCGCCGCAAGGGCCTATCTGCTCACGGGAAAAATGAGCTATCTCAATGATGCCAAACGTAATTTCGACCTCATCTGGGACAGGGCGTACCTCGGCTATGTGGGACTGCTACGGTGGGCGGAACATACCGGCGACAGAAACGGGGCCAACTCGTGCATCAACGGACCGGCAGAGGTGGCGGCTTGCTACATAGCACTCGGCTCGGGCGATGTGTCGTACTTCGAGAAGGCACGCGAACTTTATGCCAACCAGCGCTCGTATCTCTTTGAGCCGTACACGGGAAAAGTCTACGACAGCGTGGTGTTCAATCCCGACGATGTCACTGTGAAGGACCGCAACACGTGGGCTTCGACTTACAACCAGGGCACTATGCTGGGCGCCGCGCTGCTGCTCTACCGGCATTATGGCGACGAGCAGTACAAGACGGATGCCTCGCGCATCATCGCCTATGCCAAGACGGCACTCTGCAACAGCGACGGCATCGTGCGGGTGTGCCAGAACGCCGACGGCGACTTCCAGGGTTTCAAGGGCATCCTGATGCGCTATGCGGGGCTCTATGCCTGCCAGTTCGACGACCCGGAATACCAGGACTGGCTCATCGACAATGCCTTCCATGCGTTCAATAATGTCAATTCGCAGGGTTACGGCCACTCGGCATGGCTCACCAAAGCAGCCGAGAATGGATTCTTCGGCAGTGTCGACTATACCAAGCCGGGCTCTGCCTTCGGGGCTACGACTGCGCTCTCCGCGGCTTGTGCCGTACCGCTGCAGCAACGGGTGGGCGTGCCGGTGGTCTACGAGGCGGAGGAGGCGCAGCGCACGGGCAGCGCCGCCGTGCAGACGGACCCCAAGACGGGGGGCAAGTATGTGTCGGGACTCGACAACGGCAACGGCATGCTGCGCTTCAACTGCGAGGTGGCCGAGGGGGGCGAGTATCTGCTCGATGTCTATTTCCTCTCTTTCCAGTCGCGCAATCTGCAAATCTCAATAGGTAACAAGAAATATACACTCACTTGCCCAAGCGTCTCCACGTGGGACAATATCGCCGACGAGGGCAAGGCCACGCTCAAAGTGCAACTCACCGGGGGCGCCTTCACCTGCATCCTGACCAATCCCAACGGAGCAGCGCCACACATCGACAAGATTGCGTTCTCCAAGGTGCTCGAGCCGCAGGCAGTAAAAACCGTTCTCGATAGAGACGGGGCGATGGAGTGGGGCACAGAGTCGGTGTCGTGGCAGTGCGAGGTGCCGCAGGCGGGTCACTACAGGGCCGATGTGTTCTACACGGCGACGGAAAACCGGACGGTCTATGTGGCTGCCAACGACGCGGAGGCGGTACCGACCGTCTTCGGGGCTTCGGAGGGGGCCATGGAGCGACGGCCGCTCTTCCTCACCTTGCAGCAGGGAGCCAACTCGCTGCTCTTCAGCGCAAATCCTGCCTTGCCCGAAATGAAAAGGGTCGAGCTGTCTTTCCTGGCACCGGTGCCGGAGGTGCTCGAGGCGGAGTTTGCCGCCACCACGGGACAGGTCACCATCGCACGCGATGCTGATGCGTCGGGCGGCCGTTTGCTCACGCATATCGGCAACGGGGCCGACAACATGGCGTCGTTCCGGGTAGATGTGCCGGTGGGGGGACGCTATGAACTGCTCGTCACGTATTGCACGGCGCAGAACAGGCAGATGTATGTTAGGGTGAACAACGGAGCCAAGCAGAATGCGGCTTTCGAGAGCACGGGGGGATGGACGGCTGCCACGGCCATGACCAAGCGCTTGGAGGTGACCTTGAAGGCGGGCACCAATCTCATTGCCCTGGGGTGCGATACGGGATGGGCCCCTTATGTCGACAAACTGCAGTTGGCCTTCATCGGCGATGACGGCATCTCGCAGCGCACGCTCGCCCCCGCGCAGCAACAGGCGTGGTGCTCCATTGCGGGCTTTCGGGCCGGCACGCCCCGGCAGCCGGGCGTCTATGTCAGTAAGAATAGCAAAATTGTAATAAGATGATACAAAGGTTCTTTCGTTTGTTTTTGATGGTGATGATGCTGTGTGGGGCCGCTATGTGCCCTGCGCAGCATCGCCGTAGTGGCAATCCGGTCTTTCCGGGATGGTATGCTGATCCTGAGGCGGTGGTCTTCGACCATAAATGCTGGATTTTTCCTACCTTCTCGGCCGAGTATGACAAGCAGCTCTTCTTCGACGCTTTCTCCTCGCGCGACCTCGTGAAGTGGAAGAAACACCCCAAGGTGCTCTCCAGCGAACAGGTGTCGTGGGCCAAAAGGGCCATGTGGGCGCCGGCGGTGGTCAGAAAGAATGGCCTGTATTACCTCTTCTTCTCGGCCAACGATGTGCACGAGGGTGAGGTCGGGGGCATCGGCGTGGCGGTGAGCAAAAAACCGCAGGGACCGTATAAGGATGCGCTCGGACACCCGCTCATCTCGCAGATTGTCAATGGTGCGCAGCCCATCGACCAGTTCGTCTTCCGCGACGACGACGGGCAGTATTATATGTATTATGGCGGATGGGGACACTGCAATGTGGTGCGAATGGCCGACGACTTGCTCAGCATCGTGCCCTTCGGCGACGGCGAACTGTACAAGGAGGTCACACCCGAACAGTATGTCGAGGGACCCTTCATGCTCAAGCATCGGGGCAAGTATTACTTCATGTGGAGCGAAGGGGGATGGGGACTGTCCAACTACTGTGTGAGCTACGCTATCAGCGACTCGCCGCTCGGACCGTTCCGCCGCATCGGCAAGATCCTGGAGCAGGACCCGGAGGTGGCCAAGGGGGCCGGACACCACTCGGTGGTAAAAGGCCGCGGCGCTGACGAGTGGTACATCGTCTATCACCGGCGCCCGCTCACCGAAACAGCGGCAAACTCGCGCCAGACGTGTATCGACCGCCTCTATTTCGATGACAACGGCTTTATCCTCCCGGTCAAAATCACCCGCGAGGGAGTGGAGCGCACCCGCTTCTGATTTTCTCATCTTTAATCTTCAATGTTCTCATTTCCTCATCTTAATTTTTCATTTTTAATCTTTAATCTTTAATCTCTTCCAATGTTTCCTAATATTAATTTTTCATTTTTAATCTTTAATCTTTTATTTTTCATTTCCTCCATGTCCCTGCAAAGGGCCGCTGCCGCTGACCTGACTTATCAGGTGGCTCTTAAAAATCCGGGCAATCCAGCCGTCACTTACCCGCTGAAAAGCAAGGGCGGACAGCTGGTGGCCGACGCCGCCCTGCCGCTCTCCATCACCGAGAAGTGTGTGCCGGTGGAGGGAGGCTCACAGCTCACACTCACCATCGCAGCGCAGGAGAAGGTCTACTTCAACATCGGAGCCATGGCGGCTACTGACTTCAAGACCGACCAGTGCGAGTTCTACTTGCCGGGCTTCTGGTACCATAAAAACCTGCGCTCGCCCCGTGAGGCACCGTCGTTCCACACTTCCAATAGCTGGAACTTCCGCGAAGACCGGCTCTCGGCTCCCCTCACCGGCGTCTACGATACACAAACGGGAAAAGGGCTTTCGGTCATGAGAAAACTCGACGGACCGCAGAACGATGCGCTGCTCACCCATCAGGAGGGAGAGGTCATCCTGGGCGGTAAGTGCTCCTTGGGCTACCTCGGATTCGACAATGCGGACGGCCGCGCAAGCCTTACCTTCGGATATCCCTTCGTGGAGTCGCCAAAACGGTATATACGCAAACTAACCCTCGTCAATCCCATCACGGCTTTCGCCAAACTGGAGAAGGGGGAGCGCATCACCCTCTCGTGGTTCATACGCGAGACCAACGAGGCTGATTTCGGCCAGTTCGTGGCGGATACGTGGACGTATTGCTTCGACAGCCTAAAGCCGGAACCTATGACGCCGCTCTACTCGCCCGATGAGGTGAAGGCGCAGCTGGCCAATTACTTCCGTCAGGCTTATGTCGATAAGTATCCGCTCAAGTACCACTCGGGCATCAGCATCCGCTGCGACGACTGCCTGCCCGTCGACCATGTGCAGCTGGGATTCTGCGGCAGAGTGCTTCTCAATGCTTTCAATGCCTTGGAGTATGGCGAGGCCACGGGCGAGAGACGGCTCGTGGAGATGGGACAGGCTATCTTCGACAGTTGGCTGCAGCATGGTTTTACAGCCAGGGGCTTCTTCAAGGAGGATATGCACATCACAGGGGGCATACCGGCCGATGCCGACATCGTGCACAGCATTCGTGAACAGTCGGAGGCGGTCTATGCCGTGCTCCATTATCTCGACTATGAGCGCCGGCACGGTCGGCAGCACAAGGAGTGGGAACAGAAAATGCGCACGCTACTCACCGAGATGGTGGCCCTCCAAGAGGCCGATGGACACTTCCCGCGCAAATACCGCGACGACGGCTCGCAGGTAGACCCCTCGGGCGGTTCCACACCGAGTGCCACTTCCACCCTCGTTATGGGCTATAAGTTCTTTAAAGACAAGAGCTTGCTCAAGGCGGCTAAACTTTCGGTCGAATACCTCGAGAAGAATATCATCTCCAAGAGCGACTATTTCTCGTCTACCCTCGATGCCAACTGCGAGGACAAGGAGGCAGCCATCAGTGCGGTCACGGCCACTTACTACCTGGCCATGGTCTCCAAGGGGAAGGTGCGCCAGCATTATGTCGACCTCTGCAAGCAGGCGGCTTATTTCGCCCTGTCATGGTATTATCTCTGGGATGTGCCCTTCGCACAGGGACAGATGCTCGGCGATCTCGGATTCAAAAGCCGCGGATGGAGCAATGTGTCAGTGGAAAACAACCATATCGATGTCTTCGTGTTCGAACTGCATCATATCGTGAAGTGGCTCGCACAGGAAATGGGCGAAAAGCGGTTCTCTGCCATGGCGGATGTAATCCATACTTCGCTCTGCCAGCTCCTGCCCACACCCCAACGGCTCTGCGGCATCGGCGTGCCGGGATTCAATCCTGAGGTGGTGCAGCACACGCATTGGGATTATGGCAAAAACGGTAAGGGTTTCTACAACGATATCTTCGCACCGGGATGGACCATCGCATCGCTGTGGGAACTCTATTCACCCCGCCGAACGGCCGATTTCCTCAAAAAATAGCCCTAAGACTCCAATCTGTGGGGGAAACTCAGTATATTTTTAATCAGGGTGATAGGTATTTGATAGAATGAACAATCACAATATCTGTCTCCCTGAATTGTATTACCACGGTATGATTAATCTCCTTATTTTTGTCAGACAGAAAGAATCGCGTCAAACTTAGAGTTCCCGTCTTCATGGCTTTCAGCTTGGGAGTGTATCTTGGCAAGATGATCGGTTGTGAAGTGATGGTCGTTTATCTTCAGGATTCCCTCCTTGCTCTATCAAGCCAAACTGTTAAATTATGTTATTTGTTTCGTTTTTTTTATATACAGAATGGTTTTCTAACAAAGTATAACTATATTTGCGTTAAATTGAAAAATTAATCACTAATAATTAATATTATGAAACAAGGTCTTTTATTTTTGTTTGTGTTTTTGTGTTTTGGTGTAATGTCCCTTTCGGCCCAAGACAAAAAAGGTAGAGCTACAAGTATTATTGCCTCATTCTCTCCTTATACCGGTGGCTATATGAAAATGTCATTGGAAGATTCAAAAGTCGATAAGGCAAAATATTTTTATAAAAGTGGTTTTGGAGGCTCATTGAGTCTGGAAAAACAATTTGGCGGTCATATTTCCGAGACGGAGGTATCTTTCCTCACCAAGACGTTTGATTATTCTGAAATTGATGAGCATTTTACCATTGCTCCTCCAACGTTCGAAGATTTGAGTGTCTATTCTCTTACCCAGTATTATGGCTTTACCCTTTTTGGACGTAATAAAAGAGTTCAGTTGCCAGTGTATGTGGGTGTGGGAGGCAGCTATATTCATGGAACTCCAATACATAATCTCTTCTTTGATTTAGCAGCCAAAGCCAGACTGAAGTTCTATATCAGCAATAAATTTGGTATTTTTGTGGGAGCAACTGCAAAAAGAGGTTGGGGTGGAAAGAAAATCGAGTCTAATGACAAGATCAAGTTGGATTTGATTGATGTTAATTGGAATGTTAATGCAGGACTTATCTATAGTTGGTAATTAGATTTTTGTTCTATGAGACTGTTTCTGACACTTGTGCTGGCATTTGCACAACTATCGTGTATTGCACAAGAAAAGGTGTTCCGAAAGGTGATGGCCCAAGGAAGGCCTCCTATGCAGTTCTATCGTTTTGAAAACAATAAGAACAAAATGTACCGATTGTCCGAATTTACTGGTTTCTGTAAAAGTAATGGTTGGATAATTGGGAATACTTCCGAAAAAAGTATGGTCCGTTTTGGCGATGTTGACAATACGATAGCAACTTTTGAGTTCTTGCCTAAAGGAGAATACACAGGCTATATCCTCGAGAATATGACCAATGGGGTCAGAATAAACGATATGGCATCTAAGGGCAATATGTTTTTCTATACCGGAAACGGAGATAATATGCTTGCTGAAAAGTCCAACGTGTCATGGTCCGGACAGGTGGTCAACGGAAAAATCAACGGCTCTGGTGTAGGCTTCTTCACAGAAGGTAGTACTTATTACGCATTTAGGGGCAATTTCCAGGATGGTCTTCCCACGGGAGAATTTGTTTACAATAGTTACAATCCCTCTGAAGCCAAGAATACTTATTTCGTGAACAAATATTTGAGAAATAATTCCAATTCATTTGGAAATGTTTCGGATGGCATGTTATGGGTCAAGGTCGGCAACCAATATGGATTCGTTGACTCTTCCGGAAAAACTGTTATAAAGCCTATTTACAAAGATGTGAAGCCGTTCTCAGGGGGAATAGCTGTTGTTACCAAAGGTGATGTTAGAGTAAAAATCAATAAGACAGGAAAAATATTGGGATTTGATGAAGGGCAAAACTTCTCAATTGATGAGTTGGCAAAATTGGCAAAGAATCAACCGGATTTGGAAGGCGAGATTGGGAAAATGTTGAACTCCCGTTTATCGAATGAAAAATCTTATGAGACGATTGTAGATATCCAAAAGAAATTTCCTGACTCATATTCTTTTTATTTCGCAAGATACAAAGCGGATTTCTTTAGAAAAGATGCTCAGAGGATAGATGAGTGTTATCAGTTGTTGAAGCAATCTATTGAAAAAGGCGGAAAAAGTTTCGATGCTAAGGATTATTCTAAAGATGTCTTTAATTTCTTATCGAGATATGAAGAAGATTATTTTGGTGAAAAAGCTGTTACCCAAGCTCTGGCCATTACTGTTTGGGATGAATTAAAAAAATGTACGTCTGAACCATATTACAGCTCTTGGAGAACCTTGCAATTAAACATCAATTCTATGAAAGATGAAATGGCAGTGCTGTTGCTGTCCAGTGAAATTATTGACAAGTCTGTTGCTGAGAATATAGGTCATAATTATGATAAAGTTCTTAATAGAATCGATGTCCTCAAAAAACAGGAAGAGACTAAAAACAAGAATAAGGCGACTGCCAGCTCTTCTTCGAAAAAGAAAAGATCACTGGATGATTTGACTCCAGACAATATTCGGGATTATGTGGAAAACATAAGTGAGAGTACTTCAACTCGTGAATATGAAAGTGGGGGACACTATGAAACATACGGTTCTAGCTACGATGGCTATGAAGACTTGTCTGTTCTCGAAGCATTAGCTATGGATGATGTAATAGAGGATTATGAAGTTGAAGAATGGGTTCCTCAATATTCAAAGTATAATGTAACAATTTATACTGCGAAAATGAAGGATTTCTACGGAAAGAGTGGTTTTACCATTACAGTTACTTATGATCCCAAGTACACTGATAGCACCCATCGATATATGTGTGGAGACCATGTTTATCCTTCTCTTGAATTGGCTCTGTTGTTGAATTATTGGAGACATTATGGCTACGTTAAATAACAAAGCGCAGTAGGTCTTTCCTCCTTTTTCACGAATGGCACCCTATATTACCGTTATACACGGATATAGGGTGCCTTTTCGTTAAGTCGTTGATTTTCAGCGAAGATTATTTTGTATAACGCTTATACGGCTTATACAAAAGGCATTTTATTATATATAAGGACACTTATAGGCTAATTTTGCAGAAAAATCGATAACAGTTAAAAACTACTGATATGATGAAAAAACAATTGTCCAAGTTTTGCCGCTCATGGCTGCCGGCGGGCACCGCACTCCTGTGCACTTGCTCCATGCTGGTGGC
>ONMI01000076.1 GCA_900318915.1 uncultured Prevotellaceae bacterium | reverse complement strand
CTTGTTGCCGCCCTCCATGTCGTGCAGACAGTAGCGCACGGTCGGGGTGTCCTTCCAGCCGTTGTCGATGCCTTTCATATAATAGTCGAAGAAGCGCAGGCGTTCCTCCACATATTTCGGCTCGTAGTAGTCCTGCCACTCCAGGTTGTCGTGGATGCGCAGCCACTTTTCTTTTGAGCCCAACTGCCGCCAGGCGCGGAAGGTTCCGTCGGTATGCAGCACGTTCGAGTACGATGCTACCACGAGTATTGGAATCTCGATGTCCCACACGCGGGCAATCTTGTCCTGCCACAGCGGATGGTTGGCAAAGGGGTACTGGCGGCTTTCCTCGGCCACGTCCTCTCGCAGCCCGAAGCCCTCGTGGTTGTTCTGAATGCCCTCTGTAAACACATAGTCGGGCATGCCGCCCACGAGGCACATGTCGCGGTAGCCGTCAGTCAGTGCCTCCGTCACCTGTGTGCACACCAGATGCTCGGGCCGTTCGGCAGCAATGAACCACTGCGAGAAACTCAGGTACGACGTGCCGCTCATGGCCACCTTGCCGTTGCACCACGGCTGACGGGCCACCCACTCCACGAGGTCGGGGGATAGACAGTGGCATAGCCGTTGGCGCACCAGAAGTCGGGATCTGGTCCCTCAAACTTCTGCAAGCCACTCATGCGCTTCTGATCGAGTCCCAGCAGTCCGAAGAGGTTCTTAAAGCGGTCGGCATTGCCCGAATTCTTGCCGTAGGGGCTCCAGGCGATGATGGCGGGCAGCGGCTCGTCTGAATCGGTTGGCAGATACACGTCAGTCAGAATCTTCACTCCGTCTCTCAGAGGCACCTGCTCATCCTTGATGAAGCGGATGTCATGCTCCAGCGGGTGGAACAGTTTATGGACGCTCGTCCCTTTCTTCAGCAGGTGCTCCCCTGCTGCCCAGTCGTAATACTCCCCCTCGTAGTTCCTTACATCGCGATACTTCAGCGACGGCTTGCGAATCATCAGTTCTTTTACGTTTGCCATAATTTTTACTATTTTAAAGTTTTCTGATGCAAAATTACAATGTTTTTCCCATCCTCGCGTTATCATATTAACGGCAGAAATGTTCCGATTCAACGAAATGCTACGGGTAGGCGAATGAAATTCGGGAATTTATGGCAAAAAAGATAGAAAATCTCACTTTGAGGGCGGTAGAACACCTGGCTGGTGATGACCACGGCGAGTATGTAGGCGATGATTTATTCATGGCCATGAGTGCCCGCAAGTTTGGCAAGCAGTTTCTCCAGAAAGGCCAGCCCTATCGGGTGGATGACGGTCGCGTGATGCGCGTCCTTTCAGGTCATGCCCACAGCATTATCAATATGGAACCGCACGACTTACAGGCAAGTATGCTGCTTGTTGTGCCAGCCGACTCCGTATTTGAGATTGAAGAGATGGACGATGAGTTCGACATCCAGACTTTCTCCTATCGGGAGTTACCCAAAGAGGCTCTTTTCAAGGAAAGTACGGCATTCCACCTTGATGTTGATGACTGGCTGCTCACCGACGAGTATTTCCACTTGCTCTGGCATACTGTCAACCGCCAGCCCCTGTCACTTCCCTCTGTCCGGGCTTTGCAAACGTCGCTTTTCTCCGAACTCCATCTTATACACAATAAAGAAAACGCAGAAAAAAAGCGTCGTCCCATCAGCCGTAAGAAGGATATTTTTCATCGCTTTACCGTTCTTGTCAACGAGTGTGCCGCTCGTGAACACGCCATCGCCTTCTATGCTGACCGTCTCTGCCTGACACCCAACCATCTCGGAGCCGTCATCCGGGAAGTCAGCGGACAGACGGTCATGCAGTGGATTCACCGCCACATTATCCAGCAGGCCAAACTCCAACTGAAATACAGCGACCTGCCTGTCTGGCAGATTGCTGAATCCTTGAATTTTCCCAATCCCTCGTTCTTCTCCAAGTTCTTCAAGCGTGAGACTGGGATGAGACCTGCAGAGTTCAGGGCGAACAAATAAACGACAACAAAGCCCCTCTCCAAGCTTTTGAAAGGGGAGAGGAGCTTGTTCTTATCATTTGATGATGAACTTGCGTCCGTTCTGAATATAAATGCCAGGGCGAAGCTGTGAACTGGTTTCAATCAACTGGCCACTGATGGTGAAGATACGGTTATCTGTTGGTTGCAGACTCATGAGGGAAAGGAGTTGCTTGACGCTACCGTCGATGATGAGAACGTCAAGGATAAAATTAAAAAAATGATACGGTTCAAGAGGGAAGGAAAGGAGTGTGACATGCTTCTGTCGATGAGTCGCTGGTGCAATACGCACGCCTATGGGCAGATTATTACAATGAGCGGGTAGGTACATTCCGACCCGAGGAGAGCAAGGCTTCTTCAGAAGTTGCCCCTTCATCCTCCTTCTGCCGATGATTTTACGGCAGGAAACTGACCGCAGAGACGGTATGACTTCAGAAGTTGTACTAGCGGCATCGGAAGTTGTTAGAACGTGAGTTTTTTCCCAAGGATATGGATATTGGCGTTGCGCAGCAGTTCGTAGTCTATGGGTGGCTCTGTGCCGTTGGCGATGCAGTCACGGCAGATCATGAGGATTTTGCCGATGTTGTTCTGTCCTCGCCACTCACCGACGTCGTTGATTTTGTTGGTCTCGAGGTTGATGAGCGTGTCCATTTCACTTTGGCTCAGGCCTTGATGTCGTTTGGTAAGATCCATCTCAAGATTCACTCGCTTGTTGTGCAACTCTTGGTTCTTGCACCCCCATATCACCGCGCTTTCCCACTTGTCCGTAGTGGTGTTTTCCACCAGTGTTACTTCCTTGGGAATTCTCAGTAGCAGTTCTCGGAAGTCTTGGTTTCCCTTGCATTTTTGCCATACGCAAAAGAGCATCCACTGAAGTCGGAAAGAAGAGAAGTCCTCCCTCACCTCCTTACGAAAACGAGCCTTTACAAACCTCTTGGCCGCATATCCGCTTTTGGAGTCGAGCAGTTCTTGTTGGATGACTCGGTGTTTGACGGTGTAGTCAGAGAACTCACCGCAGAGGTACAGCCGTTCGCTGTCTGCCCATGTTGTTCCGTTGAACTCGAAAGGGAAGCCACCAGCCATATTGCTCAACCTAAGGTTGATGCCGTTGATGATGTCCCTCACTCTCTTGAAAGACCAAACGTTGGAGTTAGCGGTATATACTTCTTCTTGACCTAAGATGATGTTGCGCATGGGTGATATGTTTTGATTTGGTTTTAATCTTACTTGCAATACGGCCTTTGGGTAACGAGATATTCATAAAGAATGGATTAGAGAGATATTACAATCTCTCCAGTTCAAGATTATCGAGCCTATTGTTCAGTTTGTTACCGTCAATGTGAGAAACCGTATACCCTTCTGGAATCTCTTCATTAAAGGCTTCCCAAACAAGCTCACACACACGGCACTCAGTGCCATAGACTAAAGTGTATACTTCACCGTCATTTTTCAGGTACTGATCACCCTCTTCATGTTGGATGTTACAGGAATGATTTCCTTGGTTACGATTGTTGTCAAATTGCTTTTTTCCCATTTCTGTAGTTTTTAAAATGATGATAAGATATATGCTTGGGGGGGGAAAGAGGATTTATATTTGTGTTATTGTCTATCTTGTTTATGGGACAGCGAAATTACCACAAAAGGATAAATTGGAGTGGTTTTATATAGGTATAAGAAGCCGTAGGGGAAGAAGGGTATCCTCCCCTACCCTTTTGTAGTGGTTCAGCTATGGGAGAAGTTGTCTGCCGCCTTCTGTAAGCGTAGTTGCTTGATGCGCTCTGCAATCTTGTTTCTGTAAACGAACAACTCCTCAAATGGCGGCAACTGTTCCATGATTTCCTCGAAGGAGACACGGCTATTGGCTGCGTCCTCGAAGATAATGCGGTCGTTGGGGATGCGTATCCTTCTGAGCTGTAGTTTTTTTTTTCCGACGGCTCGCTTCTCGTCCTCGAAGCCACACCAGTATCGGAGCATGTTGTCCAAGGCCTTGTTATCCTCCACAGCATTCTTCGCATGGGTGCGGAAAGTGGAGAGGTTGTGGTTCTTGGATGCACACTTATCTACCCATTGACTACCACCAGAGCGGTAGAGCTTATCGTAGAGTGCTATGATGGCTGCGGCAGCCCTACTGTTAGTGAAGTATTTGTTGGGCAGTCCACCCACCACCTTCTGACACATGAGTGTGAGCACATAGAGCATTTTTGCCCCACGGTGCGGCATGTCGAGTTCAATCTCCTCACCGTCGTCCTTGCGGATGACGATGGTGTAGTCACCCTCCTTCGTCGTGAATTTGGGGTTCTCCGATGGTCTCACCACTATGGAGAAGTTCGCTGTTACGATGTCGTTGACGATTTTCTTGTCCACCTTGTCGCCGAGTAAGATTAGAATGCATAATGGGTCAATGTTGTTGAGGGTAATTCGATGTCCGTTAATCTCGATTGTCACCATGGAGTTATTAATTTAATTTGAAGATTTGTATAATAGTAAGTTGAATACTCCGAAATGGAGTGCAAGAGAAACCGTCATGAAGACCGAAGGCCTTCTTGGTTTGTCAGGTTTGGAACCTCGATAAGGTAGATTGTTTCCCCTCAGAAAACCAAAGGGATAGAGAGCGTTGTCTTAGGACAACGAGCGAGAGAATCTAGTGCGAAGGTTTTTGAACCCCCACACAGCACATTGATCACAAAAAATAGAAATAATGTCATAATCATTTTTAATTAATCGGTTTGTTAGACCTTTAATTCGTATCATTTTCCCACCGTTGCGATTATGCTCGCTGGTTGGAGCAGCTCTTGGCTGTCTCTTGATACATTCAAATCTTCAAAGAACTCTTTCCGATGAGCATACCCAACTAGGTGGAGAGCTCATCCTCTTCTTTCGATTACACTGACTTTTCATGTCTGCACGAGGCTTCGTGTACTCGAAAATTTAGAGTGTGTGCCATTCCGTTTTTGGCTTGAAAAGGGTCTTTGGTGCCCCCAGACACCCCCCCTAAAATTTGGCAATGCGAAGGTAGGTAAAATATTTGAGAATAAAGAATTTTTCGTCTTAACAATTGTTAACGAAGCGAAGATTTTTAGTTTTTCCCATCATCCTCACCTATGTTGATCTTTCAGATAGGTTAAGAAAATCTATAAACTTCAATGCGTTGTCAGGAAGAGAATAGGCCATGTGGCCATCACGCAGCTCCATCAGCAAACGACCCAAAAGGTTCGGTCCAACGTAGTTGTCGTCGATCCGTTTCACGCCCCACGTGTCTGCTGTCTTCTTTGGGAAGGAAGACTGATCCTCAACGATGAACAAGCCCTTTGTCTGCGAGAGGGAAAGACGGAACTCCTCACTCTGTTCATACTTCTTCGAGAGGCAGAACTTCATGGCATCAACGATGATGCTCCAGTAAGTACACTTTTACATCCTCCCATGTCTTGTATTTGCCGTCCTTTCCAAAGTGTAGCCAATGATCTCCAAAGAGATAGGCTCCGTGATTGGGGCGGTCGTCTACAAGCCAGGCCTTTGGCCGGATGCACAGATTCTTCTGATGTGTAAAGATGACATGCTTATGAAACATTTTACCGAAGTGCAATTTCAGCCAGTTATGCTTATCCTGCAGGGCTGTAGGATTATTCCATGGAGACGTGGTGAGTATGTACAACTCAAATTTCTCCTGCAATTCGGCAAGTGCCTCTTTAGCTCCTTTTACCACAGGGAATTGGGCAAAGATGCCTGGAATCTCGTCTAGATCTTCGGTTTCTCGCTTCAGAACCTCATCCAAAGAGTGTTTCACATATCCACCAAAATCTGCCAACACATTGTCCATATCAATGTATAGGATAGGCTTCATGACATCCTTGATGGCTTGAACAACAGCGGGTATAGCCTCTGGATTACCGTGATGTCCTCCGGGAATTAGGCGTGCATTATCATAGTATGTCTTGAATGGTTTCTTATATTTTGTTCCAAGCAATTCGTCATTCTTGGCAAACAGACCAATAATTTTCGGGCTATGGTTGTAGAATCCATGATTCACGCCGTCCTCATACCTCTTATAGCCCGCCAGCATCTCCTCGCTTGGTTTTTTGTCCTCGGGATGCCCCTCACGAGGCTCCAGCTTCGGCAGCTCCACGGTTGGCATCATGCACGGATTGATAACAACACGTGGCAGTCTCGAGTTCCTCAAATGTAGCCCACTTAAGGTAGCGGTTGGGTATGTATGTATGGAGGGCGAACTTAATCATAGCGATGTGGGGGTGAAAGTTTTTTTATTGACTGGAGCCAGAGGGGTAAACTTTTTACTTTTTGCCTTGCCCCTCATGGGCAGTTTTTTTTATTGGCTGTATGCCGTCGGGTATAAACTTTTTACATCGCAGCCAAAAGGCGGACGGAAGGGAAATGAAGACAAGGAATTTGCGTGATATTCATCCGGAATACCCAGTTTTCAACCGAAAACTGTGGAAGGCTGCCGGTGGAATATCACGCAAATAGGCTGAGGCCGGTACTTGACGCATTTCCAGTCCGCCTTAGCTTCGCGAGGTAAAATGTTGTACATACCCAGAGGCAGGAAGCATGAGGAAATGCTGACCGTGAGGATTAGGCATGAGGCCCGTCAAGATTTATATGCTCACAATTTGTCTATGACCCCCTGTGATGCAGCTCCAAATGAAAGGAATCGGATTTTATTGAGTGAGGAGACGATTTTGAACCGACGAATGATGGTTTTGTAGAACACCCCTTAGATCACTCGGGTATCCGCACAAATGGAGCTCCAAGCAGGATTCGAGTAAAAGTAGACAGACAAGACATCGAGGTCAACTTCGATGACTCTTTTCTTGCATATTGGCTTTTCGGCAGTAAAGAAGAAATCACCCCAAGAGATGTCGCAGAAATATTGTGTATTGCCAAGGATGTTATTCGAAATAGTGAACCCCTTTTATGTTCATGATGGAGAGTTCCATTTATGGCATGTTCCATGAACGCTCGCCTCTACGCGCTATCCCCTCCAAAAAAATCAATAAATATTTATTCGTTTTGAAAAATTTCATATCTTTGCGGAACTAACCCTGAAAACGAAAATAGAATGTTTAAAATATAAAAGTTATGAAAATAAGAACAATTTTCCTATATGCTTCCTTAGTGTTTTTATTAATATTGTGTTCTTGCAATAATGAATTCTCAAAATACCAGAAAACAGAGAAAAATGATCTTGAAAACAGTGATTTGTCTGGTAAAGGTAAAGAGTGTTACCTGTTATTCTGACGATGAAATATTGAGTATAACAAAGTATAATAAACCTGTTGGATGAATTAAAATAAAGCATACTTAACTTGCCCTATAGGCTTATGATTGAGAAGATTGAAATACTGCAACATAGTAAAGGCAGCCACTTTGGCAGCCATCCTTGCGAAGAGCCCTGGCGGCTGCTTTGCATAGTTGCGTATCATCATGAGCACCACCTCGCTCATTCTCCTCGTGCCCGACCTGTACCGCCTTGCACGGGCCAAGTGAGAGAAGCCGATGTGACAAGAAGCGAAGAGACATCCTTGTAAGAAATTATCATTCAAGCATATCCAAGAAGAGGGCTGCACGTCAAAATGTGCAGCCCTCCATCTTTTATTGGTATAAGAAGCGTCTTACTTCACAGCTATGTTGGTGGTTGCGCCGTTTACCACCACCAAGTATTGTCCTGCGGCCACTGATACGGAGGCATTTCCACTGCCACGGTATACCAATTGACCGGCAAGGGTGTAGATGGCCACGGGCATTCCCTTGGCATCGGCAATCTCTATCCTGCCCTGACGTCCGTAAACTTTGGCCAACTGTCCGTTCATCTCATGGATGGCGTCAATCACGGCCACGGGAGCAGCGTTGCTCAGAGCCGACTCACCCTCTTCGTAGAGAGCCGTCACATGATAGGTGTGCAGACCCGTCTCCATTCCGGCGGTGCTGTGCTCGAAAGTGCTGGCTCCTGCCTCAGCAGTGGCCACCAGCACGCCGTCACAATAGATGTTGTAGCCCTTCAGTGTGAGCTGCTTGCCCACATAGCTGATGTCGTCTACCATCATGATGCCGCCGTTCTGCGAGTTGCAGTGAATGGCAAAATACTTGGCACCGGCGGGAAGGTTCACACGGAAGCGTCCGAAGTAATTCTTCGGAGCCTCAAACTCATCGATGCAGTTCTCGCTGGCGAAGTCAGTCACCTGATTGCCCGTAGTGCTGTAGAGCACCTCGAAGGTCTCGTTCCATACACCGGCCAGGCTCTGCACATAGATGGTGACCGTCTGCTCCTCGCCGTTCAGCTCAGGCGATACCAGCCAGTCGTTGTTCTTGTTGCCCGGGGCATTCAGTGCCTTGAAGCAAGCCAGGAACTGCGTTCCGCTGTTGGCCTCAAACTCAGGATGTGCCCTCATGAGTTCCTCGCTCACGCCCGCGTCGCGGAAGTTGAAGGTGAGGAAAGCCTGGCGCTCTCCGGCCCCTGGCCACCAGATACCGTTGATGCCGGCAGTGGCAGTGCGGTCCTGATCGTAGTTGCCCCACTCGCCGAATGACTTCACGAAACTGTCATAGCACTCGAAGCTCTCGGTCACCTCATGCTTGCCGCTCACCGGCGTCCATTGCAGCACCGACTTGCTGTCGGCAGAGGTGGCGGTGAGGTCGGTCACGGCCTCCATCTGCGTGGGCATAATCTTAAGGTCTTCCTGCTCGCTGGTGTTGTCGGCGGTGTTCTGGTCGGCCTCATATTCCACAGTTGCCCACACCTTCGAGTTCTCGGGGTCGGTCACCTGTGTCGTGTATTCATACTCGAAGCGGGCGCGGTCGAAGGGAGCGATTGCTCCATTGTTCTCGAGTGTGCTCACCTGCTTTCCGTTGACGAAGAGCGCCACCTTGTAGTTCTGGGCCTCGTTCTCGCCCACATTGTGCACGGTGAGTGCCATGCGTGCTTTCTGGCCAGCGGTGGTGCGGTGCTGCATCTGCGGATAGACAGCCACGTCATACTGGTTGACATTGCGGAAGTTGACATCGTCGAGCACCACGAAGCGCATCGACGGGTCGTTGAGCTCGGCGGTGAAAGAGGCGATGATGTACTTGGCATCCTTATAGGCAGACAGGTCGATGGCGTAGGTGACGAAGTCCTCTTCCTCCATATTGGCGTAGTCGACAGTAAGCAGCGTGTCAGCCTGCAGCTCGCCGTTCTTCTGGATAGCCACTTTCAGCTTGTTCTGGGTGCCGGGGTCGCCATAGGCAGTAAACACCAGTTTGGGTGTCTCTGCGCCTGCCAGCGAAATCTTTCCTGAGGAGAGAGTTGCCACGGTGCCCTTCATCTCAGCATCGACGGCTGTCACACAGTCGTCACCGTCAGACGACATGCCGGTATACATGGCCCAGCTTGTGCCCGATACGTTGGAGCGAGTGGCCCATATGCCTTTCAGTCCGCCCGTGAAGAATCCTTCCATGAAGGGCAGTGTGTAGGGTGCACCATAGAGGAGAGGAGCAGCCAGCGCAACGGCCGACTCGCCCAGTTCGTTTACGGCCGACACACCGTAGAACACCTGTCCCTGCGGACCCGTCTGTTCGATGCCGTTGGCGGTATAGCTCATGGCACCAAGGCCCTCTTCCACCTTCACCAGCTGGTTGTTTGCCACGCTGTAGACGTTGTAGGTCAGTTCGTCGGCATCCACATATCCGCGGTTCGCGCCAATCACAGGAGCCTGCCACGACAGGGTGGCCGAGCCGTCGAGATTGTCGGCCAGTCCCACTGCCAGAGGAGCGGTCGGTGCGTCGGTGCCTACATAGACAGAGGCAGAAGCGGTGACACCTGGTCCTGCCTCGTTGTACACAGTGACGTTGTAGGTCAGCATGCCGTTCACGGCATCCTCGTCCACATAGGTGCAATGCATGCCGGGCTGCACATCGGTCAGGGTGGCTACAGCCTCCTGCTCCTCGCCGCGTGTTATCACGATGCGCGAGATGTTCTCCAGCGGATTGCCGTCGTTGCACACCGTGGGAGCGTCGAAGTCGATGGTCACAACCAGGTCACCGTCCTCTGCCGCCGTCAGCTTCAGGTTTCTCACGCTGTCGGGGGTGATGAGCAACTGTCCTGCCGAGATGGTCAGATTGTCAATCATCAGCGAGTTCATCAGCCGCTCGCTGGTGCAGTGGAATCCGAAGTAGTAGTCGCCGGTTTCCTGCACCTTTATCTCGCCTGACATCTCCACACCGTTGTTGATATTGGTCTTCACCACCGTCTCGGGTATCAGTTCGGTATAGTTTTCGGGATTGGTGCCCATGCCGCAGGCCACCGAGAGTTTCTCAGGATAGCTCACGCTGTTGGCCACGAACTTGATTTCATAGGCCACTCCCTGCACCAGGTGCATCGGCGGTGTCAGCGCCCAGTCGTCGGCCTTGCTGGTCTTGCTGTAGTTGTAGCGCATGCGTCCACCAGTCGAACCAAAGTGGATGAAGTCCCAGCTGCATCCGTCATTGTTGGTGTCGATGACGGTGTATTTGTTGCCGACCTCCTCAGCTTCGAAGTTGTCGATGTAGGGAATCTCATAGGGCAGTCCGAACTGCAGGGTGTTCGATATGCCCTGCTCACCCTGCTCCTCACCGCGGAACGGAATCACCTTGTAGTAGTAGCCGTTGAAGGGGGCATCCTTCAGCTGCTCACTGAACTGGGTTTCGCTGATGGCGGTGGCCACTTTCACGTTGTCGGGCATGCGGTACACGTCGTAGGCAAGGGCGTCGTGCACGAAACCGCCGTGCTTGCCGATGTTGCCGGCCCAGCTCACCGTGGCTGTTTCCAAAGCCTCATCGTAGTTCAGCCTCACGTTGGTGGCCATAGGAGTGTCCTCGCCTACCCAACCCAGGTAGACGTTGCGCTCGCCCTTCTGCTCACCGGCTGTGAGCTGCACCACCACCTTCTGGCGTCCGGTGCCTGCTACGCTGATGACCTTGGCCACAAAGTCGCCCGGCTGAGCATCGCCCTCGATGGCGTTGCCGTCGTTGTCATTCACGGTCAGCACATAGTGTACGGGACCTTCCAACGTTTGTCCGCCAACTGTTGTGGTAGGAATGGAGAAATTCACCACGCCCACGGTTCCCTCGGAGGGGAAGCTCACGAACATGTCGGTGATATTGGCAGGGGCACCGTCTTCTGGCTCCTCAAGCACGTTGAGGCAAGTATACTCCTCTGCCTCAGGCAGATAGGCCAGCAGTGTGGTATGGCCCGTGTTCACATCCACCTCGCAGAGCCTGCCGTACATCTCCTCTGCCTCCTCATCCACCTCGCTGGCCACCATATAGAGGCGGTCGGTGCGGCGGTCGAAGGTCATGCTCTCGAGCACGGAGTAGAAGTTGAAGTCGAGTGAGCCGATATAGGTAAGTTTTCCGTTGGTCTTGTCGATGGAGCAGAAACTTCCGTTCTCCGTCACGCCATACATCTGACCCTGGCTGTTCACGGCCAGCATCACCACCAGCGAGTCGGAGCTGGCAATAATCTCGCGGTTCATGTTCTCATAGTCCATCCTCATGAAGACATAACTGCTTGAGCTCTCTTCCTTCCATCCGTAGCAGATGCCGGTGGTGGGATCCCAGTCGGCCGCCTTGACGATGAGCAGGTTGGCATTGAGGGTGGAGCCATGCTTTCCAGTGGGCTCCCATGTGTCAGCGTCCCACTCGCAGTAGGTCCATCTGCCAGTTGCTGTATAGGGCAGGTCGATGGAGGCCGTACCGTGCAGCTTGTGGTTGTAATAGGCACCGCGGCCGTTCAGGCAGAAGTCAACGTCTGCCATGGGCTCGCGTACGAAGCCGTTGCTCTGGCTGAATTTGTAGAAGCCATACTCGAGCAGCATGCGCTCGCCGATGGCGTTGTACTGGAGCATGCCCGTGAAGGTGAGCGGTTTCTCGTTGGCCGCCACGGGGCGTACGTAGGTGCGGGTGCCGCGCTTCATACGGCGCAGCTTCTCCTCGGGCATGGGCAACTTCCGTCCTTCGGCTTTCAGCCGCCTTACGAGGCCCTCTCCATAGGTTTCCTGTCCCTCGCTCTCTGATGAGGAGGGGGTCAGCGTGGTGAGGTCGACGATGCCGTTCGTCTCTGTCTTCTGCAGCTTCGACCGCATGGTCTGCGCCGTAGAGGGCAGTGAGGCAAACAGCAGAGCCGCCACCACAATGAAATGGGTAATGGTTCTTTTTCGCATAGTTAGTTTATTAATAAAGGTTATTGCGTCAATCTATCTTCTCACCGTCTTGTAGGTGCGCACATAGCCGTCGCGGTTGGTCTGCCGCACAATCACGATGCCGCGCTGACCGTCATCGGCTCGCCTGCCGTCGAGGGTGAAGCACTCCGTGCGCACGACGTCAGCACTGCTCACGGCCTGCACACCGTCGTCCTGTCCCTGGGGGAATCCTGTTATCTCGGCATTGTCTACCGTGCAGTTCTTGTTGTTGCCGCTGTCATGATTGGCCACGAAGGCGGCAATCTGCATGTTCTCAGTCACCCACAGGTCGCTCACGTCGAAGGTCACCTGATACTCATATTGGTTGCCCTCCCAGTTCAGCGGTTCACCGAAGTCGCTGTTGTAGGCGCGTATCACGTGCTGGTGCTTGAAGTTGCTGCCTCCACTGGTCTGGTTGACGGCAGGCACATCGTTCTCCAGCAGGTAAACGGTGATGCAGGGGTTCTGTGCGGGCAGTTCGTCGCGCTTTCCGCTCACGGTGACATCCAGTTTCCGCGTCTCCTTGTCATAGGTGGCGCTGAAGTTGATGCTCACGTGGGCCGGGTTCTCGGCGCAGATGTCGATGCCGTTCTTGATGTCGTTCAGCTCGGGGCAGCCATAGAGTCCACCGCCCCACAGCGGCTGGCGGTCGAACATCATGGCCGGGGCATAGCCCACGCCGAAGAAGGCGGCCAACTTCTCGTCGCACGATTTGGTGAGCCAGTCGGTCTTGTAGCCGCTGTGGTGACACACCGCCACGGCGCGGTCCTTATACTGGTCCATATCGAGCACGCTGTGCAGATAGCCCGCCACGCGGGGGCAGTTACCGCAAGGCTCTGTGGTGAACTCCTCTATGAGCACCTTCTTCACCAGGGCAAACTTGGCCTGTATGCTGTTGTTGCCGTCTGTCTGGTCGGTGCCGTCGTCGATGCTCTGCAGCCGCACGATGATGTTGCCGTAGCTCACGGTCGAGAGGGCGGGTATCTGATATTCCACCTCCGCCTTCTCACCCCATCCCAACTGCACGTCGAAGTGGTTCGTATACTGGTCATCGCTCATCTCATACTGTGTGAGGAGGGTGAATCCGCTCACCAGCTGCTGCCCGTTGTTCACCACGGTCACCTTCATCTTGGTGTAAGACGCGTCGACATGCGGGTTGGCGATGGCTGCTATGAGTCCCAGGTCATAGTCGGGCAGGTTCTCGCCCTCGGCGATGGCCTCCACGCTCAGTATGCCGGCCGAGCTCATGTCCTGCCAGGGTTCATCGCTACCCATCTGCACCCAGCAGGCATTGGCCAGGGGTGAGCCAACAATCGAGAGGGCGGCCACGGCGGTCTTCTGCCGATAGCTCATGCCGATGTAGAGTCCCTCGCCGCCCGCTATGGTATAAGGTGTCTCCAGCGTGGCCTCGTTCCATCCCTTCACCATCTTCGGGTTGGTCTTGGTGGTGATGATGGCTTCTGCCAGATTGGGGCCGTTGAGCGACGTGCGCACCCAGAGGCACAGGCTGTCGACATTGACCTTGGAGGCTAGGGCGGCACGCAGTTTGGTGATGCGGCATCCCTCGTAGCTGCCCAACATGTCGGCGGGCAGGTAGATGGCGGCGCTCACCCACTTCTTGCCGTCGGTGGAGAGGCTGCCCTTGTCGGTGGCCTCGCCGCCGCAGTAGCCCAGGGTGACGATACTTTCGGCCTGCAGACTGGCTACGGCCATGATGGAAAGCAAAAGAAAGAGTATTTTCTTCATGGGTTCTCCTGTCTTTTACTTCACCAGTATTTTCTTGCCCTCACTGATGTAGATGCCCTTTCTCATCTGGGCGTCAGCCTTCGATACCCGGCGGCCCTGCTGTGGCAAGCGAGTAGTCCATCGGCATGTAGGCGGTGCCGGGCTCCACGAAGAACGTGTTCTCCACGAGCCATCCCGTCTCCTCGTCGAAAGAATTGTAGTCGGCGATGGGAACGAAGCCGAAAGTGCCGTTCTTCTCAGCCAGCACGAAGGGGAGGTCGTAGATTTCCTCTTCCTCGTCGAAGGCCACCCAGGCGGCATCGGCACGCTCGTCCACTGCCACGAGGTCGTTCTGCTCCACAGCCTCCACCTCACCGCTGGCGGTAGGTATGTTGAAGGTACCTGCGGCGGCAGTGCACACAATCACACCCGTATGGGCGGGCACCTGGCTCACCTCGGTCAACTTCACCTCGGTCAGTTCCTGCACCACATGGCCGTTGGGCAGCTCGCGGTCGGTGTACACCTTCTGGGCCACAAAAGCCTTCACGCCCTCCACGGCCGAGAAGTCGAGTGCCTCGTCGGCGGAGAACAGGGCATAGTAGGAGGTGCCGTCGGTCACGTCGGCGGTGGTAACCTGTGGCAAGCGAGTAGTCCATCGGCATGTAGGCGGTGCCGGGCTCCACGAAGAACGTGTTCTCCACGAGCCATCCCGTCTCCTCGTCGAAAGAATTGTAATCGGCGATGGGAACGAAGCCGAAAACGCCGTTCTTCTCTGCCAGCACGAAGGGGAGGTCGTAGATTTCCTCTTCCTCGTCGAAGGCCACCCAGGCGGCATCGGCGCGCTCGTCCACGGCCACGAGGTCGTTCTTGGCCACCACCTCCACCTCACCGCTGGCGGTAGGAATGCTGTAGGTGCCTGCGGCAGCGGTGCACACAATCACACCTGTATGGGCGGGAACCTGGCTCACCTCGGTCAACTTCACCTCGGTCAGTTCCTGCACCACATGCCCGTTGGGCAGCTCGCGGTCGGCGTACACCTTCTCGGCCACATAGGCCTTCACGCCCTCCACGGCCGAGAAGTCGAGTGCCTCGTCGGCAGAGAACAGGGCATAGTAGGAGGTGCCGTCGGTCACGTCACCTGTGGTTACCTCTTTGTCGGCATAGCTGGCCAATGCAAAGAGACAAGCAGTTGCAAAAGTAAAGATTTTCTTCATAGCGTATAGTTTGGGGCCGCTTTCCAAATTCCACCTGTGGCGGCGCAGCCGGTATTACCTCCACAGGCTTTATAACACGCCCCTATCTCCCATGCTGATGGTCCGTCGGGGCTTATAAGGTGCAAAGATAAATAAAAGGTTACAATAATGTCAAAGGAAAGATAAAAATTCTGTAAAGTTTGTGTAAAAATCGTGTTACAAAGGATTTGATTATTGTTTAGGATTGAACACAGAGGATTTGTATTTTCTTATTGAACACAGAGGCACAGGGGCACAGAGTTTTAAATCCTTGTCGATAAATGCAATTGTCCCTTTAACTTCCCCTTAACTTCCCTTCATAAATGACCACCGCCGAGAATTCATGAGAAATACGTGAATAATTCATGGCAATTCGCGTTCCTCATTAAAGATAAAAATGATTTTTACCCGTTGGTTGAATTAAATTTGAAAAATATTTTTATGAAAAAGTTACACATATCATTGATTTTTAGTAACTTAGTGGTCTCCAAACTATTAAGTACTATTATCGTAGATATGCGCAACTTCGTTACAAATTTCAGAAAAATCCTTGAGATATGCAAACAATTTGCAGGAAATCAAGTAAACGAGAAAGGAAATGTCCCCTGTCGTGGTGTTGTCCCCACGTTCTCAACAGGGAGCCGTGCTCCCCCTCGCCCTCATAATCGGCGGTCATTGAGGACCTGCCCTTTCAATTATTGTTTCAACGCTTTGCCTAGAATCACATCTTTCCTTAAATATCAATCATCTGGACGTGACTGAACCAGTTATCCAAATGCTCCCGCAGGAAAACATAACCTAGCTGATTGCAAACGATTTTGGTGTTCCCAATCTGCGTGTCGATGTTGGTGTGTGAGTGACCGTATATCCAGCAGTCGATTCGGCTGCCGGCAATGAAGTCGCCCAACTCCGTGGCGAACGCGCTGTTGATGGGCGATCCTTTGTGCTGCAGTGCCACCACTTGCAACGTCGGCAAATGATGGGTCACCACCACAATCTTCTTCGCCGTGCTCTCCGCGACACTTTTTTGAATGAAGTCCAGGCAGAAGCGGTGCATCTGGTTGTAGTCCGCCACCGTCAGCCGATGTCCTTCGTATTCAGTCTGATAGAAGTCGTTCAACCCGTGCGAAACAGCATATTCATCTTGTGGAGGGATATGTGACCACAACGTGCTGAGAATGAAGTCTGTATCGTCAATTCTCACGACCTGGTTCTGGTAATATTCAACATTCTCCTTGATCATCCACGACCATTGCATGCCACGCTCCATCACGTCGTAATGGCCGTAGTAGTCATGGTTTCCTGGTACTATCAGCACCTGTTTGTAATTTTTGGATGCCCATTTCCAGAAATTTCCCATTGGCGGAACCTTGTTCTTCAGGTAGAAAATGTCTCCTGCCAGCACGAGCACCTCTCCCGTGACGGGAAAGCCGCATTGCTTAATATATCTGCAGTTTTCCTCAAACTCCATGTGCAGATCACTCATGTACTGTATTCTCATAGCTTTGTTTTGTTGTTTATATAACCCTCTCAATGCCCCTTCTGGAGCACGGAGAGAGCCGGTTGCTGTATTATTCATTGAGTATGTAGGCCTGGCTCATATAGACCTTCTTCACGAGAGCGGTGGAGATATTGTTCAGCTCCTTGTTGAGCAGTTTCTGCTCGCTCTTCTCAAGGCTGCCATATTCGCCGCCATGTTCCTTCAGGAAGTCGTCTAGCACGTCCTTGGAGAACAGACCCATGATCTTGCCGAAGTCCTTGGGCACATGCACCTCGCCTATGTGGCTCACCACGTTGGCCAGTCGCTGTTCGGTGACATAGACCTCCACCTCGGTGACCAGCACTTTCAGGGCCTCGCTGTAGGGAACAGGCTCGGCAAACTGCTTGACGCGTTTTCTGACGCCCTTCTTTTCTGCAAACCGCTCGTTCTTGCTCTTGATGAGCACACGGCTGCCATTCCTCAGATACATCGGCACGACTGGCCTGATGACGATGCCCTCGCAGATGTTGTCGTCGATGGCGGGAAGACCGAGCCATTCGGCTATCTTGCTCTGGAAGGCGTTCGGATGCCTCAGGCATTCGGAAAGCGTGCCCTTAAACAGTGTCCTGGCATAGAAGAAGCCGTGCTTCTCGAAGAGTCCGTTCACCTCGTCCACCGGCAGATATCTGCCGCCCTCGTCACCGACGAGAAAGATGTCGAAGCCATAGAACTCATGCTCAGGAGTGTAGAACACACCCTTCTGGATGGCGGTCGCTTTGAGGTTGGGCTGCACGTCCTTGTGGGGATAAGTGCCGCCAAACATCTCACCGAAGATGTTGACACTCCTTGTGCCGGCATATCTGTTCATCTCTTCCTTGGCAAGAGCAACGACTCTGTCGCGGTATCTTTCGAGCAGTTCAGGATAGTCATAGAACTTTTCGTCCTTCTCCAGCAAGGACGTACGCTTGGCGAACCTCACGCTCTCTCCGTCGCAGAGAAAGCTCGTGTTGGCGCCATGCACTTTTTCCTGCACCACATACTCCAGGTCGGCGGGCATCTCAGCCGCGACCCGCTCCATGAACTCCCTGCTGAAGGAGTTCTCGATGGAGTTATACTTCTTGAATTCTAACATAGTTTTCTTTTCCTCTTTTTGTGCGCATCGCTGCGCGATTAAATGATAAGTTTGGGTTTGTGCCTTAGGCCGAGCGGTGAGGAGAAGTCGGGCTGGTGGTAAGTCAGCGTTTTTCATCGTTTGTGATCGGCACAAAAAAGAAGTGGCCGGGAAGTATTGCAACTCCCCAGCCACTTTTATTCTCGTGTGTTGTCAGTCTCAGTCCGACAGACGGAACCGTTCGTTCCATCCTCGTGCCGACATGGGGAGTCTTGGTCCATTTGCGCGTGTGCCGCGTGTGGAAGCAATGCCTGACGTAAGCATATAGACATTGCATTCAGGGCACTGTGCGCCCGGAATGTTCAATCCTGCTAACATGTCGATTATTTGTCTCTGCATTGCTGTTGTTATTAGATTGTCATTTGGAAAATCGCCTGCAAAAATATACATTTTTCATCAGACTGCAATGCCTTTTGAGTGGAATTTTTCACAACAATTTTGGTTATACACTTTGTGTATAAAAGTTTGGCGGGATGGCGCATATGACTTCAGTTCCGCATGTCAATTTTCATTTGACTTCCGCTCCGCACGTCGTTTTCAATTCCTGTCCGCCTTATCTTCGCGAGGTAAAATGTTGTAATACACGAAAGGCAGGAAGCATGAGGAAATGCTGACCGTGAGGATTAGGCAGGAGGCCCATCAAGAATGAGCCTTTTTGTCACGAAAAGGAGACATTTTGTCTCAAAAAAGCCTTGGCACAAAACTTGCAACTTATTGAGTGAGAGCTGAAAGCAAGCGGACACCACAAAAGCACAGCTTGAATGGCCGCTGCAGACAGCCCGGCTGAGGCCGCAAGGCCAAGGCAAACAAAAAACGTTAAACTAAAATATAATTAGGAGGTATTGATTAT
>ONMI01000074.1 GCA_900318915.1 uncultured Prevotellaceae bacterium | reverse complement strand
ATCAAAAATTTTGATTATTCAGAAGAATGCACTAATTTTGCAGAAAAAGATATAACTAATAATAAAGAAGATATGAAAAGATTTTTGACGAAGGTGTGGGGCATCCTGGCTATGCTCACACTGCTGACTACCAGCAGCAAAGCCCATGCGATGAAGACCGGTGAGAATGCATTAGCGATGAAGACCGACGAGAGGATACAGATCCCCCTGATAGGGAATGTGCCCGGCCGTCAGGGCATGACGCTGAACGGCGACTGGCAGTATATCGTCGACGTGCAGGAAGAGGGCTACTACGACTACCGCATGAAGGAGAACCGATGGGGCTTTTTTCTGAATGCGAAGCCACAACGTCCTGAGGACCTGATAGAATATGACTTCGACAAGTCCGAGACGATGCGGGTGCCAGGCGACTGGAACACGCAAGACCCGCGCCTCTTCTTCTACGAAGGCTGCGTATGGCTGAAACGCGACTTCCACTACGAAAAGCAAATCGGGAAGCGTGCCCTTCTGCACTTCGGTGCCGTGAACTATGAAGCCGTGGTGTATGTGAACGGTAAGAAAGCGGGCCGGCACGAGGGCGGTTTCACCGGATTCTGCTTCGATGTGACGACCTTGCTGCACGACGGGAACAATTTCGTGGTGGTGAAAGTGGACAACAAGCGAAAGGCCGAGAATGTGCCCACCCTGATATTCGACTGGTGGAACTACGGCGGCATCACCCGCGACGTGACCCTTGTGGAAGTGCCCGAGACCTATGTGGAAGACTACACCCTGCAGTTGGCCGATGCCAACCCTAGGCTGTTGCTCTTCACCGCCCGCCTGAACAGGCAGAAAGCCGGTGAGACGGTGACGCTGAGCATACCCGAGCTGAAGATAAAGCGCACGCTGACCACCGACGCCGCCGGCACGGTGAGCACGACGATAAAAGCGCGCCCCCAACTGTGGACGCCCGACCAGCCGAAGCTATACGCCACCACGGTGACCTGCAACGGCGAGACGATAACCGACGAGGTGGGATTCCGCACCATTGCCACTCGCGGCAAGGAGATACTGCTGAACGGCAAGCCCATCTATCTGAAAGGCATCAGCATACACGAGGAGAAGTCACACGGCGGCGGCAGGGCCAACAGCACCGACGACGCTCGCACCCTGCTGGGCTGGGCCAAGGAGCTGGGCTGCAATTTTGTTCGCCTGGCCCACTATCCCCACAATGAATACATGGTGCGCGAGGCGGAGCGCATGGGCATCATGGTATGGTCGGAGATACCCTGCTACTGGACCATTGCCTGGACCAACGAGCACACCTACGACAACGCCCGGCAGCAGCTACACGACATGATACTGCGCGACCACAACCGCGCCAATGTGATTATCTGGAGCATAGCCAACGAGACGCCCCACTCCGCTGACCGCGACCGTTTTCTGAGCCGTTTGGCCACCTACGCCCGCGGGATGGACAACACGCGGCTCATCAGCATGGCGATGGAGGTGACCTCGGCGTCGAACTACCACAACCGGCTGAACGACAACATGAACGAATATGTAGACGTGGTGAGCTTCAACGAATATATAGGCTGGTACCGCGACGTGCACGACGCCGCCAAGATGACTTGGGAGATACCCTACAATAAACCCGTGATAATCAGCGAGTTTGGCGGAGGCGCCAAGGAGGGCTACCATGGAGCTGTGAACCAGCGCTGGACCGAGGAGTTCCAGGCCAATCTGTATGAGGAGAACCTGCGCATGCTGGAGAAGATAGACGGTCTGGCCGGCACTACCCCCTGGATACTGAAAGACTTCCGTTCGCCCCGTCGTGTACTTCCCGGCATACAAGACTACTACAACCGCAAGGGTGTGGTGAGCGACGAAGGCAAGAAGAAGTTGGCCTTCGAGGTGCTGCGCAAGTGGTATGAGGGTCGGTGATGTGACCGCCTGAATACGATAATAGCCAGCTGCGACGATGCAGCTGGCTATTATCGTAATGGAAAAGCTTTTTTTACTTCTTGACGCGCTTGAACACCTGCGGTGTGCCGGTGCTGTCTGTCTTCGAAACGAGTTTCAGTTCATTGGCGGTGAGCTCATAGGTGAGCGTGTCGCTCTCCTTCTTCAGGCCCTTGAAGAAATCGCCGTTGGGGTCGCTCATCTGTTTTTCGAGCATCTGGGTCATCTTCGTCTTCAGCATGCCCAGCATGGCCTCTGTTTCTTTGTCTTTGGCTTCGATTTTCAAGCTGTCGGCCACGAATTCGGGCTTGAAGGAAGCGGAGTCGACCACCATGGTCAGTTCCTTGTCGTCGGCCTTCCATGTGCCGGAGAAGCTCATGCCGAAGGGGAAGTGGATTTTGAATCCCTCTTCCTCGCCGTTCATTTCGGCAGAGATCTTGTTGTCCATGGTTCCGTCGGCCTTGAGATGCATTTTCCAGCTCATGCTGATGTTATTGCCCTTCTCGGCTATCACCGAGTCATTCTGCCACTCTCCTACAAGTGTGGGTGCGCTTTCCGAGCAGCTCCACATCATGAAGAAGCCCATCATAGCAACGATTCCAAACAAAATTTTTCTCATGTTTTCTCTACATTAAAGGGTTAGTACTGATTATAAAAACTAAAATGGTTAATATTGTGGTTAAATCACTGACCTATAGAGCACAAATATAGTGAAAAGGAAGATTAGGTGCAAATTTTTTTATAAAAAAAGGCTAAAAAAAGCACATTATTTAATAAAAGGGGAAAATAGAGGCATAAAAATTCGTTTATTTGCGGGAAAAGCAGTAATTTTGCGGCCGATTTACACACCATAAAGTCTAACTTTATTAATTTTAACTTTTTAATTAACATTTATGTCAAACTTTAAAAATGTACAGCCACTCGACGACTTCAATTGGGACGAGTTTGAGAATGGCGGTATCAGTTCCGTCAGCAAAGCCGAACTTGAGAAAGCTTACGACGAGACCCTGAACAAGGTAAGTGAGCACCAAGTAGTTGACGGCAAAGTCATCTCCATCGACAAGAAGGAAGTGGTGGTGAACATCGGTTACAAGAGCGATGGTATCATCGCAGCCAGCGAATTCCGTTACAATCCCGACCTGAAGGTAGGTGACGTTGTAGAGGTATACGTTGAAAATCAGGAAGACAAGAAAGGTCAGCTGATTCTGTCGCACAAGAAGGCCCGCTTGAGCAAGAGCTGGGAGCGTGTGAATGCCGCTTTGGAGAACGAGGAAGTGATCCAGGGCTTCATCAAGTGCCGCACGAAGGGCGGTATGATTGTAGATGTGTTTGGTATTGAGGCCTTCCTTCCGGGCAGTCAGATTGACGTTCATCCCATACGCGACTACGATGTATTCGTAAACAAGACCATGGAGTTCAAGGTTGTGAAGATCAACCAGGAGTTCCGCAACGTGGTGGTTTCGCACAAGGCCCTCATCGAGGCCGAGCTCGAAGCCCAGAAGAAAGAGATTATCAGCAAGCTCGAGAAGGGTCAGATTCTTGAGGGTACCGTCAAGAACATCACCTCATACGGTGTGTTTGTTGACCTGGGCGGTGTTGACGGACTCGTCCACATCACCGACCTGTCATGGGGCCGCGTGAGCGATCCTCATGAGGTAGTGGAGCTTGACCAGAAGATCAATGTGGTGATTCTCGACTTCGACAACGAGAAGAAGCGCATTGCCCTTGGTCTGAAGCAGCTGACCCCGCATCCTTGGGAGGCTCTGGATCCGAACCTGAAGGTGGGCGACCACGTGAAGGGCAAGGTGGTTGTGATAGCCGACTACGGTGCATTTGTAGAGATAGCTCCGGGTGTGGAAGGTCTGATTCACGTATCGGAGATGAGCTGGAGCCAGCATCTGCGCAGCGCTCAGGACTTCATGCATGTGGGCGACGAGGTAGAGGCCGTGATTCTGACCTTGGACCGCGAGGAGCGCAAGATGAGCCTTGGTATCAAGCAGCTGAAGGAAGATCCTTGGGAGGCTATCGAGGTGAAATATCCTCTTGGCAGCCGCCATACCGCCAAAGTGCGCAACTTCACCAACTTCGGTATTTTCGTTGAGTTGGAAGAGGGTGTCGACGGTCTGATTCACATCAGCGACCTGAGCTGGACTAAGAAGGTGAAGCATCCCTCAGAGTTCACCCAGATTGGTGCTCCTATCGACGTGGTGGTTCTTGAGATAGACAAGGAGAACCGTCGTCTGAGCCTTGGCCACAAGCAGCTCGAGGACAATCCTTGGGACACCTATGAGACTCTTTACACTCCCGGCAGCATCCACAGAGGTAAGATTACCGAGATGATGGACAAGGGTGCCGTGATAGCTCTGAACGAGGGCGGTGAGGGCTTTGCCACTCCGAAGCACCTTGTGAAGGAAGACGGCAGCCAGGCCCAGCAGGGTGAGGAGCTCGACTTCAAGGTGATTGAGTTTGTGAAAGAGACCAAGCGCATCATTCTGTCGCACAGCCGCACCTTCGAGGAGGGCAAGGACGAGCGCAAGGCTCCCCGCAAGGCCGGTGGCAAAGAGAAGAAGGATGATACTCCCACGATTAACAACGTGGCAGCCAGCACCACTCTTGGCGACATCGACGCTCTTGCTGCACTGAAAGCAAAGATGGAGAAGGGTGAGTAATCGCCACTCTGAATAAAAAAATCCACCGACCCTGACGGGCCGGTGGATTTTTTTTATTAATTTTGGCTGCGCATAGAAAGGTGCTTTTGGAAAAGAAAAAACACTCTGAATTAACAACTATATGGAAAGAACATGGAGATGGTTTGGCAAGAACGATAAGATAACGCTTGCCATGTTGAAACAAATAGGTGTGGAGGGCATTGTGACCGCTCTGCACGATGTGCCCTTAGGGCAGGTGTGGACCCGCGAGAAGATACGCGACCTGCGCGAGTATATCGAAAGCTACGGCATGCGCTGGAGCGTGGTAGAGTCGCTCCCCGTGGTGGAGACCATCAAATATGGCGGTCCGGACCGCGATGAGCAGATAGAGGTGTACAAGGAGAGCCTGCGCAACCTTTCGGCCGAGGGCATCCACACCATCTGCTACAACTTCATGCCGGTGCTCGACTGGGCCCGCACCGACCTGCTTCACGACAATCCGAACGGCACGAGCAACCTGTACTTCTCTTATGCCGAGTTCGCCTACTTCGACATCTACATCCTGAAGCGCGAGGGTGCCCGCGAGGAATGGGCCCGCTTCAAGATGCCCGCCGAGCTTCCCAGCGCCGCCGACCGCGACGTGCTGGCCGAGGCTGAGGCACTGCGCGCCACAATGACGCCGGAGAAGGAACACCAGTTGGTAGAAAACATCATCATCAAGACCCAAGGCTTCGTTTCGGGCAACTTCAGCGAGAACGACGAGGCTCCGATACAGAAGTTCCGCGACTTTCTGGAGCTCTACAAGGGCATCGACAAGGCCCAGTTGCGCGAGAACATGCGCTACTTCCTTTCGGCCATCATGCCCACCTGCGAGGAGTACGACATGAACATGTGCGTGCATCCCGACGATCCCCCCATCGAGATACTGGGTCTGCCCCGCATCGTGCGCACCTACGACGACATCCAGTGGATGCTGAAGGCCGTGGACAATCCCCACAACGGTCTGACGTTCTGTGCCGGTTCGCTGAGCGCCGGAGCCTACAACAATGTGGTGGAGATGGCGCGGGAATTTGCCCCCCGCACCCACTTCGTGCATCTGCGCTCCTGCCATATTTTCCCGAACGGCGACTTCACGGAGGCCAGCCATCTGGGCGGCCGCGCCGACATCATAGAGCTGTGCCGCATATTCGAGCAGACGAACCCCGCCCTGCCGATGCGTGTGGACCACGGCATGACGATGCTTGGCGACGAGACCCGCGGCTACAACGCCGGCTACTCGTTCCTGGGCCGCATGTTTGCGCTGGGCCAGGTGCAGGGCATCCTGGCCACGGTGGACCGCGAGCTGGGCATAGAGTATGTGCAGCCGGGATTTTTTGAATAATCGGAAGGAAGCAGAGAATCGGAAATTATAAAACTACACATTATTATATATTATGAAGCTATGTGATATTATCTCCGGCAAGTATGATGCCGGTGAATGGGAAGCGAAGGGCTATGAGCTTCCGAAATTCGACAGGGCCGCCGTGGCTAAGAAGACGCACGACGCCCCCACATGGGTACACTTCGGCGGCGGCAACATATTCCGCGCCTTCCCTGCCGCCATACTGAACGAGGCGCTGAACACGGGAAAGTACGACCGCGGCGTGATTGTGGCCGAGACCTTCGACTATGAGGTGATAGACAAGGCCTACGCCCCCTACGACAACCTGTCGCTACTGGTGAGTCTGCAGTCGACCGGCACGATAGAGAAGAAAGTGATTGCCTCGGTGACAGAGGCTCTGAAGGCCGACTACCAGTTTGCTGACTGGCAGCGTCTGGTGGAGATATTCCGCAATCCGTCGCTGCAGATGATCTCGTTCACCATCACGGAGAAGGGTTACAGTGTGGCCCCCGCCGACCTGGAGCGCGGTCTGACTCCCGTGTTGGCCATGGGCAAGGTGTGCGCCCTGCTGTGGGAGCGCTATCAAGCCGGTGCCCTTCCGCTGACGGTTCAGAGCATGGACAACTGCTCGCACAACGGCGACAAGGTGAAGGCCGGTGTGCTGGCCTATGCCGAGCGCTGGGTGAACGACGGTCTGGTGCCCGAGGGTTTTCTGCAATATCTGACCGACGAGACGAAGGTGACCTTCCCCTGGTCGATGATAGACAAGATAACACCGCGCCCGCACGAGAAGGTAAAGGAGCTGCTGGCCGCCGACGGTTTTGAAGACAACGACTACATAGAGACGGCGAAGCACACCTTCACAGCCCCCTTTGTGAACGCTGAGGAGGTGCAGTATCTGGTGATAGAAGACCACTACACCAACGGCCGTCCGCCGCTGGACCTTGGCGGTGCCCTCTACACCACCCGCGACACGGTAGACAAGGTGGAGACGATGAAGGTGACCACCTGCCTGAACCCCCTTCACACCGCCATGTCGATTTACGGCTGCCTGCTGGGCTACACCCTCATCTCGGCCGAGATGGCCGACGCCGACCTGCGCAGCTTTATCCAGAAGATAGGCTACATGGAGGCGATGCCCGTGGTGACCGATCCCGGTGTGCTGAACCCGTATGAGTTTATCGGCGCCGTGATCAACCGTCGCCTGCCCAACCCCTTCATGCCCGACGCCCCTCAGCGCATCGCCATGGACACGAGCCAGAAGCTGCCCATCCGCTTCGGCGAGACCATCAAGAGAGCAATCTGGTGCTCATCCCCCTCACGTTGGCCGGTTATGCCCGCTATCTGAAAGGCATCAAGGACGACGGCACCCCGTTTGAGCCCTCGCCCGACCCCCTGCTGAGCGAGTTGCAGGCCATTGTGGCACCACTGGAGTTAGGCAAAGCCGACCAGGACTGGAGCTGCCTGCGCAGCCTGTACAGCCGTGCCGATGTGTTTGGTCTGGACCTCTACGAGGCCGGTCTTGGCGAGCAGATAGAAGGCATGGTGCGCGAGCTCTATGCCGGTGTGGGTGCTGTGCGTGCCACGCTGCACAAGTATGTGGTGAATAGATAGGAGGGCGGGAAGCCTAGAAAAGCTAGAAGCTCTAGAGGCTCTAGAGGCCCTAGAAAAAGCTAGAAGCTCTAGAAGCCCTAGATACCCTAGAAAAAGTAGAGGCGCTTCCGGTTGGAAGCGCCTCTACTATTGATATGAAAGGGCTGTTTTTACAGTTCTTGTTCCCAGGCATTGAATGTGGGTGCGGAGGGATCCACCTCCTCGCCTTCTTCGCCCTGTCCGATGTCCACGGGTCCGTCGCCGCTTACCTTGGAGGTTCCAAACATCACATCCTCGCGGTAGAAGTTAACCGCCACTTCGGTTACCGGCTGTATATAAAGTTTCTTTTTCATAATTCAGTTAGTTTTTTTCTATTTCACAACCATCTTCTTACCATTCACAATGTATACTCCAGCAGGCAGGTTGTTGCTGTTCATCCGCTGTCCGCTGAGGTTGTAGACACCCACTGCCGAGTTTTTGGCAGCAGCGGTCACCTCAGAGATGCCGTCGGTAGCACCGTCCATGGCGATGCTGACAGAGTTGCCCTCAGTGCCGGAAGCGAAGAAGTAGCACTGGAAGGGTTTCATGGTGACGTTCTTGGTTTTGACAGGATAGAACTTGTAAGCGTCTTCTTTGGCATTATAGCCGAAATAGAAGTAGTAGGGGTCTGTGTCATTCTGCATGGGAGTAAGCACGAAGTTGTCGTAGGTACCCACCATGGTGACCTTTGCCTCGGGGAATGCGTCATCAACGAACGACACCTCCGTGATTTTGGCTTTATCTTCATCGGTCACAGCATCTTTCCAATCCACGAGTTCAGCTTCCCATTTTTCGAGCATCGACTCAGGCACATTGACGAAGCGGTAGAGATAGGGATAACCCTCCCTGATTTCATCGACCTGCGTGAAATGGAGGTTGAAGCTATAGTAGCCCTTTGATTCGCTCTCTGTTGTAACAGAAGTATACTCCCATACCTCCATGACGGGGTTGCCGTCGAAAGAACCGGCAGCGAGGTCTTCCACATCGAAGGGCACGCAGAGAGTCTTCCAATTGGTGGTAGTTGTTCTGTCTTCAAGCACATACACAATGGTGTTTCCGGTTGCCGGCATTTTTTCGCCAGTTTCATACTGTTCCTCCAAATCAGCATCCTTGAAATAATAGTAGACATACTTCGTCTCGTCGGTGTTCTGGAGTTTGTTTTCCTCGGGCAGAGCAGGTACTAAGTCAGTGCCCTTCTCCTTGATGATATCGCTACCACGCTGATTGAGGTTATCATAACCCATGAGAATCTTGTAGATGACTTTCCAGTTATTGTTGAAGTTGTCGATAGAAGTCGGTGTGGCAAAGAAAGCATACCACCAGAGCTCATGCTTGTAGGCATCACCGCTTATCAACTGCACCAACTGGTTCTTTGAGTTGAATCCGTGATTAGGACGGTTGCCACGTGAGACATCATACATCGTCACATCCGTATTATAATCTTCCATGTATAAGATATAATTCAGATTAGTGGGATGTCCAAACGCAGCCGGGCTTACATTAAGTCCGTTGCCGTCAGCAGTATTGATATACAATTGCCACCCAAGGGATTTTCTTTCCATCGGCTGAACAAAATTATTGCCGAAAAGGCTGGCGTCATAAGAGTCCTTATTCCAATACATCCAAGGATTTGCAATATTGCTCTTCACTTTGAAATGAAGGTTGAAAGCATCACCAAAGAATGCGAATTGATAATTGTCACCAGTTCCATTAGATTTATTAGATTGCAGATGCCTGGAAGTGGTATTATAATAGACATAGCTCTTTTTACCACTTTGAGTATAGCCACGGAAATAATGCCAAACATCATTGGAGCCATCCTCGTTTGAAAGAACGAAGGGAGGATCGAATACATAGTCTACATAGACAGTAGCGTCCTCAGCAGGAGCCTCTGTGATTTCCTGCGTCAATGCTGCGTCACTGTAGAACTTGTAAGTTGTGTAAGCGCGCCACAAGGCCTGCGGCATGTTGTCGAGCAGGTCGGCACCCACGGAGAGGTTGGCTGCGGCCGTGATTTCGCGCGTTTCACCAAACACCGGGTGAGTGGTGAGGCGGTAAGTGACAGCGGCTTGGGCAGTGATCATGCCCATGAAGAGGAGCACGGTCATCGCTGCCGTCTTGAAGAAAGTAATAGTTTTGTACATTTTGATATTGAATTGATTAATTTGTTTTTGTTTTAAGTGTCAGATATGACAAATAATCCGTGAGAGACTTCCTAAGAAGTATGACGCAAACCTAAGTTGATTACCACCTTGTGTGGGCGCACAATACGCCATTTGAGCGATAAAATGAATGTTTGTGCAAATGTAATTATTTCGGTTCATACATTCAAGAAAAACTGACAATTTTTTTCTTTGTTAAAGCCTATTTAAGTTTTTTTTACAAGTAGTGACATAACAGGACACCGCCCCCGCCAGCCAACGAGGCAGAGAGCGCAAAGGTTTGCGTGCAAATAATCCATAAAAAAGAGCGGAATGATGAATAAAATCATTATCTTTGCAAACAGAAATACGAAAAACATCAAACTCATAATCTTCAAAAACAAATGAAAAAATTACAAGCTCTGAACAAGCGTACGGCACCGAAAAGCGTGATGCCGGAGAAAGTGATTCAATTCGGTGAGGGCAATTTCCTTCGCGCCTTTGTAGACTGGATTCTGTGGAACATGAACCAGAAGACCGACTTCAACGGCAGCGTGGTGGTGGTTCAGCCCATCGAGCGCGGTATGGTAGACTGGCTGAACGGTCAGGACTGTCTGTATCACGTGAATCTGCAAGGCCGTGAGAACGGTGAGGCTGTGAACAGTCTGCAGCGCATCGACGTTATTTCGCGCGCCCTGAACCCCTACACCCAGAACCAGGCCTTCATGGCTTTGGCCGACCAGCCCGAGATACGTTTTGTGATATCGAACACCACCGAAGCCGGTATTGCCTTCGACCCCGCCTGCAAGTTGAGCGACGCCCCTGCCAGCAGCTATCCCGGCAAGCTGGTTCAGCTGTTGTACCGCCGCTATCAGACCTTCTGCGGCGACCCCAAGAAGGGTCTCATCATCATGCCCTGCGAGCTGATATTCCTGAACGGCCATCATCTGAAGGAGTGCATCTACCAGTATATCGAGCTCTGGAAGGACGACTTTGGCGCCGACTATGAAGGTTTCAAGGCCTGGTTCACCAACTACTGCTACGTTTGCGCCACCTTGGTGGACCGCATCGTTCCGGGCTTCCCCCGCAAGGAGATTGCCGACATCCAGCAGAAGGTGTGCTATGCCGACAACCTGGTGGTTCAGGCCGAGATATTCCACCTGTGGGTGATTGAGAAGGCCGAGAACATGACCTGCGACGAGCTCCGCGCCGAGTTCCCCGCCGAGAAGGCCGGTCTGCATGTGCTGATAGCCGAGAGCGAGAAGCCCTACCACGAGCGCAAGGTGACGCTGCTGAATGGCCCGCACACCGTGCTCTCGCCTGTGGCCTTCCTGAGCGGTGTCGACATCGTTCGCGACGCCTGCAACCACGAGGTGATAGGCAAGTACATCCACAAGGTGCAGTTCGACGAGCTGATGCAGACGCTGAACCTTCCGATGGACGAGCTGCAGAAGTTTGCCGCCGACGTGCTGGAGCGTTTCAACAACCCGTACGTAGACCATCAGGTGACGAGCATCATGCTGAACAGCTTCCCGAAGTTCCAGGCCCGCGACCTTCCCGGTGTGAAGGTTTACTTGGAGCGCAAGGGCGAGTTGCCCCAGGGTCTGGTGTTCGGTCTGGCCGCCATCATCACCTACTACAAGGGCGGTGTACGTGCCGACGGCAAGGAGATTGTTCCCAACGACGACCAGAAGATTATGGACCTCTTGAAGGAGCTGTGGGCTACCGGCGACACCCAGAAGGTGACCGACGGTGTGCTGAGCGCCGACTGGATTTGGGGTGAGGACCTGCACGGTGTGGCCGGTCTGGCCGAGCTGGTGAAGAAAGACCTCGACCTGATTCAGGAGAAGGGCATGCTCGAAGCCGTTAAGACGATACTGTAAGAGAATATATACCTCTATGAAAAAAGGGGAGATGGCGCTGCCATCTCCCTTTTTCTGTTGTCAGGAATCGTTGATTATTCGTCCCAGAGATTGTTTTTCCACTCGTTGGTGAGGATATCGTTAGGGTCTTCGATTTCCTTATCGGTTTTTACTGGCAGCGACGCGATTACATCGTCCTGCATGAAGCGTCCTGCAGCGATGCTGAGCGTCTTGATCTGCGGTTGGTAATAAGTCTTTTTCATTATACAGTAATTTTTTTATTATTCATTTTATAAGGATGGAGTGAGGTGTCACTTCACCACCGTCTTCTTTCCGTTGTGAATGTAGACCCCCTTCTGTAGCGGTTCTCCGGTGCGAGAGCCATCAGTGCGGAACCATGCACCGCCATCGGTCTGTATCGTCTTCGGCGCACTGATGCCGAGAGCGGCCTCGAACGGCAGGAAGTCATCGGTATCGACTGCTCCCTTGAAGTAGATTTCCCCCTCAGGCACAAACTGACCTTCCGGCAGTCGTACGAATCCCGGCACCCCGTCTTTCTCTCCCACGGCGAAGATATTGTTGCCCCCGCTCACCGTTCCGTCGCTGAGCATGAGCATATTGTTGGTCACCATGGCGGGTGCCTTTGTGGCGATGATGGAGGGATAGACCACCGACCTGACGAGCAGCGGCGTGCCCTTCGGTGCCGAAGACACCTTTTCGAGTCGGACGCTGTTGGAGGTGTAGTCGCTCATTTTGAAGGCGTCGAAGCCACCGATGTTGAGGTCCACGTCCTCGGCGGGCACATAGCTGCGCCACATGGGCTGCGGCTGGTTGCCCTCCTCGTAGGCTATCTGCACCACTGGGCTTTCGATGGGCGAGATGTGTGCCCCCTCGCACCACCTGTCGCCGAAGAGCACGCTTTGGAACGTGATGAAGTCGCTTGCAAAAGGCAGCGCATGTTTCTTGGTGTCAGGGATGGTGAAGAAGTTGACGTAGAACCCGCCGTTGGTGCACTCCTCGCCGTTTTCGGCTATGACAGTCAGCACGAGCGAGCTTTCCCCCGAATAGTAGTAAGGCTTCTGCAGGGTAATGTTGATCGGTTCGCCGATGCAGTAGGCATAGAGCATCACCTCCGGGCATAGCTGTCCCTCGAAGAGCGGTTCGGCCCAGTTGAGGTCGAAATAACGGTAGATACGGTTGTCGTCGTTACGGTAGAACTCATCGGCCGACGTTTCCGTGAGATAGATTTTCACATCACGTGTGGCATCGATGAAGGCATCGAGCGCCATCCACGGAAAGCTGAACCCCGTGATGAGTTTCCCTGCCAGCTGCGGTATTTCGTCCTTTCGGTAGATGATTTGTGCGCCGCTGTTGGCCAGGTAGTAATTGATGGGTGCCACCTCCCAGTAAGATCCGTCGTAGAGGTTAGAGAAATCCGACGGGTCGCCATAGGGCTGCAGGTCGTCGTAGTTGCCCAGCGACAGCGTCTGCGCCTGTGCCGCCATGGCCGCCCAGGCGAGCAGCACCGCGAAGAAAAATTTGGATTTCATACAGGGATGGTCTGGACTATTTTACGACCTTCTTTCCGTTGTGGATATAGAGACCACGTGTGGGCTGGCTCACGCGCTGTCCGGAGAGAGTGTACCATGCGCCGTCGCCGGGCTGTGTCGTTTCTACACCAGCGATGCTGTTGGTGGAGCCGTCGAAAGCAATCTGGTCGTTGACATTCTGCTCCGACACGAGATACACCTTGCCTTCGGGCACGGTGACGCCGCTGGCCACCTTACGGAAGGCCACCACGCCGTCAGACTTGGAGAGAGCGTAGACCGTTCCGTCGCCGGTCACGGTGCCATCGCTCACCTGCAGGATGTTGTCTTCCTGAGCCTTGGCGCTCTCAGAGAGCGACACACTGGCCTCCACCTTATAGCGCAGCACGAGCGGTTCGCCGGCTTTGGCGCTGAGCACGCGCTCCACGAGCGCAGCCGAGCCGTCGGTTGAGAATCCCTTCACTTTGTAAGCCTCGAAGCCATTGATATTGAGGTCCTCGTCGTACTTCGGCACATACGAAGTCCAGGTCCATTCGGGAGCCGTACCGTCCTCATAGGAGAGCTGGTGCACCGGCATGTTGATGGTCGACACGTTGTATTTCTCCGCGTAGAGGTCGCCGGCGAGGATTTCGGAGAGCGGTTTTTTGTCGCTGGCAGCGGTGAGCGCCCTGTTCTCGAGGTCGGTGGCGAAGAAGTTCATGTAGAATCCACCGGAGGTGCACTCGTCGATGCCCTCGCCGAGGATGGTGATGACGAGGTTGTTCTCGCCCGAGTAGTGGAACGGTCTGGAGAGGGTGATTACCTTCTCGTCGCCCACGAAGCAGTCGTAGGAATAGCCGTCAAACTCGATATCATCCTCGAAAGCCTTCTCGGTGCGGCTCACGTCGAAGTAGCGGTAGCATCCCGTGTCGGGATTTTTGTAGAACGCGTTCTGGTTGGTCTCGGTGATGTAGACGGTAACGTGCGGATTGGGTGCGATATACGCTCCCTCGCAGTACCACTTGAATGCGATGGCAGTGATATCCTTTCCGGCCATGTCGGCCAGTTCGTCCTTTAGATAGAGCAGCTGTGTGCCGCTGTTGGTGTAGTAGAAGTTGAACGGCACGCACTCCCATGCGCTTCCGTCATAAGCCTCGAAGCCGGAGTAGTCGCCCCACTCCTCCAATTCGTCATACGGACCGAATGTCACGGTTTGGGCCATTGCCACGTTGGCAGCGCCAACGAGCAGAGCAGCAAGTAAAAATTTTCTCATAAACATTTAATTAAAGGGTTATACTTAGTTATTGTTTTACTTTACTATTAATTTCTTTCCGTTTCTGATATAGATACCCTTGGTCATGGGCCGGTCTACCCTTACGCCTCCGATGGTGTACCACGCATCGTCGTTGCGTGTGGCGGCGGGAATCTCGCTGACGCCCATTTCGGAGTGGTGGTTTTTGAGGTCGACGTAGACCATTTCGGAGTAAGGCGAGAAGACCGTGGTGTAGGGCGTGCTGCCATTGGGTGTGGAGAAATCGTAGGCCACAGCATAGAGGTCATAGTAGAGGTCGGTCACCCCATAGGCGAAGTGCAGGTCGTCGAACCGTTTGCTTGTGACGGCATCGCCCCACTCCGTCTCTGCCTCGACGGCCTCGTCGAGCGCCACCTGTGTGAAGACCTCATCCCCCTTTTTGAGTTGCTGGAGCACCTCCACACGATCCACATAGTCGGGCATGCCGATTTGGGCTGTCATATTGATGACGGAGAAGAAGAGGTCGCGCGTTCCGTTGTCGAAATAGAGTGTATCGACGGAGATGCCCGTGGTACCATCGGGCACATGCGCCTGGTACGTCTTTATCTCCTTGCCATTTATTCCGTTGCTTTCCACGCGTATCTCATCGCCGTCAGTGGCGAAGACATGGAGCACGATTCTATACTTGCCGTCGTCGTTACGCAGGTCGAGGTAAGGTGAGTAGAGCAGTCCGTCCACCATACTGGGTATAAAGGTAGGGTATGCATAGGCCATCCATCCCGGCAGTACGGTATAATCGTCGAGTTCGACGAGCATTTCGTCGCCTCCGGCCGGTTCGATAATCGAGCCCTGTGTGATGCCGAGGAAGTCCTCGTCAATGATGGTATAGAGACCATCCTCTTCGGCCACGTTTTTCACATAAGTGTATACGCAGTAGGCCACTGCGTCGGCAACCGGTTCCCAGTTAGCGGTGAAGGCATGGTCGGTGATGCTGGTGGCCGGTTTGGCCTGAGGCTGCTCCAATTGCTGCACCCTATTGGCGGTATTGACCCTGCGCAGGGGTTGTGCCTGCGTGGCGATGGTGCCTAACACGAGAAACAAAATGATATAAAATTTCTTCATACACAATACAATTTACGTCGAAAACTATTCAAAATAAGAGCCAGCCGAAGGTTGCTGATATTTGTGGGATAGACGTTGTTCATCACATACAAGGGGCCGAAGCCTCTAAAAACTATGCAAAAATAATAATTTATAATTATAATGACAAAAAAGCAGGGAAAAATACCGAGTTTTAGGTATAAAAAAATTATAAAATGAAAGAAATTATCGTAATGTGCAGGAATTATTCATTTATAATAAGGCCAAACAATCGAAAAGGAAATAAAAGGGCACTAAAAGGACACCTTCGGTGCAGGACTGAACAGAAATTAACGTAATGCGCAGAAATTTTTCATTAATTTCTATTCTTTATTGCTGACATCAGGTAATGATGCGGATTATTTTCACAGCCACCCCTCAAGGGATTTTCACAACCACCCCGCCTGAGATTTTCACAACCACCCCGCTCCCTCCTTATCCTAAGGTTTAGAGCCCCTTGGTAAGGGGCGGCTATAATGCGGGGATTCTTCACAACTACCCAACCCTCCTTGTCCTAAGGTTTAGAGCCCCTTGGTAAGGGGCGGCTATAATGCGGGGATTTTCACAACCACCCCGCCTGAGATTATCACAACCACCCCGCCCCCTCCTTATCCTAAGGAGGGGTACCTACCCTCCCCCAAACCCCCTCCCGACATCGGGAGGGGGCTTAACCGCTCCTACTCGTCGCTCATTCATTAAGGTACTGCTCCCTTAGAGGCGGTCGCTGTGATTGCTCACGCAACAAAGGTGCGATTATTTTACGCATCAAAGATGCGATTGTTTTATTCGGATTGCCAGCCCCAAAATTATGATAATTTTACCCGTGCGTCTGCACGATGGAAATTAAAAAATTATGGTAATTACGGGAATTTCTGTCGGTTCTTTTTTCGAATCCTTTTTTCGGATTGCAAATCCTGACAATAGATGCAGCAGGATTGCAAATCCAGCTGAACTGGTGGTTGATGCACAAGATGAGAAGATAAGAACCGCTTTAATCTTTCACATAGTTCACTTGGCGCGGTTTTTTCTGGATAACGTAGTAAAGGGCCCTTATTTCATCCTCGTTGAGGGTGAAGTCGGCATATTCGGGTGAGGGGTTGAGGGAGTGGAAGGTAAGCGTGCCGTGCTCCAGGTCCTGGCGGATCATCTGCTTGATGAGCACGCTGCTATCGAAGACCACCACCCAGAAGGGCCAGTCCTTGAACCGTATGGGGGTTCTCCAGAGTTCCCTCTCCAGTTCTCTCACGAGCACCCTGTCGCCGGCCTCGAAACTGTCTCTGGAACCCGTATCCATCGAGTCGCCCTTCACCTCGAAGGAGAGATAGTTGCCGCGTGCATACCTGTCCACCTCGTAGGTTTCCTCCATCACCTCTTCGAAGTCAGGGTCCAGACGGTCGCTCTCGTTGGCGAAACGTCCATAGGCGGCGAAGGGCACATGTCTGACGGTCATGAACCACCGGTCATCTTTTTTGTAGAATTTTGCCCCTTTGGGGTTGACTTTAAAAAATTCGGCATCCTGTCTCTCATCGGATTCAACCGACGGGAGATGGCGGATGTCACCGAGCATATTACCTGTGCCGTTCGTGAGCCATTCACTGTTGAGGTTGCGGTCTACGGCCACGAGTCGGTTGATGAATTTCTCGCTCATGGGCACCCTTCCGTTGATGATTTGCGAGAACGACGACTCCTTATAGCCCATCAGCTGTGCCAGTTCACGTTGCGAAGCGGCATACCCCTGGCTGATGAGCCACCTGACCATCTGTTTTGCCCTTTCGCAGAGAAGTCTGCTGTCGTTCGTTGTACCCATAAGCGAAATATGTTAATTTTATGTTAAAATATAAATTTTCATTTTACTTTTTCGATTTTGTCGGTATATTTGCCCTCGAGAACAGGATAAAACACTGTGCATCGACCGGTTATTTGTCCGTTTTCACTGCAAATATACGAAGAAAAAGTGACAAAATAAACTTTTTTCGGTAAAAATATACACAGAATCATAAAAATATAAAGAAAATATAAATATGAGAGCAAAAAAAGCGAAGGAACATAGAATAACATAGCACATTCTTCATAATCTAATGACCATGAAACCAGGCTGCCCCCCGAATCGCCTACAAGAAGAAGTATTCAGGATAAAACATGCCATATGGTTACACCCAAGGGTGGGCAGTCGGCCGGAGACCACCTGCCGCGAGGCAGGGGCCTCCTTCTCAAGACAAACAGGAAGACTTTTTTATCGGCATCTGCCATAACTTAAACAATAGATTCAATGAAAAGATGTATAAACTTTATTTTAAATGTATTGTATGGTAGAGAGTACTATGCAGTGATTGTGGGAGAGCGGGGCAGCGACCGTTTCGACCTCACCTCGCGCATCCATCGCACGCCCGAAGAGGCCGAGGCCCACCGCCGGCGTATAGAGATGACGCGCGCCTATGTGTATGTGGAGACCGTGCGATTCAGGTCGCGGCGGGAATATTGATGAGGGGATGGGGCTAGAAGCTCTAGAAGACCTAGAAAATGACAAAAAGCCATGATGATAGAAAAGATACTGATAAAGACGAAGAAGGCCGACCTAACCTTCTTTGAGAGCGGCAAGATAAACATCACGTCGCACGTTTCGCGCACGCTGGACCTCCACGCCGGCGACGCAATCAATATAGCACGCGTGGAGAAAGGATGGACCGAATACTATCTGTATGTAGAGCGGCGCGCCGGCGAGATGCTGGGTCACCACGAAGGTGTGTGCGCCGTAACCCACGGCCACGGGCGCAACCTGCGAGTGTTCAGCTGCCGTCTGTCGCGCTATATTCTGGGACTGTGCCACACTGAGGGTCCGCTGGGACTCGCCATCGGCACACCCGAACAGGTGGAAGGCCTTGGACTGGCTGTGCCCATCATTCTGCGGCCCGTCACCACTCACCCTCAAAACCCCACCCGCCCATGAAGACCAAGGAACTACTGATACCCCTGCGGGGCCTCAACCAGAACGACGCCCTGCCACAACGCGCTGACGGCGGCATGGAAGTGCTGCACCAACTTACCTGGTCTGACGGCGGAAGCACTTTTTCCATAGGTGATGGATGCAATCTGAGCAGTGATGGATGCAATCTGAGCAGTAATGGATGCAATCTGAGCAGCGATGGATGCAATCTGAGCAGTGATGGAGGCAATCTGAGCAGTGATGGAGGATTAATGATCAACAGCGGCGGATGGACAGAAGGCGGTCTGATGGGCGTGGGTCTCGCCGCGGTGAGGAGAGCTGCCATGGGCAGCGGCTATAGTCTGAAAGGCGAGCACCGCACCGAAGCCTACCACCACCTGTTGCTGGAGCGGCAGACGGGCAATACCTATCACTACGCCTGGACCGACGCCGGCACCGAGAGCACAAAAACCAACAGCGGCACCAACAGCGGCACCGACAGCGGCACCGGGAGCAGTAATGACACTGACAGCACGACCGTCGCCGGCACCGAAGGCAGTGCTCCCCACCCCATCATCCTGCCCGACGACAGTAGGCCGGTGAACAGTATGGTGAGTGTGGGCGATATACTGTGCTTCGTCTACGACGATGACACCCTCTACGCACTCTGGCAGCCCGATGCGTCCGATTACGCGGTGGTGACCCGCAGCCAGTTGGGCTACGACCTGCTCATCGGTCAGGATCAGCAGCAGCACGTGATCGTCACCCACCCCGTCGACAGTCGGCTACGCAGTTACCTTGCCGCCCCCGAAGCCCCTCTGCGCAGTCAGCCCACCGTGGCCGTACGCCTGTTCGGCGAAAGCTACACCACCGCCGAGAGTTTCGCCACCAACGCCACGCTGATACGCGCTGCCGCCGAGAGCGCCCTCGACCAGACCATGGCCTCGAACGGGAACAGTCTGTTCAAGCACATCGTGTTCGGCATTACCGTGCTGCGCCTTTTCGACGGCAGCTTCTCACTGCTTCCCGCCGAGGTGAGCGACACGCTGGAAGTGGACGGCGACACCCTGAAGCAGCAAGTGTGGCTGCACCGCCACACGCTGCGCGCCACCCTCCACCACTCCTCGCTGCCCTCGTCGGCCCTGGTGCAAGGCCTCGACGTGTATCTGAGCGAACCCGTCACGTTCACCGCCCTCCACACCCCCTCGCAGGTGGAGCGCGACACCGAGGGCCACGTCACGCGCCTCACCTTCCCCTACCTCGACCTGGCCCACACCGAGGCCCTCTACCGGCGGCTCACCTTCCGCCACGCCCTGCGCATCAGTGCGTCCGACTTCGGTGGCGATGTGCTGCTGCACCCCGCATCGGCCAACGCCCCCGCCCTCGACCTCAGCGACATGGGCCACCTGCGCTATGGGGCGCGCCACGCCTTCGTCTTCGGCCGCCGCCTTCATCTGGCCGACGTGACCTCTGTGCTGGGCAGTCCTTTTACTGTGCGCCTGCGCTACCGCTACGCCACGCTCAGCCCCGCCGAACGCCGCAGTGGGATAGCCCTGGCCGGCGAGTGGCTGTGCGGCGAGCGCCCCGACACCGCCGACCGCTCACAGGGCACCACCGCCGAATTGGTGGTGCGAGCCTCGACCGACGGTGTGCAGCAACAGCAGGTGGTGTTCCGCGGTCAGGTGGCCTATCCCCTGCCCGGCGCTCTCCAGATGGCGAGCCGCCATCTCACCTGGCTGGAGGCCCACCTGCGCGTGGAGCTCGACGGCGCCGTGCGCTACTACCGGCTGCGCACCAGTGTGCTCAGCACCCCCGGGCGCGACCTCTCCGACGCCGCCTACACCACCGCCGGTGGTGCCCACCGCAGCGGCCGCCCCGCCTTTCACTCCCTGCTGCTGCAACAAGTGCGCTCGCTCGTCTTCGACGACGTCACCGGCACCTACGGCTGGAGCTACGACCTGTGGACCGAGGAGGGAGCGGCCGACTATGAAACGGTGGCATCGCAGGCCCGCTGGCAGTGGCCGCTGGAGCGCCGTCCCTCCACTCTGCTGTGGACGGCCGAGGGCACCCCCCTGGTGACAGGCGAGAGCAGCCAGACCACGATAGGGGGCGGCCGCCTGCACAGCGTGACGCCCTGCACCCGCCGCACAGCCAGCAACCTGATAGGCGAATATCCCCTCTACGCCCTCGCCGACGACGGTATCTGGGCGCTGCGTCTGGAGAAAGACTTCCGCTGGCAGGCCCGCCAGCCCGTGTCGCCAACCACCATCCTGCCCGGCACCGAGGCCGTGACGACGGCCGACAGCATGGTGTTTTTAGGCGAGCGCGGCGTGATGCAACTCAAGGGCACCCGTCTGGTTTGCCTCTCCGAAGCGCTCGGTCAGCGGCGTGCCGCCTACTGGAGCTGTCACCGCCTGCTCTACGATGCCGCCCGCCACTATCTGTTGGTGGTGCCCTGCGGCGAGGCCACCTGGGCCTGGCTCTACCACACCGACAGCGGCGTGTGGAGCACGGTATCACTGCCCTACAGCGACCTGCGGCAGATGGGCGATGCCTGGTGGGGGAAAGACGGCAAAGGCGCTGATACGGCGGCGGTGCAGGTGGAAATGCGACCTGCGGCGGCCAACTACAGTCTGGCGACCCGCCCCTTCACCCTCGACGCCCGTCGCCGTCTGTGCACCCTGCGGGGCGTGAGCCTGACCGGTACGCCGCGGGCCGTACGCGCCGCCCACCTGGTGGTGGAAGGCAGTCACGACGGCGGATGCTGGCACCCTGTGTGCCAGAGTCCCGAAGGTCGCGTGTGGAGCATCAGCGGCAGCGGTCACCGGTGGTTCCGCGTGTTGGCAGAGGGTCGTCTGGAGGCGGGCGAGCGTCTCAGCGAGATTAGACTCACCTATATAGAGCGGAAAGGGTCGCGAAGCGGTTTCTACAACGCAAAAGAAATATAAAAAGGCAGAATATTTCAGGATAACAGGCACGGAAAGCGAAAAAAAGTGTAACTTTGCAATGAAAAAGGGCCTCAGGGCCGCAAAAAACAAAAATCAACGAAATGGACGCACTGATAGGACTGGCCGCCTTTGTGGCAGCCGCACTGGTAGGATGGGCCGTAGCCGAGCTGAAGATGAAAGCCTGCGGCTACCACCCCAACGAGGAGGAAGTAGAAAGTGAGAAGCGGAGCGCCGCGCAGATAACGCGCGAACTGGGCATCAAGGATGTGATAAGCAGCATCAGTACCAAGGGATTCAAGGCGAACTGATTCGCCCGGTGCGCTGGCATCTGGCTTCCGCCACTTCTTATTTCACCGTTAACGTTTCCTGCCGGCCTTGAAATGGGCTGACAGGGAATTTTTTATTTCTCGGGGACGGGGATTCTGAATAGAAATTAATCCATTTTTCTGAAAGAAATTATCGTAATGCGCAGAAATTATTCATTTTTCTGAACAGAAATTATCGTAATGCACGTAATTATTCATAAAACGTCTGGGAAAGAAATTATCGTAATGCGCAGAAATTTTTAATAAGATATTTGTTTTTGAATAATTTTGAGAATAATTTTGAATAATTTCCGCCCTTTGGGCGCTGAACAGAGACCCCGAATCTGAGTGAGCATAGACCCCGCCCCTACCCCGCCCCTGCCAGGGGCGGGGAGCTGACAGGGGGACAGGTACTTTGTGAGGTGAGACTATTTAAAAGAAAACAAAGATAGAAGAAGATATGATGAAGAGAATATTTTGCATTGCGCTGCTGGCGCTGACAGTGCTGATGATGCCGATGGCGGCTGCAGGAGCCACCTGGGTGCACAGCCGCGATCTCGGCATGCGTGCCGACAACCCTCGCCTGCCGCTTGCTGAGCGGCAGAAGACGGGTCGTGCCAACGCCGACATCCTGCGTACCTTTCTGGAGCGCGGCACCCACCTGATACTCGACGACACCTACTATGTGACGGTCGACTACCGCAGTCTGTCAGCCGGCGGCACCCGTTTTCTGGTCATCAAGCATCCCCTCCACCTGAAGGGCGGCGGCATCCGCGTGAAATACTTCGGTTTTCAGATGCGCGAGGGCAGTTCGCTGACAGCCGAAGGCGTGCGGTTTGAGAGCGACGGCGTTTTTCCTCTGATTTGGAACGGCGGCCGCAGCACAAACTTCGGGAGCGACAACGTGCTCCTTCGCGGCATGATAGGCAGTCTGCGCTTCACCGACTGCCATTTCAGTTGCCGCATGCTGCAGTTGGGCTTTGCCGACCTGGCTCCCCTCGGTGTGAAGGTGCCCAAGAAGAAGGCCGGCAGCGAGGACTTCGAAACCGACGCGAAGGGCCGTCCCGTTTACAAATCCGCTTCGGAGAGTGTCGACTCCCTTGGCATCGGCGAGTTGGTGGTGGAGCGCTGCACGAGCGATGTCAGCGGCGTGGTGTTTCAAACCGGCGACTGCCGTGTGTACCGCCGTTTCAGCATCAGCCACAACCGCGTGGTGAATGGTCTCGGTGCGTTTCTGCACTACGGCAGCAACAACAACTCGAGCAGTGCCCCCTACTGGATGCAGGGGTCCTGCCCCTTGACGGTGGAGCACAACACGTTCAGCGGTGTGGCGTGCAACAACCGCCGTGTGATTTACCACTGTCCCATTCTGGCCGAGACACACACTATCTATTTCCGCCACAACGTGGTGGACAACTACCTCTCGGCGTCGAGTCTGAACGAGCAGAACAAGCGCACGGGCGTGACCGCCTACGACAACTACCTGAGCTGCCGCCGTGTATACTTCGAGGACAACGAGATACGCAATGTGTTCGCCTACCGTGCTGAGAACACCACAGAGCGCACCATGTCGGCACCCTACTGCGAGTGGGGCAAGTCGAAGGGTGCTTCGAGGCAGTTGAAAGACGACCCCACCTGCCGCATCTACCGCCGCAACCGGTGGACGCTCGACGATGCCCTTGTGATGCGGCATCTGCGCGGTGTGGCCTACGGCACCGACAGCACCGCCGCCGTGATTCAGCTTACCGACGAGGAGCGGAAGGGCAAGACCCGGCGCGAGATGGACGAGGCTCTTGAGGCGAAGCGCCAGGCGTACATACGCGCCAACTACCGTGTATCGCTGCTGCACACGTTCGCCAGCATCGACGAGGTGGAATGGACCGACAACGTGCTCGACTTCGGCGGAGCGGAGGTGATGTGCATGAAATCGGTGGGCAAGGCGGAGGCCAACTACTCGGCCAAGTATGGCCGTTTCGTCTTCACGGGCAACACGGTGAAGGCGCGCACGCTGTCGGGCAACCTGATAGTGCTCACGGTGCCGAAAGACACTCCCTCGCTGAAGGCCGATGTGACGGTGAGCGGCAACACGTTCCGTTTTGCCGACCCCACCCAGTTTTGTCTGATTTTCCGTCACTGCACGGAGAAGGGCAACGGCATGCATGTGCCGATGGGTGATGTGACGGTGACGGACAACCGCGTGGTGAACGGCGGTTTCTTCCTCCAGCCCGGTCTCTGCGGCAAGGCGGTGGTGCGTGGCAACCAAATGGACAGGGCCCTGCCGCGCGAGAAGACCCTGCAGATGGTGAAGGCCCAGAAACTGGACTCTGACTTGTAAGCGTTTCGTAGGAACGAGAGAATGGTTTCCTGAACAGAAATTAACGTAATAAGTAATTTTTCCGAACAGAAATTCACGTAATTCACGTAATTATTCATTTTCTTTGAAAGAAATTATCGTAATGCGCAGAAATTTTTCATTTGCGCATGAGGGGGGGCGGGGAGTGAGATTAGTCGGCGAGGACCTGGGCGGCGAGAGCCGCCATGCGCCGCGCCACCTGGTCAGTGAGGGCCGGGGGTAGGTCGATGAAGCCGTCGGTGTCGGGCTGCGGCAGGGGGAGGTAGCGGGCCTGCGCCACCTGTTCGCGGCAGCAGTGGCAGGAGAAGAACTCCAGCTGCGGTCCGAAGGCCGAAGGCACGACAACAGCGACCGGCCTTTCGGGGCATCCCCCCACCCCGCTGTACGGACTGTGCTGAAAAGGATAGAGCGGGCTGTCGGGCTGTATGAAGCGCGCCGCGCGGCTCCACCCCGTCATCTCAAACACCAGCATACGCACGAAATCGTCGGGCAGTAGGATGGAGCCCCACCACTTCTCGTGCCGCCGGTGCCACACGATACTCTCCTTGAGCGGTGCCCCCGCACCCAGAAGCGGCAGCGGTGCCTCGGCGAGTGTCTCGCTCACCGCCTGCTGGAGCCGTCCCGTGAGGATACGGTCCACGGTGAGCGTGTCACCGCAGGCGTATCCTACCGGGTTGAGGTCGAGGAGCACTCTCGCCTCCTCGACGAGTGAACGGACCGGGCACCTCATTGTATCACCACTTTAAGATGATTGGAACGAGCCGCCTCATAGATTTGGTCGGCCGTGCGCAGGCGCGTGCGTGAGATATCGAATCGCGAAGCCAGGTACTCCTTGGCATCGGCGAGGCTGCAGAAGGTCACTTCCTCCTCCTCGGCCGGTTCCACGCCGGGGTCTTCGGCCACAGGTTCCGGCTCCGGCAGCAGCACTATCTGGCGGCCGAACTTCGGGTGCCGCTCTATGGCCTCCTGCAGCAGGGCATCGGCGGTGGTGAAGAAGCTGCCCGCCATGGTGAGCGGTATGAAGCGCACGTGTCGCTGTCCGGCCGCCGTGTGCACATTGATGCTGACATCCGTTTTGGCTTGATATGTTTTCTGCATGGTAAGAAAAGAATATAGAGGAGATTACGATGGAGATGCCGGTTCGCTGCGGTTAGGCCGAGGCAGCCAGGCGCAGACGCGCGTGCGCCTTGGCGTAGCGCAGATAGAGGCAGCTGATTTCCTGGATGACGACCGCGTCGGTGTTTCGCACGCCCGCCTTCTTCAGGTCCAGGATGTTGCGGCTCCAGCTCAGGTGCGTCTTTTTGGTGAGGAACTCGGGGTCCAGGGCAAAAGCATGGTCGCTCATGCCGTTGAGGTCGAAGAGTTCGTCGTGCATGGCCAGAATCTCTCCGAAGTCCGTCTCCCAGCTTTTGAACTTCAGGTTCCACACCTCCACGGTGTCCTTGAGTCGGAACTTGTCTGAATTGATTTTGGAGAGTGCGGCGAGGAAGTCACTGCCGCAGAGCAGCACCTTACGCTTGTTGCCGATGCCCGTGCCCACGAAGAGGTCGCGTGAGATATCCACGAGGTCATCGTCGGTGATGACGGCCGTCTGTTTCTCCGCATCGTAGGAGCCCACCTCGAGGTCCTTGCCCGCCTGCCACCAGATGCCCTTGGTGAACCACTGTGCCATGCCGTCTTTCGAGGTATGCTTGATCATGCCCATGTCGCCGAAGAGGAACGAGTTCTCCATGGCCAGGCGCATGTCGTAGATGCTGTCCTCCTCGAGATCCGAAAAACCCCAGTTCACCTCCTTGGCCGCAATCTTGTCGAGCGTCGACTGTTCTATCTGCGCCATGAAGTTCTGGCAGTACTGCATCTCCGAGGTGGGCAGGTTGTTGAAGCGTCCCGTCTGCACGTCGAGCTCGCCGCAGCTCTTTCCCATACGTATGAGCACCGTATTCTGCGGAATGGCCGGCACGCCGATGGGCTGGTTGCTGATTTTGTTGCCGTTGACGGCGAAGACGATGGGCTGTCCCTCGCTGGTTTTTCCGCACACGCAGAGCACGAGGTCGGGGCAGTCGTCGGAGTCCTGGTCGTAGGGTGCCCCTCTGAAGTCGGTCACGGCCTTGACGCCCACCACGCGGATGGTGTCGTCGAGGGTGAACATGTCGGGGTCTGCCACGGTGATGGCCACGCTGGTACCGGTGGAAGCCGCCTCTACCGCCCTGCGCAGTTTGGTCTTGACGGGGCGGGTGCCCACGCTGTAGTACTTCACCTCGAACGAGTCGCTCTTCTGCGCCGTGGCGAATCGGCTGATTTGGTCGATGGGTGTGGCCATCGGTCGGATTTTGGTGATGCGTGCGTCGATGTCGGCCTGGTACATGTCGGGGTCGCCGTTCTCCCTTCCGAAGGTCTCGGTAGCGATGCCTTCGGCGTTGGCGGCATAGGCGGCAGCGGCTCCTGCGGTGGTGAGATTCTCCGAGGTGCCCTTGAAGAGTTCGTTGCCGCCCTTGGTCACGCCGGCATCGGGGAGCGGTGGTGCAGCCGCCATGAGAATGCCCGCGTCGGCGCCCATAGCGAGTGCGGCGCCGTTGAGCAGCCACTGCGCTGCCCTACCTGAATACTTGAAAACCTTTTTCATGGTGTTGAATGAATTTAGTGAGACAAAATGTTTTCGTCTGCAAAATTAGGGACGGCGGCGGGGGAAAGAATGACATTTTGAGCATTGAAGCGCCTTCGGAGAGGGGACTGAACAGAAATTATTCTTTTATCTGAAAGAAATTATCGTAATACGCGGAAATTTTTCATTAATCATTTGTCCTTTGAAAGATAGACTGAACAGAAATTATCGTAATACACGTAATT
>ONMI01000072.1 GCA_900318915.1 uncultured Prevotellaceae bacterium | reverse complement strand
CGGCCAAGCCCTTCTCATCTCTGGCAAACTGCCATTCACCGCTCAGGTCTATGCAGCCCGTGGCAGCGGGATTCTCTGTCTGGGCCACAAGGGTAGCTGCCACCAGGCAGAGCAGCGACAAAACAATATTTCTACGCATGGTATTTATTTTGTGAGTCATAACGTATTGAGCCAAAGTTACTGCAATTCAAGAATCAAAGATAATGCGTTCCATCAAATTTATGACATTTTTCCGCCTATCATGCTGATAATGAAAGAATTTTTTATACATTTGCATTGACACAACAGCTGGCTACCAGCCGATGCCACCATCTAACACCCCATTTGCCATGGAAACACCCATCATACGCACTTATTATGAGAGTCCGCTTGGGCGGATGGCTCTCTACAGCTACAAGGGTCGTCTGTGCTTGTGCGACTGGTGCGAGGGTCAGCGCTCGGAGCTGAACCTGCGCCGTGTGACACGCCATCTGAAAGCCCCTGTCGAGGACGGCATGAGCGATGTGCTCAATGTGGCCACCTGCCAGCTCGACGAGTATTTCAAGCGCCGCCGCAAGGCCTTCAGTGTGCCTTTCATGCTCATCGGCACCGACTTTCAGCGCATGGTGTGGAGCTCGTTGGCCAATATTCCCTACGGGCGCACGCTGAGTTACGGCGAGCAGGCCCGCCGTCTGGGCATGCCCAAGTCGGTGCGTGCCCTGGCCAATGCCGACGGCAGCAATCCCATCAGCATCATCCTGCCCTGCCACCGTATTGTGGGCAGCGACCACTCGCTCACCGGCTATGGCGGCGGTCTGGAGGTGAAACAGCAGCTGCTCGACCTGGAGAAGGGCGTGCGCCGCTTTGTGTGGTAGTCTTTTTATCGAAACCAAGCCGAATCCTATACCCACTAAAAAAGCTGCACCTTGGCTAGGTGCAGCTTTTTTAGTATAAACAGGTTTTTCCGTTTACTTGGCGTTGATTTCGCGGAGCAGGCGGTCGGCGTGTCCCCATTTGTCCATCATGAAGAGCACGAAGCGGATGTCGACGCCGATGCAGCGTGCCAGCTGCTTGTCGAAGAAGATGTCGCTCGATAGGCTGTCCCAGTTGCCGTCGAAGGCGAGTCCGATGAGTTCACCCTTTCCGTTGAACATGGGCGAGCCGCTGTTGCCGCCGGTGATGTCGTTGTTGGTGAGGAAGCAGAGCTGCATCTTGCCGGTGCGCTTGTCGGTGTAGGGTCCGAAGTCCTTGGCCGAGAGGAGTTCGCGCATGATAGGCTCAGCCTCGTAGTCGATGATGCGGTTGGCCTTGTCCATTTTCTCCACGATGCTCTCGGCAGTGGTGTAATAGCCCGAGGGCTGTCCGTTGAGCAGATACTCGCCCACCTGTCCGTAGCTCAGACGCATGGTGAAGTTGGCGTCGCTGTAGTGGGGCATGTCCTGCTCCATGCGGAGCACGGCGGCGCAGAGGTTCTTCTCCTGCTCGGCGATATCGGTGAGCGACTCGGCCATCTCCTGGCGCAGGTCAACGAGCACATCGTAGAGGTCGATGCCCATCTGCACACCCATGTCCTTCTTGTAGGCCTTCTTGTTGAAGTAAAGTTTCTTGTCCTTCTTCATAATCATCGACTTCTTGTAGAGGTCGTTCACGTAGGCGGTGTAGTTGTTGCCATACTTGGCGGCGATGGTCTTGTAGAAGGCAGGCAGGCGGTTCTCCGTCACATTCTCGGCATAGGTCTTGAGCATGGCGGCGAGCACCTCTTTCTCGAGGGCCTCGTCCCACTCATCGCTGTTGTCCTTGAAGAGATGGTACTGCTTGTTGGGTTTGTCCTCCGGTCCGAGCACCTCCATGCCCCTGTAGAGCTGGAGGGAGCGCTTCACGAGTTCTGAGGTGCTCATGAGCGACTCATAGAGATAATAGAACGAGCGCACGGGCTCGGCGTTCTTGGCATAGAGGTTGGCCATCTTGTCGAAGTCGAGCTTGTACTTGAGGAAGCCCGTAGAGTCCTGCCACTGGCGTATCTTCTGCTCGAAGGCCGCCTTCTGGTTGATGATGCCGATGGAGTCGATGCACTTGTTCATGCCGATGGAGTTTTTCCAGTAGTTGGAGCTCTGGGCATACTTGGAGTCGTACTTGATGCGCACGGCCTCGCTGGCACGCATGTGCTTGATCATGATTTCCTGTTTCACGCCGCGCACCTGGGCCCGCACGGAGTTCTCACAGTCGCGCATCTGCTTGATGCCGTACGAAGAGAGATAGCGCTCAGTGCTGCCGGGATAGCCGATGGTCATGGCGAAGTCGCGGTCGTTGTAGCCCTGCATGGACACCTGTGCCCAGCGCTTGGGGTGATAGGGCACATTATCCTCGCTGTACTCGGCCGGTCCGTTGGTCTTGGGGTCGGCGTAGATGCGGAACACGGAGAAGTCGCAGGTCTGGCGCGGCCACATCCAGTTGTCGGTCTCGCCGCCGAACTTACCCATCGACTTGGGGATGGTGAACACCAGTCGGAGGTCGGTGAAGTCCTGGTAGGTGGTGGCATAGTAGCGGTTGCCCTCGTAGAAGGGGTCGATGCTCACATGGTAGGTCTTGTCGATGCGTTTCACCGAGTCGGTCATGGCATTGGTGAGCGAGTCGAGCATGATTTCGAGGTCGAACTCCGACTTGGTGCTCAGGCCGAGGCCCTCGAGTTGGTCGGTGATGTCGCGCTGGTCGATCATGAAGCTCACGAACATGTCCTTGTTGGGCAGTTCCTCGGCATAGGTCTTGGCGTAGAAGCCGTTGAGCATGTAGTCGTGCTCCACGGTAGAGTGGCTGCGTATGGCCTCGAAGCCGCAGTGGTGGTTGGTGAAGACGAGTCCGTCGGGCGACACCACCACACCCGAGCAGTAGCCGCTGAAGTTGACCACGGCGTTCTTGAGTGCGTTCTCACCATAGTAGAGGTCGTTGTAGGGCATGGTGAAGCCTTCGTTCTGCATAATCTCATACACCTGCGGCGGCAGGTTGTAGAGGGTCCACATGCCTTCGTCGGCATGAGCGGTGCCCATGCCCAGCAGGGCGATGAGCGAAAGGATGGTTTTTTTCATAGTGATATATTGATGCTTGATGTTGATGTCTGTTTTATCCGTTCCGACGGGGCTATTTGAAGTATTTCCCGATATAGGGCAGGCTGCTGAGCGGCAGGTCGCGGCGGATGATGACGGCGAGGAAGGCCACCAGCAGCAGGGTGTTGGCCCCGAGGGCCGCCCAGACGGGCAGATACCGGTTGGCGAGCGTCATCAGCACGAAGAGCACCACAGCGAGGACCGCATAGAAGGCGATGTCACGCAGCGGATAGCGGATGGGATAGTATTTCTGCCCGGCCACATAGGAGATGACCATCGACACGCCATAGGCGGCGAAGCCGGCCCATGCGCAGGCCATATAGCTGAAGCGCGGTATGAACAGCACGTCGACCACGATGAGCACCACGGCACCGATACCGGAGAACCAAGCGCCCCAGATGGTGCGGTCGGTGAGTTTGTACCAAAAGGATAGGTTGAAGAAGATGCCGAACATGATTTCGGCCGCCATGACGATAGGCACCACGCGCAGACCCTCCCAATAGCTCTCGCCCACGAGATAGCGCAGCAGGTCCATATAGCCCACGACAGCGAGGAAGGCCAACAGCGTGAAGATGATGAAATACTTCATGGCAAGGGCATAGCTCTCCTTGCTGTCTTTCTCCTTGCTGCGGCCGAAGACGAAGGGCTCGTAGGCATAGCGGAAGGCCTGCGTGATCATCACCATAATCATGGCTATCTTGATGCAGGCACCATAGATGCCGAGCTGCGAGTGGGCCTCGGCGGCTGTGCCGTCGTAGAAATAGGGGAAGAGAATCTGCGAGGCGGCCTGGTTGAGCTGTCCGGCCAGTCCCATGACGAGCAGCGGCCACGCATAGCTGAGCATACGGCGGAAAGCGCCGCGGTCGAAACCGAAGCGGATGCCCCGAAGCTCCTTCCAGAGCAGCAGCATCTTCACAAACGAGCAGAAGATGTTGATATAGAACACCCACACCACCTGCAGTGTGAACTGCGAATCGTAGATGCCGAAGGGGTTCCATTCGAGCGCGGGCAGCACAATGAGGTAGAGGATGTTGAGGAGAATGTTGAGCGCTATGTTGAAAATCTGTATCGAGGCAAACTTCACCGGTTTGTGCAGATAGCGCAGATAAGCCATGGGGATGGCCACGAAGGCGTCGATGGCCACGGTGATGAACATGACCCATACATACTCCGGGTGATCGGCATAACCCATCATGTCGGCCAGCGGCTGCAGGAACACGCTCACGATGGCGGCAAAGACGAGCGAGGTGGTGGCCACCATGCGCAGGGTGGTGGAATAGACCCGCTCAGGATTCTCCCCCTCCTTGCTCATGAAACGGAAGAAGGTGGTCTCCATGCCGTAGGTGAGCAGGATGATGAGCAGCGACACATAGGCATAGACATTGGTGATGATGCCATACTCGCCGCCGGCAGCACTGAACCGCTTGGTCTGGATAGGCACCAGGAAGTAGTTGATGAAACGGGCCACAATGCTGCTGAGGCCGTAGATAGCGGTATCTTTTACGAGAGATTTAAGACTGGCCATATTATATTACTGGTATTGTCTGTTTAGTGAGATATGTGGTTAAGCGAAAAAGAGGTAGGCGATGCCGATGGCGGCAAGCACGCCGGCCAGGTCGGCCAGCAGACCACAGGTCACGGCATGGCGGGTGTTGCGTATGCCCACACTGCCGAAGTAGACCGCCAGGATGTAGAACGTGGTGTCGGTGGAGCCCTGGAAGATACAGCTGAGGCGTCCCACGAAGGAGTCGGCCCCATAGGCGGTCATGGCATCGACCATCATGCCGCGGGCCCCACTGCCGGAGAGCGGTTTCATGAGTGCGGTGGGCAATGCCTCCACAAAGTCGGTGTTCAGTCCGCAGGCGGCCACGGCCACCTTCACGCCGTCTACCAGCATGTCCATGGCTCCTGAGGCCCTGAACACGCCCACGGCCACAAGGATGGCCACCAGATAGGGGATGATGCGCACTGCAGTGGTAAATCCGTCTTTGGCACCCTCGATGAAGGCATCGTAGACATTGACCTTCTTCACGGCTCCGGCCACGATGAAGCCCACGATGACGGTGAGCAGCAGCGTGTTGGCCACCAGTTTGCTCACCAGGTCTATCTGCTCGCGGTCCATCTTGCCCACGCCCCAGATGATGAAGGCCACGAAGGCGCAGAGGCCTCCTATGGTGAGCAGCATGGTGCGGTTGATGAGATTGATGCGCTGATAGAGCGAAGTGACGATAAGCCCCGTGAGGGTGGAGAAGAAGGTGGCCAGCAGGATGGGTATGAACACATCGGTGGGCTGAGCGGCACCGAGCTGCGCCCTGTACACCAGGATACTCACGGGTATAAGCGTGAGTCCGGAGGTGTTGAGCACCAGAAACATGATCATGGCGTTGCTGGCGGTTTCTTTCTTGGGGTTGAGTTCCTGCAGCTGCTCCATGGCCTTGAGGCCGAGCGGGGTGGCGGCATTGTCCAAACCCAGCATGTTGGCAGCTATGTTCATGAAGATGGAACCCGTGGCGGGATGTCCCTTGGGAATTTCGGGAAACAGCCGCACGAAGACCGGACTGAGCAGCCGTGAGAAGGCATTGACGATGCCCCCTTTCTCGCCCACCTTCATGATGCCCATCCAGAGGGAGAGCACACCGGTGAGGCCCAGGGAGATTTCAAAGGCGGTCTTAGAAGAGTCGAAGGTGGAGTCCATCATGGCGGGCAACACCTCGGCATCGCCCATGAATATCAGTCGGGCCAGCCCGATGATGAAGGCGATAAGGAAGAAAGCAATCCAAATATAGTTTAAAACCATACGGTAGGATGTTTAATACATGTGCATACAACTTGCAAAAGTAACACAATTTATTGTGATGACAAAAAAGAAGAAAAACAAAAAAGCCTCCAAAATAGGGCTGAAAGGCAAAGCCACTCCAATTTTATGTAAAATCAGGAAAAAATTTTGTTTTTAAAGCGAAGAACCATTAATTTTGTAACTGGTTAATCACTATCCGACAAAATAAATGACCGATTGCCATATACGGCACGCCAACAGTGCCCCTATCAAAAGGCTGAGGATGCCCCTGCTTGTCATGCTGCTGCTGTTGCAGCTCACAAGCCTTCCCCTGCTTGCCAAAACAACCGGCAATCTGCAGAAATGGAGCCATTTGCCCTCCGCTCAACTGCTCCAGATGGGACAGCAGTATAAAGACACCACCCTTTGGATGACCGATTCGGCCCTGGTGTGCTATACGATTGTAGCCAACCGGTATTTTGCCGGAAGCCAGGACACCGAAGAGGTGCGCAACTCGATAAAAGCCATGATTGGCATAGGGTGCATCTACTATTACCTCTACTTCGACTACGAAAAAGCCCTCTACCACCTCAACGAAGCCCTCCAAGTGGCCACCAAGCACCACCAGGACGACATGGTGGCCAGCATACACTTCGACTTGTCGAATCTGTACACCGTTTTTGCTCAGATCAACCATCCCAACACCCCAAAAGCCTACGAAGAAGCCCTCCGTTACCTGCGGCTGGCCCAACAAGAAGCCCAAGGCACCGCCAACCTTACCGTAAAACTGAATATCACGGCTGCCTTCTGCGACTATGCCATCACCACCGGACATCTGGAAGAGGTGAAAGCCGATCTGGCCGCTTTCGACACACTGACCTGCGACACCAGCCTGGCGAAATACCAGTATACCCGATGCATGCGCAGGGCGGTAGGCCAACTGCATGAGGGCAACGAGGAGCAAGCCCTCTACTGGCTCGACCAGTCGCTGCCCCATGCGCGCCTTGTAAGCACGTCGGGTCCTCTCTACACACGCATGTATGCCACGGTGTGCGCCTCAAAAGCCCATATCCTGTCGCGAAAGGGCCGTTTCAGAGAGGCCATTACCCACTTGGAGAATGCCCTGCAGATGGCCCGACGCTACGATGCCAAGGACATCAAGGCCGACCTCTGCCGACTGCTGTACCTCTACCACGAGGCCCTCGGCAACCGGGAGGCGAGCACCCATTACCATCTGGCCTACTACCAGCAGAAAGACTCCCTGTTGCTGAACAATAAGTTGGGCGACATACAGGAGCTGAAATTCAGATACGAGCTGGAACAAGCCAACAGCGAGATAAGACAGATGGCCCGACAGGCCCGGATACAGCGCATCGCCACCACCATAGCCCTGCTGGTAGCAGCGGTGATTCTGACCATGCTCATCCTGCTGTGGCGCAACTACCGCCTCATCCATGCCAAAAACGCCGTGCTCTATCAGAAGAGCCAGGAGAGTCTGAAGGCACCTGCTACCTCCCTTCCCGCATCAAAATACGAGAAAAGCCCTCTCGACCTGTCGGTGAAGCAAGAACTGATGGAGCGCATACAGAAAGCCATGGCCGACCCGGCAACCATCTGCATGCCCGACTTCACCATCGCCCTCCTGGCCCAAAAGGTGAATGCCAAGCCCCGCCATGTATCACAAGTAATCAATGAGAAATACGAACGCGGATTCACCCAAATGCTGTGCGAATACCGCATCAAGGAAGCCTGCCGGCGCATGAGCGACCCACAGCACTACGGACACCTCTCCATAGAGGGTTTGTCGACGGGTCTTGGATTCAAGAGCCGCTCCAACTTTGTGAGCAATTTCAAGCGAATCGTGGGCATGTCGCCCTCAGAATACAAAAACCACTCAAAAAACGCCGAGACACCGCATCAGCCAACATAAGCACTGGCTGAAAGTGTGTTTTTGCATGTAAAAGCACAAGCACGCCGGCCATGCTCCACTTAACTTATAGGCTTTTTCCTATTTTTGCGGCCATACGGAAAAAACAATCTTTAAACCATCATCTATGAAGAGAAGAATTATTCTTGCGCTGATAGCAGCGGCAACCCTCTTGTTGCCCGGAGCCGTAGCGCAGGCTCAGACAGCCTTCCGCCACCGGCTGTCGCAAGAACCCGCATGGGGACATTTCAAACAGTACACCCGGCAACAGGCACCACAGTTGAAAGGCAAGCCCTCACTGCCTTTCCTCAACGTCACCACCCTCACGCCGAAACGAAACGCCACCTCGCTGCTGGCCACGCACCGGCCCGGCATGCCCGTCAGGCTGCCCAAGGCCGGCAAGGCAGCCCAACCGCGGCTGCTGGCCACCACCGCATCGGGCACCCATCTGTGGGGAAATGTCATCTACCGCGACGACTGGGAGGAATATGCCGCCGACTATGGTCTCTACTCTTTCAGCGTAGACGGTGACCAGATAAGCACCGGTCCGCTCTTCACCGACTATGAGCTGTATGCCAATGGAGGCGGTGCCTTCCTGGACGACGTGTTCCACTGCGTACAATACGACGTGGACCCCTGGGGCGGCCTCTATGCCTTCTACTTCAAGTATGACACCTACAACTGGTTGCGCATCAACCAGGAAGGCATCGACATCAGCGGACAGTGGGAACTGATAGCCCGCTGTACCGCCGTCGACCCCACCACCAACACCGTATATGGTGTGTTCAGCACCTTCGACGGAACCGGCCTCGAGTTCGGCACCATCGACTACAGCGACCTGTCGCGTACCACAATAGCCAGCGTAGACATAGAGACCATCGCCATGGCCTGCGACAGCCACGGACAGCTCTACGCCATCTCGCAGGAGGGCGACCTGTACCGCATTGACAAGAGCAACGGTGCCTACAGTCTGGTGGGCGCCACCGGATTCCAACCCGAGGCCTATCTGCAGAGCGCCACCTTCGACCTGCAGGACGACCATCTGTACTGGGCTGCCCTGCGCGGCGACCAGTCGGTGTTGCTGGATGTGGACACCTCGACAGGCAAGGCATCGAAAGTGGCCGACTTCCCCCATTTCGAAGAGGTGATATGCCTCTACGCTCCCTTCGTGCCCGCCGATGAGGCTCCGATGGCCGTGAGCGGCCTCGCAGCCGACTTTGCCGAGGGCTCGCTGACAGGCAATGTATGCTTTGTGCTGCCCGAGCAGACGGTAAGCGGACAGCCGCTCACCGGGCCGCTGGGCTATGAAGTGCTGGTAGACGGTGTGAGCATGGCCACAGGACAAGGTCAGCCGGGTGAGAGCATCTCACAGGAACTGACCCTGACCCAGGGCACCCACAAGATTAAAGTAGCCGCCTCCAACGAAGCCGGACAGGGTGCCCAGGTTTTCATCACCGAATGGATAGGCCCCGACACGCCCACCTCGGTGGAAGACCTCCAGCTCACATACGACGCGGCCTCCGGTACCGCCACCCTCACCTGGAACAATCCGGAGAAAGGTGTCAACGGTGGCTATATCGACACAGAGAAACTCACGGTCAACATCACCCGCCATCCCGATGAGGCGGTGGTAGCCGAGAACTACAAGGGCAACACCTTCAGCGAGGTGCTGCAACCCAGCGAGCTCACCGCTTACAGCTACAGTGTGACCCTCTGCTACGACGGCCAGGAAGCAGAGCCGTCGGTCTCCAACCGCATCATCGTGGGCGAGGCCCTCACCCTGCCCTACTGCCAATACTTCGACACCGACGACGCCCTCGACCTCTTCACCGTGATTGACGCCAACGGAAACGGCAACACCTGGACGGAAGACACCTGGGAAGGAGCCGCCTCGTATGTGGACGGCTGGTCCGACATCGACGGCGACGACTGGCTCATCACACCGCCGGTGAAGATGCAGAACGATCGTCAGTATATCATCTCCTTCAAGGTGAGAAATATCTGGGAGTGGTACAACGAAGTGTTCGCCACAGCTCTGGGACAGGGTGAAGACCCGGCGCAATATACCGAGGTGATACCCCAGACTTTCATCACCTCCGACAAGTTCCAGACCTTCAGCAACGTGGTGACGGTGCCTGAAAGCGGCGACTACCGCTACGCCATACACGCCATCAGCTATGCCGGCTCATACGGTTTCCTGCTCGACAGCCTCACCATCAAGGAAGGCGCCAAATTTACCGCCCCCGACTCTGTGACCGCTCTGACTGTGACTCCCGGTGCCATGGGAGCCAAGCGCGCCACCCTCAGCTTCACCACGCCCGCTATGACGGCAGGCGGCGAGCCCCTTACCGGTCTTACCGCGGTCGTGGTGACCGCCGACGGCAGTGAAGAGCCCCTGGCCACCCTGAATGATGTGAGTCCGAACAGCACTTACACCATCGAAGTGGAAGGCTTGGAGGGCGACGGCTGGCATACCTTCACCGTGGCCGCCTACAACAACGGAGCCGACCGCGGCGTGGAGAACAACTGTGAGGCATGGATAGGATTCGACGTGCCCGAGGCACCCACCGATGTGCATCTGGCCGACAATCTCGACGGCACCTCTCAGCTCACTTGGACCGCTCCCGGCACCACCGGCCTGCACGGCGGATATGTAGACCCCACGCAGCTCACCTACAACGTCTACTCGATTGTGGGCTTCGAAATGATGGAGCCGGTGGAAATGGGCATAGAAGGCACCTCCTATCAGGGAGAACTGCCGCAGACCGGTGAGCAGCAGCTCATTGAGTGGGCCGTAGCCGCCTGCAGCGCCGGCGGTGAAGGTGCCACCACACCTGCCAACACGCTCTTCAGCGGTGCACCCTACACCCTGCCCTTCCATGAGTCGTTCGCAGGCGGCGAGACCGAGATGCCCATCTGGGGCGCCACCGAGTCAGAAGACGGCTGGTGCGTGTTCTACCCGCAGCGCGGTTTTTCCGCTGACGGCGACAACGGCTGCATCACCTTCAGCCCGTTTGCCGAGAACGAGACCTGCACTTTCTACTCAGGCAAGATAACGCTCGAAGGAACTGCCCATCCGCTCCTGAGCTTCAGCTACTATGCCGTGCCGGGACTTCTGGACAAAGTGGGTGTCTATGCCCGCACGCCCGACGGCCAGCGGCTGTTCCTCGACGAGACCGACTTCTACTCGCTCGAGGGCGAGGAAGGCTGGCGCCGCATGGGCGTGGACCTCTCACCGCTGAGACAATATGCCTACATCAATGTCGACTTTGAGGGTTTCGCCGGTGACGTGATGTCGCCCATCTATTTCGACAACATCAACATCCGCGATGCCGCCGAGCACGACGTGCTGGTGAAGATGGAAGCCACTCCCACCATCACTGCGGGCCAGGAACTCACAGCACAGGTAAACGTGGAGAACATAGGATATGCCCCGACCGGTGCGACCACCGTAGACTTCTATGTGGCCGACGAACTGGCAGAGAGTGTGGTATGCGACGATGTGGACTATCTGACCGACAAGACCTTCACCTTCGTCTACCGTTCGGCCATCAATGCACCCGACGTGCTGCCCGTGAAAGCGGTCGTGACACTGGCCGATGGAAAACAATACGCGACCGAACCCATTGACGTGACAGTGAATCAGCCGGGCTTCACCTCCATCGACAACCTGACCGCAACAGCCGTAAACGAGGGTGTGCAGCTGCAGTGGAGTCTGCCACAGTATGTAGGAGAAAAACAGACAGAGAGCTTTGAGAGCTACGAGCCCTTCTCCATCGGTGGTGTCGACGGCACCTTCGGTGAGTGGAAGACCATTGACGGCGACAAGGAATATACCGCCGGCTTCACCCATATCAGCTACGACCACCTGTTCGATCCGAAAGCCTTCATCATCTTCCGCCCGCAAGAGTTCTGGCAACTGATGTACCCGCAACTCACCCCCACCGACGGTATACAGTATATAGCCGCTTTCAGTCCGGAGTCGGTGAACGCCGACGACTGGCTCATCTCGCCCGCACTTTCCGGTTCGGCGCAGACGGTGAGCATGATGGTGAGAAGCTACACCGAGAACACCGGCTTGGAAGACTTTGAGATACGCTACTCGACAGAAGGCAGCGACACGGCCGACTTCAAGACAGTGGTCTATCAGGGCCAAGCCCCGCTCGACTGGACACAAGTAGAGGTGCAGCTGCCTGAGGGAGCCACCCACTTCGCCATCCACTATACTTCCAAGACGAAGGTGATGTTCATGCTCGATGCCGTTACCTTCGAGAAAGGAGACCAGACGGTGACAGGATTCCAAATCTACCGCGACGGAAAACTGATAGACCTGACAGGCGCCGAGACCATGCAATACGTTGACTGCAATGCCGAAGAGGGCACCCACACCTACAATGTGACCGTGATTTACGCCTCGGGCGAGTCGTCCTTCTCCAACGACGCCACCATCCTGGTGACAGGCATAGAGGACACCGCCGTGCGGGGCGCCATGGTGCAGGCACAGCAGGGCTTCATCCACATCGCCCATGCGGCAGGCATGCGCATAGAGATATTCACCAACAGCGGAGCCTGTGTGTACCGTGGCATGGGCACCGAGGCCCTGCAAAAGGTACAGGTAAAGGCCGGAAACTATCTCGTGAGAGTGGGCGAAAAGGTATTCAACGTGCTTGTAGAGCGCTGACGGACACCGAAGACTGAAACTTACAGTAAAGAGAACCGGTTGCACGGGAGCCAACATCCCGCCAACCGGTTCTCTTTTTTATCCTTGCTTCTTATTTTGCAGCTATCCAGCAACCGGCAGCCATGATGATGGAGGCGATGATGAAGACAGGCGTGACGGGCTAGACCTCCAATCCCGCCACCATCACCGTGACCAGGGTGTAATATTCGTTACAATAATCATTCTTCTTTTCTACAATACTATTACTTTGCCACACTCAAATCCGTTCGAAAGATGCTCATCATTGAAGACATATCCCATTTGGTTGCTGAGGATTTTCGTCTTGCCAATGGTAGCATCTATATTGGTATGGGAATGACCATATATCCATACATCAAGGCACTGTTGATGAGCGAGTCTAAATGCTGTGGTGCCACCACCTGCCGTGTAGGCAAATGGTGGGTAACCACAACGATTTTTTCAGCCGTACTCTCTGCCACGCTTTTCTTGATGAAGTCCAAACAGAACTGGTGCAGTTGGTTATACTCATTCACCTGAATGAGCTTTCCTTTGTATTTAGTCTGATGGAAATCATTCAATCCTTTCCAAACGAAATACTCATCCTGTGCAGGAATGTTTGACCACAATGTACTTAGGATAAAGTCGGTATTGTCAATCCGAACTACCTGGTTCTGATAGATACCCACATTGTCTTTGAACATCCATTTCCATTGCAATCCACGCTCCATCACATCGCAAAACTGGTAATACTCATGGTTGCCTGGGACTAACAGCACTTGACGGTAGTTGACTGATGCCCACTTCCAGAACTTACTGAGCGGAGCAACCGTATTGTTCAAGTAGAACGTATCTCCTGCCAACACAAGCACTTCACCTGTAACTGGAAACTCATTGTGTTTAATGTACCTGCTGTTCTCTGCGAACTCCATATGCAGGTCACTCATGTATTGTATCTTCATTGTTCTTTCGTTTTTAATCAACCATAATAGAAAACCACACGTATCATGTCGGAGCTATAATAGCTGTAAATTTCATGGATGATGAAATAGATCTTATTCAACTCTGACACAACGCTAAGGTAGTTTTCCATATAATCATCGTATGTTGCTCTTGGAGTCTGATAGAAACCGTCTTCTTCGATTTCTTCATCTTTTCCGTTATCTTTCCTCATTGAGGTGAGCATCTTCACAATCAACTGCATATTACGATCATGAAAGGCATCTGCGAGATTAGAATATACTTGCTCTCCGCACTTATCGACAAACGCTTCTAATTCTGCTAGTGAGAAACAATGCCAGCTAATAGGCAACTCGATTTTTGCCACATACGCCTTTACATCATCACTCAACTCATCAGGTGAGATGGGATGACTGATGTCATCCTGTGAGAAAAGTGAGACTGAAGAGTAGAAACCAGACGATGCTCTTTGGAGAAAACATAACTGCTTCTTCAATTTTAATTCTCCGATGATTATGTCAGGCTTACCATATGCATCCTCTTCGTGTTTATTCCATACAGGTAATACCTTCCATTTGTTATCCTTGTCAAGGACTTCTATAAATCTATGTGCATATACTCCCATATCCTTCACATTTTATATAGGTTTTACTTTTTGTTCTTTTCTTTCATTGACTTGTTTGTCAATAATTCTCTTTACTAGCCCAAATGATACTGGTGTAAAGTCGTTGTTGTCCACCCCTACATCATATTGGGTTGGATATAGATACTGAAGCCTCTCTGCATCATTTCCTGTGTTATTCTTTCGGGTATGGACATGACCGAATAGCTGCCATACGTCCTTGTATCCACCCTCAAAGCACAGAAAAGGAAAGTGACATAGATAGATTCGTTGCTTGCCCACTTCGATGTGCATCTGCATGGCAACATGTTCAAAGCGACTGATGAATCCTTGTCGAATATTCTTCAAATCGTGGTTACCCATGATTAGATAAATCTTGCCATTCAGACGGTCGAGTATCTTTGTCCATTCTGCCGCACCACCCAGGCAGAAATCGCCCAAGTGGAAAACGGTGTCATCTTTACTTATCGCATTGTTCCAATTCGTTATCATCACCTCGTTCATCTGCTCTACGTCCTTGAAAGGGCGATTGCAAAACCTGATGATGTTCGCATGATTGAAATGCGTATCTGATGTAAAGAACGTTTTATTCTCTCCATGCCCCATTTGGAGCACGGAGAGAGTCTGTTAATTAATCGAGTATGTAAGCCTGGCCCATATAGACCTTCTTCACCATCTCAGTGGAAAGTTTGTTCAGTTCCTTGTTGAGCAATTTCTGTTCGCTCTTTTCGAGACAGCCATACTCGCCACCATGCTCCTTCAGGAAATCTTCGAGCACGTCTTTGGAAAATAGGCCCATGATCTTTCCGAAGTCTTTAGGCACATGTACTTCACCGATGTGGCTCACCACATTTGCTAGGCGCTGTTCGGTGACGTATGCCTCCACTTCTGGGATGAGTGCCTTCAAAGCCTCGCTGTAGGGGACAGGTTCGGCAAAAAGTTTGTTGCGCTTCTTCACACTCTTCTTCTCGGCAAAGCGTTCGTTCTTGCTTTTGATGAGCACTCTGCTTCCATTCCTCAGGTACATGGGAACGACAGGTCTTATAACGATACCCTCGCAGATGTTGTCTTCGATGGCAGGGAAGCCAAGCCATTCAGCAATTTTGCTCTGGAATGCGTTAGGGTATTTGAGGCATTCACCGAGCGTGCCCTTGAACAGAGTCCTGGCATAGAAGAATCCGTGCTTGTCGAAAAGCTCGTTTACTTCATCTACTGGCAGATACCTACCACCATCATCGTTGATGACATAGATGTCAAAACCGTAGAATTCATGCTCAGGAGTGTAGCATACACCCTTCTGGATGATAGACAACTTGCGGTTGGGCTGCACATCCTTGTGAGGGTAGGTTCCACCGAACATCTCACCGAAGACATTGACGCTCCTCACGTCCTCATATCTGCTGAGGACATCTTTGGCAAGGGCCACGACTTTGTCTTTGTACCTTTCAAGCAGTTCGGGATAGTCATAGAACATCTCCTCAGCTTCCAGCATAGAGGTACGCTTTGCAAACCTTACGTTCTCTCCGTCACAGAGAAAACTGGTATTGGCACCATGTACCTTTTCCTGTACCACATATTCCAAATCGGTAGGCATCTCTGCCACGATGCGCTCCATGAACTCTCTGTTGAAGGAATTCTCGATGGAGCTGTACTTTTTGAATTCTATCATTTCTTTGTTCCTTCTTGTTTTTGCGCATCGCTGCGCGGTTAATAATTAATTGACTACATATTGTGCCGTAGGCCAGGCCGATGAGGAGAAGTCTTGTCGGTGGTAAGTCGACAGTTTTCATGGTTGTGATAGGCACAAATTCGCAATTAAGCGAGGGCCATGAAAGTGTTCTTTCAAATGGCCGAGCGTGAGCGAATTATCCAAACGAAAAATGGTTGGAAAGCATTGCTGACTTTCCAACCACTTCGTTAATTTCGTGTTTGCACGTACAATTATGTCAGGAGTAATCCACTCCCTCCTCGTGCAATATGGAAAGTTGCGAATAAGCGAGACCAAAACAAACTTGTTTGAGCTTTGGCGAGCGTGAGCAAGTTATTTAAAGTCTTCTTATCTGAATAGCGTGGTGCGGCAATGCTTGACGTATGCATATAGGAATCGCATTCAAGGCACCATGTGCTCTGAATGTTCAGTCCGCCTAATATGTTAAATTTCTGAGTTTTTCAGTAATTTGTACCTAAAATTCCTGCGTCACCGTTTTGGGCTTGGCCGGGCGGCCACGTTTTGGGGTGACGGACTTTTTCTTTGACA
>ONMI01000068.1 GCA_900318915.1 uncultured Prevotellaceae bacterium | reverse complement strand
CCCAGCGGCGACGGCACCGAGGCCAGTCCCTACAATGCCGCAGCAGCCAACAAGTATGTGAGCGGTCTGGCAGCCGACACGGAGTCGGACAAGGACATCTACATCAAGGGTAAGATTGCCAAGATAGCCAACAACGGCGAGTTCAACGCCCAGTATGGCAATGCCTCCTTCTACATCTCTGACGACGGCAAGGACGAGAACACCTTCTATGTGTTCCGCACCCTCTACCTGGGCAACAAGAAATGGACCGAGGGCGACAAGCAAATCAAGGTGGGCGACGAAGTGGTAATCTGCGGACGCGTGGTTCTCTACAAGGGCAATACCCCCGAGACAGTACAAAACAAGAGCTATATCTTCAAGCTTGAGGGCGGCAGCGGCAGCGACACCCCCAATCCCGGCGGTTCCGACCCGGCACCCAAGGCTGGCACCGGCGACGGCTCGCTCAGCAACCCGTTCAACTCGGTGGCCGCCAACAGCGTGGCCAGCCAGCTCGCCGACGGCCAAAACACCACGAAGAGTTACTACATCAAGGGCAAGATCTGCTCCATCGCCAACAACGGTGAGTTCGGTGCCCAGTATGGCAACGCCTCCTTCTACATCACCGACAACGGCAGCGACAGCGACGACAAGTTCTACATCTTCCGCACCCTCTACCTGGGCAACCGCAAGTGGGTAGACGGCGACAGCCAGATCAAGGTGGGCGACGAGGTGGTGGTCTGCGCCAAACTGACCAACTACCGCGGCAACACCCCCGAGACCGTGCAGGGGGAGACCTATCTCTACTCGCTCAACGGCAAGACCGACGGTAGCAGCGAGGGTCCCGGCGAGGTGAGCGGCAAGGGTTCCTACAGCGAGCCCTACGATGTGGCATCGGCCATTGCCAAGGCCAGCGCCACCGGCGTGTATGTGAAGGGATTCATCGTGGGCTACGTAGAGGGCCAGGCCTATGAGGAAGGCGCCCACTTCGACGCCACCGGCGACAATGTGTCGGCCACCAACGTGCTGTTGGCTCCCTCCGCCTCGGAGAAAGATCCCGCCAAGTGCATGCCCGTCCAGCTGCCCAAAGGCGCCATCCGCGACGGTCTGAACCTGAAGGACAACGCCGGCAACCTGGGCAAGGAGGTGCTGCTCTACGGCGACATCGCCACCTATTTCAATGTGCCCGGCATCAAGAACACCAGCTATGCCGAGCTGGGCGGCAAGTCCATCGGCACCAAGGCCTCAGCCAAGCGCAGGGTGCGTAGATAAGCAAAAATCAGCCCCTTAGCAAAAAAGGGCAAAAAAAAATTTGGTGGGGTGCAGAATTCTTCGTAATTTTGCACCCCAAACGTATATAAGCATCAATCACATTAATAATAATATAACGCAACAATGAAAAAAGGAATTCATCCCGAAAACTATCGCCCCGTCGTATTCAAGGATATGTCCAACGGCGATATGTTCCTTACGAAGTCCACATGCAAGAGTAATGAGACAGTGGAATTCGAAGGTGAGACTTACCCCGTAGTGAAAATAGAAATCTCCAGCACCTCTCACCCCTTCTACACGGGCAAGAGCAAGCTTGTGGATACCGCCGGCCGCGTAGACCGCTTCATGAGCCGCTACGGCAAGATCAAGAAATAAGAAAGAGCAAGCACTCCATCATAATACGGAAAGTGTGTCCACAGCGTAGTTGCATATGCGCTTGGCCGCACTTTCTTGCTTTTAGAGACCGGCGGCAAGACAGAACCGCCACCCTACGACTCACAGAGAAAAACCTAAAACGCCCACGCCCTATGACCCTGAACCCCAAATGGCTCCTGCTGGCGTTGCCGCTGCTCTTCGTGGCCTGCAGCAGCGACGACGACCCCTACACCGGTCCCTCGCAGCGCGAGGAGAAAGTGGCCAACGTGAACGCCAACCCCGCCTCGCGCAAGGAATACCTGCGCCTGGAGTTCCCCCGCATCAAGGACGACGGCAACAACCTGGTGGTGGTGCACACCACCACCGACTACGGGGTGAACTACTCCGTGGAGTGGGACTGCGACAAGAAGTCGCAGCGCTGGAGCTGTTACCAGATGTACAACAGCAACAGCGAGGCCCACACCAAGCGCTACTACTCCGACACCAACCAGTATCCGGCCGACCCCGACATCCCCTCGGTGCTCTACTTCACGAGCGACCCCTTCTGGGGGAGCGGATTCGACCACGGCCATATCTGTCCCTCGGCCGACCGTCTGTGCAGCGCCGAGGCCAACTACCAGACGTTCTTCCTCTCCAACATGCAGCCGCAGTTCAACAAGTTCAACGCTGGTCTGTGGGCCAAGATGGAGGGGCAGGTGCGCACCTGGAACCGGGCACAGTTTCGCGACACGCTCTATGTGTGCAAGGGCGGCACCATCGACCGCGCCGACCAGTTGCTCATGACCACCAGCAAGGGCCTGCTCGTGCCGCGCTACTTCTTCATGGCCATCCTGTGCAAGAACTCGCAGGGCTACAAGGCCCTCGCCTTCTGGGTGGAGCATGAGAATCGCAGCGACAACGCCAACAACAACCTCTACCCCTACACCATCTCCATCGACCAGCTCGAGGAGCTCACCGGCATCGACTTCTTCTGCAACCTGCCCGACGACAAGGAGAAGGAAGTGGAGAGTGCCGTCTTCCCACAGGCCTGGGGCCTCAAGCCCTGACCTGACCCACACACTGACCTGACACCATGAAGCGAACCATACCCATACTGTGCTGCCTCGCGGCGGTCCTGCTCCTGACGGGCTGCCACGAAGAGAACGGGCCGAAGCGCAACTCCGCCTATTACTGGAGCACCACCTTCCGGCTCGACAGCACCCAGCTCCACTTCATCGCCCGCCACCATGTGGAGCGCATCTACCTGCGCTACTTCGACGTGGTGATAGACCCCGACGGGCAGCTTATGCCCAATGCCACGGTGCGCTTCGAAAGCCCACGGCCAAAAGGGGTGGAAATCGTGCCCACCATCTTCATCATGAACAACTGCCTGCAGCTCGACGTGTCGCAGCTCGACTCGCTCATCCTGCAGCGCGTGGTGCAGATGTGCGAGACCCACGACATAGACAGCGTGAAGGAACTACAGATAGACTGCGACTGGACCCAGCGCAGCCGCAAGACCTACTTCGCCCTGCTGGAGCGCCTGCACGAGCGGGCCGCACGCCAGGGCCTGCGGCTGAGCGCCACCATCCGCCTGCACCAGTTGTCCGAGACCCCGCCGCCCGTAGACCGCGGCGTGCTCATGATGTACAACACAGGCGATGTGACCGACCGACACCACAACCCCATCCTCGAGATGGAAACCATAAAGCCCTACCTGCGCCACCTTTCTTCCTACAGACTGCCGCTCAGCGCCGCCTACCCCGCCTTCAGCTGGGACCTGCTGTTCCGCGGCGACCGCTTTGTGGGCGTGGTGCACAGCGCCGACGAATACCCCATCCTGCCCACCGACACCATCCTGCACCGCATAGCAGAACCCTCTACCGTGATGGAGGCCAAGGAGGCCGTAGGCCGTCTTGCCCCCCATGCCAACGACGAGATTATCCTCTATGAAATCAGTAATACCAACATGGCAAACATAAAAAAACACAGCTATGAGAAAATTTATCATCCTTAGCCTGATGGCTATCATGGGCTGCACCGACCTATTGGCGTGCGGCGGCGACTACGGAAACCACAACAACTACCTGTTCAGTGTTTTCCGCCGTGAAATGATGAATGAAGACCTCTTCAAGGACCGCGCCGACACCTTCTGGAAGGAGTACACCAGCGGTGCCGCTGACAGCTACCAGTGGAACAAGAATTTAATCCGCGACGTCATCGACAAGAAGGGCGACACCGAGATGGCCCGCTACACCGAATGGCTGAACACCTATCTGGAAATCTGCAGCCAGCTGAAAGACACCTGGAACTATCCCACCAAGGAAGAGCTGCAGGAGCGCAAGACCACCCTGCTCAACATGCTCAAGGCCGCCCGCGAGTACAAGGGCACACGCCTGCAGGCCCAGTATGCCCTGCTGCGCATGCGCACCAACATGGTGCTGGGCAGCCACATGGACAATGTGAGCTTCTGGGAGCAGACCGGCCAGAAGATGGCCCCCAGCGTCTACCGCGACATGATGGAGAACATCTACGCCGGCGCCCTGCTGCACTTGAACCAGCGCACCAAGGCCTGTGAGATCTATGCCCGCCAGGAAGACATGGTGAGCATCAAGTGGGCCATGCGCAAATACCGCAACCTGGCCGGCATCAAGACCATCATGGCCGAGAACCCCAACTCCATGACCATGAACTTCCTGGTGCAGGACTTCGTGAACAATGCGCAGGAGACCCAGGACACCGAGGAAGAATTCCTGGCCGACATCGACGCCCGCCCCATCAAGACCCCCGAGGTGCTGCAGTTTATCAGCTACGCCCAGGAAGTGGTCGACAAGAAACTCTCCAACAGCCCCGCCCTCTGGCTGGCCGCCATCGGCGAGCTGCAGTGGCTGCTGGGTCAGGACGACAAGGCCATGGCCACCCTCGACAAGGCCGTGAAGGCCGACGGCACGCCGCGCATGAAAGACAATGCCCGTGCCATCCGCATGGTGGTGTCGGTGCGTCCGTCGAAGATGGACAAGAAGTATGCCTCCTGGCTTGCGGGCGAGCTGAAATGGCTCAACGGCAAGATCAAGGAGGAGGCTGGCAATGAGGCCAACCGCGACAATTACCACTACCCCTTCTACGACAACCACTACTTCGACGTGCTCGACCGTCTGGTCTTCGCCAACCTGCACCCCAAATACGAGAAGATGGGCAACAAGAGTGCCGCCGCCGCCACCCTCTGCATGATGCAGAACAGCGACAAGTATTTAGGCATCAACTTCAGCGAGCCCTCAGGATGGAACCCCAACTACAGCAGCGAGTATTTTATCTATCTCGATGACAAAATGTCCACCCAGGACATCGTGAACCTGCAGCAATGGGCCAACAAAGCGCCCGCCAACGACCTGGAGCAGCTGCTCAAGCCCTTCTGCAAGGACAACAACTTCCTGAACGACCTCATCGGCACCCGCTACATGGCCGACGCCGACTTCAGCACAGCCATCGGCTACCTGGAGAAGGTGCCCACCAGCTTCCTCAACAAGCAGAACATCAGCTGGTACATGGGCCACCGCGACTACACCACCGCCCGCTGGCTGAAACGCCAGGCCGATGATGAGCGTGAGGAGACCGACGGCCCCGACCTGGCCAACCTGACCAGCAATCCCAAGCTCAACTTCTGCCGCGAACTGCTCGACCTGGAGTCGCAGATAGGCACCGCCAATGCCGAGACACGGTCGCGGCTGGCCTACGACCTGGCCACCCGCTACTACCAGGCCTCCTACGCCGGCGAGTGCTGGTGGCTCACACAGTATGGCAGCAGCGTGGACGACACAGCCCGCGTGGACCGCGCCGACCTGGTGCAGCGCGCCGTCGACTACCTGCAGCAGGCCAAGGAGAGCAAAGACTTCAACATCCGCCAGAACAGCCTCTACGCCCTGGCCTTCGTTCCCTCCGAGCCCTGGGCCAACTTCGACTACGACTGGCAGGCGCAGCGGGACATCATCACCCCGCACCCCAACTCGCGCCAGTATAAGGCCCTGGCCGCCCTCGACGCCTTCGAGCGTGAGAACCGCAGCCGTGTGGCCCCCTATGTGAGCCGCTGCGACGTGCTCCGCACGTTCCGGAAAAACCGCTAAGCAGCTCATGCTGCCATCTAAAAAAGGGCCTTGAGGACAAATGTTCTCAAGGCCCTTTTTTATGTGGCATCCTCCGAATTAGGTGCGTTTTTGGCCGAATCATCCTCCGAATTAGGTGCATTTTTAGCTAAATCATCCTCCGAATTAGAAATTCCCAAAAGTCAGCGCTATTTCACCCTGCTGAGTGAGAACAGGTCGGTTTCCAGTCCGTCGACATTTTTCATGGTGCCGGCGAAATGGGAGCCGTCGAGCTCATAGGGTGCGATGACCATCTCGCGGTACTTAAACTTGAGGTGGATGGGATGTTCTGCCAGGGTGTCCACATACCAAGTAAAAGGCTCCCGGAGCACCTTCTTGCCCGCCCCGTCGTAGTCGGTCTCCCATCCGGTGCCGTTGAGCGTGCTGTGGCGGTACTGCGCCATCTCCAGTTCACAGACAAAGCTGTCGGTGTGCTTGCGCTGCTCCTGGTCGAAATATTCCACATCAAGCTGTCCGCGCCATGAGCCGGTGAGCCGCTCGGCCACCACGAGGGCCGCCAGGGTCTGCTCATTGTCGCCGCCCTCCTGCGGGTCCTCATACGGGTCGCCGGGGTCTTCGGCAGGTTGTTCCTCCTTGGGCGGGTCCTCCTCATCGGGGTCGGTACCGTAGGCATTAACGTGCTCGCGCTCGCAGCCGGCCAGAGCCAGTGCGAGCACGAGTGTTATCAGGGTCAAAACGTTTGCCGGTCTCATCCGCAGTGGTATTTTATTCAGCAGTCACGGCTGCGGGAGCCAGGTTGCGGTGCGGTGCACCCACCACCTTCTTGCCGCGGCGCATATTCTCATTGCCGTCGAAGCCGGCGGTGTTCGAATACCAGTAGTCGTAGAAGTCGTCGTAATAGTAGTAGTCGAAGCTGTTCCAGTTGGGCGACGAGGTATGCCTCATGCTGAAGTCGAGATACGTGTCGTTGTCGTAGATACGTCCGCGGAATATGTTGTCAGAGAGCCGGTAGTCCTCGATGAAGTAGGTGTAGTTGTCCTCCACGAGATACACCTCGATTCTTCCGCCTCTCACCTGCCACTCGATGTGGTTGGCCACATAGTCCCAGGGAGCGTCGCTGTAGTAGTCCACCCAGTAGCCGGTACCCGAAGCATAGTAGTAGGGGTCGCGGTTGAAGCAGAGCTGTGTATAGGAGATGGCATAGGTATAGTTGTCCCAGGTCGAGGAAAGGAACATCTTACCCTCCCATGTACCCTCGAGGGTGTAGGCGGTGTCGTAGTCGGGATCCGAGTCGCAGCTGCCGAAGAGGAAAGGCATGAGCACCACCATCATCCAAGCGAATTTCGAAGTAAAAGTTCTCATAGTCGTATATGTTATTCGTTAGACATCTTGTTTATGATTTCTGTTGCAAAGATAATGGTTTTCACACACACTTCCAAAAGGAAAGTTCATATTATGCCATGGGGAAATCCCTACAGGGCAATAGGGAAAACTTATTTTTGCTCACTTTCTGTTCGACAATCATTTTTTTTCATTATCTTTGCCCTGCAAAGGCAGAAAGTGCACAGCAAGTTTACAAACGAAAAAATTTTACCCTATCCAATATAATAATGAAGACCATCTATGATTTCTCTGTCAAAGACAGAAAAGGCGGCACCGTTTCGCTGAAAGAGTACGCCAACGAAGTGATTCTCATCGTAAACACCGCCACCAAGTGCGGTTTCACCCCTCAGTATGAAGAGCTGGAGAAGCTTTATGAAAAACATCATGCCGACGGTTTCACCATTCTCGACTTCCCCTGCAACCAGTTCGGCCAGCAGGCTCCCGGCCGCGACGAGGAGATACATAATTTCTGCAAACTCACCTACGGCACCGAATTTCCCCGCTTCAAGAAGGTGAAGGTGAACGGCGACGACGCCGACCCCCTGTTCAAGTACCTCAAGGAGCAGAAGGGTTTCGCCGGTTGGGACATGAACCACCCCATCGCCCACATCCTGGACGAGATGCTCACCAAGGCCGACCCCAACTATAAGGACAATCCCGACATCAAGTGGAACTTCACCAAGTTCCTCATCGACAAGCGCGGCTTGGTGGTGGCCCGTTTCGAGCCCACTACCAGCATCGACGAGATAGAGAAGAAGATTATCGAACTGCTCTAACCCCCACCCCGCTATGGAACAGAGAGAACATGTGCGCTGCCTCATCGTAGGCAGCGGTCCTGCAGGCTACACCGCCGCCATCTACGCCGCCCGCGCCAACCTGGCTCCGGTGGAGTATTGCGGTCTGCAGCCGGGCGGCCAGCTCACGCAGACCACCACGGTAGAGAACTTCCCCGGCTATCCCGACGGTGTGGAGGGCACCCAGATGATGGACGACATACGCCGTCAGGCCGAGCACTTCGGCACCGACCTGCGCGACGGTGTGATTGTGAAGGCCGACCTGGGCCGGCGTCCCTTCGTGCTGACGGCCGACGACGGCAAGGAGATAGAGGCCGACACGGTGATTATCGCCACGGGCGCCTCTGCCAAGTACCTGGGTCTGGAGGATGAGAAGAAGTACAACGGCCTTGGCGTCTCTGCCTGCGCCACCTGCGACGGTTTCTTCTACCGCAAGCGCACGGTGGCCGTGGTGGGCGGCGGCGACACCGCCTGCGAGGAGGCCATCTATCTGGCCGGTCTGGCCAAGAAGGTGTACATGATAGTGCGCAAGCCCTATCTGCGCGCCTCCGACGTGATGAAGCGCCGTGTGGAGAACACGGAGAACATAGAGATTCTCTTTGAGCACAACACGCTGGGTCTCTACGGCGAGAACGGTGTGGAGGGCGCCCATGTGGTGAAGCGCAAGGGCGAGCCCGACGAGGAGCGCTACGACCTGCCCATAGACGGTTTCTTCCTGGCCATCGGACACAAGCCCAACAGCGATGTGTTCAAGGAGTGGCTCGACACCGACGAGACCGGCTATATCATGACCATCGACGGCACCCCGCGCACCAAGATACCCGGTGTGTTCGCTGCCGGCGATGTGGCCGACCCCCACTACCGCCAGGCCATCACCGCCGCCGCCAGCGGCTGCAAGGCCGCCATCGAGGCCGACCGCTACCTGCAGACGCTGTAACAGCCATCAGGCATATATATAAAAGGAGGGATGCACTCACATATCAGTGCATCCCTCCTTAAATTATATATGGAGCAGGACTGTAACCACTGAAAGAAAGTCGCATCTGCGATGCGAAGAAGACTGACAGAAATTCACATAATACTCATAATTGAACATAAAACATTCTTTCTCTTCTGCCAGGAATCTTGGGAAGTGACAGTTATGTTCATTGGAATAAATGAAAAATTACGTGAATTACGTGAATTTCTGTTTGAAAAATGATTATCGAGAACCGTCCCCGGTGATCAATGATCATTAATTTCGGAAAGGAATACGCATAATAGTCATAATAGTATCAGAAAGAACCGACAGAAATTCACATAATTCACATAATTTCCCATAAACTATCTTTCTCTTAATTCACATAATTTCCCATAAACTATCTTTCTCTTCTGCTAGGAATCTTGATAAATGACAGCTGTGATGCAGATATAAAAGAAAATTTCTGCGCATTACGGGAATTTCTTTCTTAAAAAATCAATGAGTAATTACGATAATTACGTGAATTTCTGTTCAAAAAATGATTAGAGGGTCTTTTGTTCCCTGAGCATCCAGAGGCCCAGGAAGGTGAGGAGGCCGTTCACCATGAGCATTTCATAGCCGAAACGGTAGTGCAGCCAGTGGGTGGAAGCCGTGTCGATGGCGAAACAGATGAGCGGAGCCGCCACCGCCACATAAGGCACAAAGCGGTCGCGCACCCGCCGACGGGTGAACAGACTGAAGGCGAAAAGGCCCAGAAGCGGCCCGTAGGTGTAGCCGCACATCACATAGATGGCGTCGATGACACTCGACGAGTTGATGAGGCGGAACAGGAGGATGAAACCCACGAACACAGCCGCCATGACCACATGCACGCGGCGACGCAGGCGCTCGTCGTCGGGCCGCCGGAGCAAATCCACACAGCAACTCGTGGTGAGGGCGGTGAGGGCCGAGTCGGCACTGGAGAAGGAAGCCGCCACGATGCCCACGGTGAAGAGCACCACCACCCACTGGCCCAACTGTCCCGATGCGGCGAACATGGGCAGCAGCTCATCGCCTGTGGCGGGGAGCGGTGTGCCCTTTTGTGCGGCCAGCAGGGTGAGGAGCACGCCGAGGCTGAGGAAGAGCAGATTGGCCGGCACGAAGGCGAATCCATAGGTGCACATGTCCTTCTGTGCGTCGCGCAGTGTCTTGCAGGTCAGGTTTTTCTGCATCATATCCTGGTCCAGGCCCGTCATCACCACCACGATGAAGATACCGCTGAGGAACTGTTTCCAAAAATTCTGCCGTGACACCCAGTCGTCGAACACGAACATGCGGCTGCCCTCATCGGCCATGACGGCCTGCACGGCCTCACGGGCCGAGAAGCCCAGTTGGCTCATCACCTGCAGGATGATGAGAATGAGGGCGGAGAACATGCACAGCGTCTGGAAGGTGTCGGTCCACACCAGCGTCTTGATGCCACCGCGGCGCGTGTAGAGCCAAATGAGGGCCACCATCACCACCACTGTGAGGGGGAAGGGCACGCCATAGCGGTCGAGCACGAAGCGCTGCAGGATGATGCACACCACATAGAACCGTGCTGCGGCCCCTGTCATCTTGGAGAGCACGAAGAAGGCAGCTCCCGTGGTATAGGAGCGTGAGCCGAGGCGGTCGTGCAGGAAAGAGTAGATGGTGGTGAGCCGGTTTCGGTAATAGACGGGCAGCAGCACGAAGGCCACGGCCATATAGCCCAGGATGAATCCCAGACAGGTCTGCATATAGGTCATGCCCGATGTCATGACCATGCCGGGCACGCTGACGAAGGTGACGCCCGAGATGGAGGCTCCCACCATGCCGAAGGCCACCATGTACCATGGCGAGCGGCGGTTGCCCCGGAAGAAAGTATCGTTGTCGGCCCGCCGTGCGGTGATGCGGCTCAGCAGCATGAGCACGGCGAAATAGCCTATGACGGTAAGCAGAATAATCATGTTCTTGGTGAGAATTGTCCGTTTTCCATCTGCCGGAGCACGAAGACGGCCTCGCCCACGGTCTTCACCTCGTTCACGGTGAGTCCCCTCTTGCCGGGTGTGGGGTTGAACTGGCAGCGCCGGTGGAACTTGGTGGCATACTCAATCATATTGTCGAAGAGCGGGCTGCGGTAGAAGGGGCTGTTGTCTTGTGTGACGAGATACATCTGCATGTAGCCCCTCTTGAGCACGATGCGCTCGCAGCCCAGATGTCGTCCGAGCCTTCTGAGCGACACCACCTGCATCAGTTCGAGTCCCTCGCGCGGCACGGGTCCGAACCGGTCTTCCAGCCGTTTGCGGTAAGCGTCGAGGTCGCGCTCGGTGGTGATGGTGTCGAGTTCGCGGTATAGCAGCATTCTCTCGCTGCTTCCCGGCACATAGCGGTCGGGGAAGCACATTTCCATGTCGGTCTCCACCACACAGTCTTCCACGAAGTCGGCCCCCGTTATCTTTCGTCCCTCCTTCATTTCCTTTTCGAAGAGGTCGCCGAACTCGGTGTTCTTCAGTTCGGTCACGGCCTGGTTGAGTATTCTCTGGTAGGTATCGTAGCCCAGGTCTTCCATGAATCCGCTCTGCTCAGCCCCGAGCAGATTGCCGGCGCCCCTGATGTCGAGGTCCTGCATGGCAAGGTTGAATCCGCTTCCCATCTCCGAGAAGTTCTCCAGTGCCTCGAGCCGCTGTCGTGCCGGTGGCGGCAGCACCGCCTTGGGAGGTGCGAGCAGGTAGCAGAACGCCTTGCGGTTGGAACGTCCCACTCGTCCGCGCATCTGGTGCAGGTCGGAGAGTCCGAACCGCTGTGCGTCGTTGATGATGATGGTGTTGGCGTTGGGTATGTCGATTCCGTTCTCCACGATGGTGGTGGAGAGGAGCACGTCGTAGTCGTAGTTGATGAATCCCATCACTATTTTCTCCAGTTCATCGGGTTTCATCTGTCCGTGACCCACGGCCACCCGTGCGTCGGGCACATACTCACGTATCATGTGCTCTATCTCCGTGAGATTGGAGATACGGCTGCTCACGAAATAGACCTGTCCGTTTCGGCTCATCTCGAAGTTGATGGCATCGGCTATGAGTTCGCGGCTGAAGGTGGTGAGTTCGGTGTAGACGGGGAGCCGGTTGGGCGGCGGTGTGCGTATGATGCTCATGTCTCTTGCGCCCATGAGCGAGAACTGCAGTGTGCGCGGTATGGGTGTGGCCGACATAGTGAGGGTGTCGACATTGGTTTTTATGCGGCGCAGTTTTTCCTTGGTGGAGACGCCGAACTTCTGTTCCTCGTCGATGATGAGCAGTCCGAGGTCTTTCCACTCCACCCCTTTGCCCAGAATCTTGTGTGTTCCGATGAGGATGTCCACACGTCCTGCCTTGAGGTCTTCGAGCACCTGCCGGGTCTGCTTGGCGCTTCTGGCCCGCGAGAGATAGTCCACCCTTACAGGCAGGTTGCGCAGTCGTTCGTAGAAGGTCTGGAAGTGCTGGAAGGCGAGCACGGTGGTGGGCACGAGCACCGCCACCTGCTTGGAGTCGCAGGCAGCCTTGAAGGCGGCGCGTACGGCCACCTCTGTCTTTCCGAAGCCCACATCGCCGCACACCAGGCGGTCCATGGGTCGGTTGCTCTCCATGTCGGCTTTCACGTCGTTGGTGGCGGTGAGCTGGTCGGGTGTGTCCTCATAGAGGAAGCTGGCCTCCAGTTCATGCTGCATGTAGGTGTCGGGGCTGAAGGCAAAACCCTTCTCGGCGCGGCGCCGTGCATAGAGTTTAATAAGGTCGCGCGCAATATCCTTGATGCGGTTTTTGGTGCGCTCCTTTATGCGTTCCCATGCCCCTGTGCCAAGCGTGCTGAGTCGGGGCGGGGTGCCGTCGTTGTTGCTTCGGTATTTGGATATTTTGTAGAGCGAGTGGATGGACACGTCGACGGTGTCGCCCTTCTGATAGATGAGTCGTATCATCTCCTGGAAGTTGTCGCCGTTGGGCACGCGCACCAGTCCGAAGAACTTACCGATACCATAGTCGATGTGCACCACGAAGTCGCCGGGCTGCAGTTCCTGCAGTTCCTTCATGGTGAGTGCCATCTTTCCGGCCCTTGCCGCGTCCGACCGCAGGCTGTACTTATGGTAGCGGTCGAAAATCTGGTGGTCGGTGAAGAGGCATATACGCTGCGTGCGGTCAGCGAAGCCCTCGTGCAGCGTGCGGTCCACGGCCTCGAAGTCGATGCCGGTGTGCAGACTGTCGTACGAGTCGGTGTCGGTGGCCGTCTCCTGGCCCGAGAAGATGTCTCTGAGTCGCTGTATCTGCTTGGCGCTGTCGGCCAGGATGAAGAGCCGGTAGCCCTGCAGCAGATAGTCTTCGAGTGTCTGTGTGAGCAGGTTGAAGTTTTTGTGGAAGAGCGGCTGCGGCGAGATGTCGAACTTCAGGGTGGCCGACGGTGTGGCCGACGGGCGCGGTCCGAACTCTACGCGCCGCATTTCGCCGAACTCCTTTTCGAAAACCGACTGCGTGACGAGCTGCGACTCCCTCCGCATCTGTTTCAGTATCTCGGGCCGCTCCACCTCGGGTGCGGTTTCGAGCCGCTCGGTGAGCGCCTGCTGTGTGAAGCCCTCGTCGTAAATATGCCCCACGGTCTGGCACACATAGTCGAAGTCTCTCACCATGAGGAGTGTGCCCTTGGGCAGGAACTGCGAGAGCGGCACTTTCTCGGCCGTAGAGGCCAGTTCGGGCACGATGTCGGCCGTCTGGCGCTTTTCCTTCGAGAGCTGGCTCTCGATGTCGAAGGTACGTATGGTGTCTATCTCATTGCCGAAGAAGTCGATGCGGAAGGGCAGTTCGCTGCTGTAGGAGTAGACGTCGACGATGCTGCCGCGCTGTGCGAACTGTCCCGGTTCGTAGACGTAGTCCTGCTCCTGCATGCCCCACTCCCTCATTTTCTCCAACAGGTCGTCGATTTCCACCTCATCGCCCACGGCCAGGTGGATAGCTTTGTCCTCGAGTCGTTTCTTCGACACCACGAGTTGGCTGAGGGCCTCCGGGCACGACACGATGACGAAGCGGTCGGCCTCGGTGTTGCCTTCGGCGGTGGTGCGTGCCAGGCGTGCCAGCACCTCGGTGCGCAGGATTCCGTTGGCAGCATCGTTCTGCGCATACTTCACGGCCCTGCGGTAGGAAGAGGGATAGAAGAGCACCTTGTCCTGTCCCAGAATCTGGAGCAGGTCGTTGTAGAAATAGCCCGCCTGCTCGGCATCCTGCAGCACGGCGAGCACCGGGTGTGCGAGCCGGTCGATGGCGGTGGAGAGCATGAGGGGTGCGGACGAGGCCTGCAGTCCATGCAGAAAGACGAGTCCGAGCGACTCGTCCTGCAGCATCTTGAGCAGGGCTTTTCCCTGAGCCGAAGATGCGTATAGCTGTTGTAGTTCGGTAATGTTCAAGTTTTTGGTGTTGTTTTAGGCTCAGTCTTTGGGCATGGGCGGATACTTGCGGAACCATCCGTCGAGCCGGAGCCGCATCACGCCGAGGAAAGCCTCGCCGAAGATGCCGCCGCTCATCTTGCTCACGCCCTCACGTCGGTTCACGAACACCACGGGCACCTCGATGATGCGGAATCCAATGCGGTGGGCGGTGAATTTCATCTCAATCTGGAATCCGTAGCCCTTGAACCGTATCTTGTCGAGTTCGATGGTCTCGAGCACGCGCCGGCGGTAGCACTTGAATCCAGCGGTGGTGTCATGGATCTTGAAGCCGGTCACCAGCCTCACGTAGAGCGATGCGCCATAGCTCATGAGCACCCTTCCGATGGGCCAGTTCACCACGTTCACCCCGCTCACATAGCGCGAGCCGATGGCCAGGTCGTAGCCCTGGTCGTGGCAGGCGGCATAGAGCCGTGGCAGGTCGTTGGGGTCGTGGCTGAAGTCGGCATCCATCTCGAAGATGTAGCCATACTGACGGCCGAGCGCCCATTTGAAGCCCGCTATATAGGCGGTGCCCAGTCCCAGTTTGCCCGACCTCTCCAGGATGAAGAGTCGGTCGCCGAACTCGGTATTGATGAGGCGGTGCACGATAGTGGCCGTTCCATCGGGGCTTCCGTCGTCGATAACGAGTATATGGAAACATTTCTCCAGGGCGAAGACGGCCCGGATTATTTTCTCAATATTTTCCTTCTCATTATAGGTGGGTATGATAACCAAACTGTCGCTCTCATTCATAGGCATAAGTGCTGGTTTACTGTTTTGTCTGTTTTAGATATGCAAATGTAGTTAAAAATATCGGTCTGTGCAAGAATAGGCCGAAATATCCTTTTCACTGGTCAGGATTCTCCACATATCCCTGGAAATCGGGCTCCAGTGCCGACATCACGGCGCTGTAGCTGTCTTTCATGGTGAAGGTGATGTTGTCGTCGCCCTTCCCCATGGGATAGATGGGCTGGTGGATGGTGAGACGCAGCGGATGCCACTCCACGAAATGCCAGTCGCGCATGCGGGGCATCACATGGAAGGAGCCGTTGATGGTGACGGGCACCACGGGCAGCTGCAGTTCGTCGGCCAGGGTGAAGGCACCCTTCTTAAAGGAGCCCATGTGTCCGGTGAAGGTGCGCGACCCCTCGGGGAAGACCACGAGCGAGACGCCGTGCTTGAGTATCTCTCGGGCCTGCTCGTACGACTCGCGTATACGTTTGGGTCCGCGCTTGTCGAGGAGCACCTGGTGCGACGACACACAGGCTCTGCCCACAAAGGGAATCTTCCGGAGCTGGTATTTCATCATCCAGCGTATGTTGTGTCCCAGGTAGCCGTAGATGAGGAAGATGTCGAAGGCCCCCTGGTGATTGGGCACGAAGACATACGATTTGTCCTTCTCCAGGTGCTCCTGCCCCTCGGCTTTCACCGGCAGGAAGAAGAGCGCGATGATGAAGCGGCTCCAATACTGCAGGGGCACATAGCCCCAGAACTTGCTGTTGCCCAGTGCGCAGCCCGCCATGGTGAGCAGTGCGAAGAGGATGGTGGTTATGACCACGAGGGGCAATGCGATAAACAACTGATAGATACGGTATAGAATTTTCATGGTTGCGGTGATGTTATGGTCGGTTGGTGAGCCGTGCTGCGGGCACGGCGGGTGTGGCGCCCGTTGAGGGGGTTCGGTGCAGGGTGATGAGCACTATCTCGCCGGTGGCGCCGACGCGTAGCGGTATGAGTCCGCCCAGTCCGCGTGTCACGAAGAGGGTACGGTCGCCCTGGTGATAGAGTCCCTCATACTCACCCCCTATCACGGCATAGGGTGAGAAGGAGCCCAGTTTTATCTGTCCGCCGTGGGTGTGTCCGCTCAGGGTGAGTTGCGCACGGCTCTTGGGCAGGATCTCGTGCTGCCAGGCATAGGGGTCGTGTTCCAAGAGCAGGATGAAGGAGCCCTCCTCCACGCCTTGCAGGGTCTGTTCCACGCTTCCGCGTGAGGGGAAGGGCGGTTTGCCGTAGTTTTCCATGCCGCCCACCACGAGGGTATCGCCCCCGCGTGCTATGCATCGGTGCTCGTTGCGCAGCAGGTCCCATCCCAGTGTCTGTATCTGCCTTATGGTGGCTTCCTCGGCGGTGGCTTTCTCCTGATTGGTTCCTCGGATGTACATGGCATAGTCGTGATTGCCGAGCACGGCCATCACCCCGTCGGGAGCCTTGAGGCTGGAGAGCGCCCCCTGGTGCTGTGCTATCTCCTGCGCACGGACATTCTGCAGGTCGCCGGTGAAGACGATGAGGTCGGCCCCGAGCGCATTGAGGCTGTCCATGGCCTCGGCGAGCAACCGCTGCCCTCTCCCGGTGAGGTAGCTGCCCACATGGGCATCGGAGAAGAGGGCCACCCTGTAGCCGTCGAAGGCCGGAGGCACCTGCGGCGAGGAATAGTCCAACTGCCGCACCTCAAACTTGTAAAAGCCCTCCGTCACACCGTAGCCCACCATTCCTATCAGGGCGGCGGAGAGGGCGGCCGCCACCCCCACGGCCCAGCGGGCAGGTTTTTCTTCTTTTCCGGCAGTGGAGAGGCCCGTTCCGGGCATACTGGCGCGCCGGGCTTTTTGGGGGCTGGCAGCGCTGCCGTCGGCACCGGCCGCCAAGCGCCGCAGCCGCCTTACGCCGCCCGCCACAGGCAGCAGCAGGGCGAAGAGCACCTTGGGCAGAGTATAGACCCCCAGGATGAGCAGGTAGGCGAACAACCACCACGGATTGGCCGGCATGAAGTCGGGCGTGAAGGCCAGCCACAGCGTATAGGCCACCAGCAGCACCGAGACGGCCCACCACGCCACCTTGGGCCACGACCTGCGGCCATGGCGCACCCACACCCTATAGAGATACACATCGGGTATCACTATGAGCAGCAGGAAGAGTATCAGCGAGCGGGCAATCATTTATTTATTGTCAAGTCGTTCGGCCAGGAAGCGGCGCATCAGGGCCGCGGGCATCCCGCGGCGGCGGGCATAGTCGGCCAGCTGCGTCTCGTCTATCCGGCCCAGGTCGAAATAGCGTGCGGCGGGATGGGCCAGCATGAGCCCCGACACCGAGGCATGGGGCCTCATGGCGCCGGTCTCGGTGAGCCGGATGCCAATCTCGCTCATGCGGAGCAGGCGCTCCAGCAGGAAGTTGAGGCTCGTGTCGGGTAGCGAGGGGTAGCCCACAGCAGGGCGTATGCCCTGATAGTCGCCACGCAGCAACGCGTCGGTGTCGAGCCGCTCTTGCGGGGCATAACCCCACAGAGAGCATCGCACCTCGCGGTGAAGCACCTCGGCCGTGGCCTCGGCCAGCCGGTCGGCCAGTGTCTGCGAGAGCATGCGCTCATAGGCGTCGCTCCGCAGGTCGGTCTCCATGGCCGTATCGACCGTGGCGGCAAAGAGTGCCACCCGTCCGGCCACGTTGTCGTAGGCAACCTCTTCGGGCCTTGTGGCAGGCCTTACAAAGTCGGCCAGCGACAGGCAGCATCCGTCGGAGCCGGGTGTCTGCTGCCGCAGACAAGGTATACGGCCAACTCCGAGCACGATGTCGTCGTGGTCGGAGCAGGCGCTGTAGAGTGCCGTCACGGCATGGGTGCGGTATGTGTTGTCGAGCCTTTGCAGCATCCGTTCCGCATCGGCCCGTAGATTTTCTCTTTCCTTTCCCGGCCCCACCTGCCACGCATGGTAGAAGTAGAGCCAGTTGATATAGGGTGCCACCTGTCCCACGCTGTAGGAGCGCACCTGTCGCAGCAGCGGCTGCGTGTCGCCGGCGGTGTGGTCGTCAGGCCGGTTCATGGTCGAAAGTTATCATTTCGCCTCTGGGCTGCTCGCTGATGAAGTACCGGCCAAATGCCGATGAGTCGGCGTCGACATCGGCGAAAGGCCGTGCGTAAACCAGTTGGCCGTTGCAGTAGGTGCGCAGCACCTGCCACTGCAGTGCGGTGCCCTCGAGCGGGCTCCATCCGCACTTGCTCAGCACCTCCTGCGCCGTCACGTTGCGGGGCGCTCCTGGGCGCACCATCACCACATCGGCCTTGTAGCCGGGGCGCAGGAATCCGCGGTCTCTCACGCCGAAGAGGCGTGCCGGCTGGTGGCACATGAGTGTCGCTACCCTTTCCAGGGGCAGCACCCCCTGTGAGGCCAGCTGCAGCATGAAACGCAGCGAGAACTGCACCATGGGCATGCCCGACGCCGCCCTCCGGCACCCGCCCTGCTTCTCACTGAGCAGATGCGGTGCATGGTCGGTGGCCACGGTGGCGATGCGGCCGTCGGTGAGGGCGCGGCGCAGTGCGTCGCGGTCGGCTTCCGTCTTCACGGCGGGGTTGCACTTGATGCGTGTGCCCAGCATGGCATAGTCGCGGTCGGTGAAGCAGAGGTGTGCCACCACCGCTTCGGCGGTGATGGCGGGCAAGGGTCCCGCGCCGCTGTAGGGCGGTATGAGGTCCAGTTCCTCGGCGGTGGAGAGATGGGCCACATGCAGGCGTGCTCCCGCCTGCCGTGCCATGTCGATGCCCAGGCGTGTGGAGGCCAGGCAGGCCTCGCGGCTTCTCACCATCGGGTGGAAGCGCACGTCGGGGTCGTCGCCCTGCTCCCTGCAGAGGCGCTGCATATTGTTGTTGATGATGCCGGTGTCCTCGCAGTGGGCCATCACGGGCATGTGGGCCTCGGCGAAGACCGCCTTCAGGGCCTCTTCCCTATCGACGAGCATATTGCCGGTAGAGGAGCCCATGAAGAGCTTCACGCCCGGCACGCTGCTGCGGTCGAGCTGTGCGAAGAGCGGATAGTTGTCGTTGGTGGCCCCGAAGAAGAAGGCATAGTTCACCATGCTGTCACGGCGTGCGCGCTCCTGCTTGTCGTGCAGGGCGTCGAGTGTCACGGTGGCCGGACTGGTGTTGGGCATATCAAAATAGGAGGTCACGCCACCAGCGGCGGCAGCCCGGCTCTCGCTGGCCATGTCGGCCTTATGGGTGAGTCCGGGTTCGCGGAAGTGGACATGCGTGTCGATGACGCCGGGCAGAACATAGCTACCGGCGGCATCCACGAGTGTTTCGTAGTGGCAGTTGGCGGGAGGGTCGCCCTCATAGACAGCCTCGATGATGTCGTTCTCCATCAGCAGGGCGCCATGGAAAACACGTCCTTCATTTACAATCTTGCAGTCGGCTATCAGTGTTTTCATGTTGAGGGCGCATTAAGGGGTGTTATTCTTTGGCGGGTGTATCGGCCTGCGGGGCAGGAGCTGCGGCGGGCGGCGCGGGTGCTGCGGCCTCAGGAGCCGGGGCTGCCATCTCGTTGGGTGTGGGCGCCTTGGGGGCCGGTCCCTGCGGTGCGGGGGCGGAGGCCTGCGGCTGCTGCGGTGCGGGCATCTGCTCCAGTCCGTTCTGCACGTTCTGGAAGTGCTGTGCCTCGCTCACGTACATCTTCACATAGGGGTCGTTCTTGAAGTTTTCGGTGGCCTTGCTCATAATCTGCACTATCCAGGGTCTCATTTCGGGATAGGGATAGGTGGCGGTGACGAGCATGAAGATGCCGGGGCCGAGCACATTGTCGAAATTGTCGGCGATAAAGGAGGTGACGAGGGTGTCGAGGCTCATGTTGAGTCGGAGCTCGTCGTTTTGCAGTTCGCGCACCACACGGCCCATGTCCTCGCCGTCCATAATGGCACGGTCGAACCGGTGCTGCAGTTCGTTGAGCTGCAGTTGCAGACTGTCGCTGCTTTTAAGATAGGTGTAAAGTTTGTCGTTGAGCGGTGTGCCTGAGAGCTGTGTCTGTCCGAGATTGAACTTCACCTGTATGTCGCCACCCTCGAGCACGATGGGGAAGGCCACGCCATTGTCGATGAAGAGCGTGGCGAAGCGCACCGAGTCGGTGGTGCCGGTGAAATGGAACTGTCCGTGCACCATCTCGGTAGAGTCGATGTCCTTCATCTCGTTGTTTTTGACGGCGCGCAGGTACAGTTTTTTGCTGTCCAGGCTCGACACGTTCGAGGAGCCCTCTATGTTGTAGGAGTTAACACATGAGGCCAGAACAGCGATGGCCCAGATGGCGTAGAGATATTGCTTCATAAATCAGATTTCAATCGGACAGACAAAAATACTATCTTTTGGCCGACCTTGTGAAAATATCCGCGATGATTTAAATTATTTAATACACTTTTAGTGTTTATTTTGACTTCTCTTCTTTTGCCACTTCGCTGCCGATGCGGTGAGTGGCGTACATCTCGAGAATGGCGGCGCAGAGCAGCAGCATCACCCACTTGTTGTAGACATAGGCGATATAGTCGACGCGCGACATGAGTGTGGAGAGGAAGAAATATTGTGTATCGATGAGCGATACGGCGGCCAGGAGGAAGAACACATCGGCCAGGATGAGTATGCGCCTCAGCCGACGGAGGGTTACGTTGCGGCCCTCGTAGCGCTGCAGCAGCTGCATGGCGGTGAAGAGCACAGCCCCCGCCGCATAGACGAAACAGAACACGCGAGGCATGAAGAGGAAGGCGCAGCAGCCGGCGCCCACCACCATGAGCACGGCTCCCAGGAGCATGATGTAGTTTTGGAGGGTAGAGAGCTGTTTCATAGTCCGGGGTCCTCCTTCACTGCGTCGTCGCTGAGCACGAAGATGTCCTCATCGTCGGTTTTCATGAAGTAGCGCTCTCGTGCTATCTTCTCAATGGCCTCGGGGTCGGTGTAGAGGCGGCTCAGCTTGGTGGAGTCCTCGCGGTAACTCTCCTCGTAGGTCTCTATCTCGTTTTTCAGATGGGTTATCTGTCGGTAGTTCTTGGCCTGCTGCAGATAACTGTTCTCGCCGATGAATCCCACCACGAGCACGCCTATCACGATGGTGATAAGGTATTTGTATCGCTCGGCCAGGGCGGGCACACGGCGCAGGTAGTCTTTTATTTTGTCCAACATACGGATGTTTTTATTCGTGCAAAATTACTGAAAGAAGTAGACACTGCCAAACAAATACGTTTTTTTTCTCAAACGCTTCGGTTTTTTCCGATAAAAATAAGTACATTTGCAGCAAATATCATCCTAAACATCACACACAACCCATGCAATATATCGTCTCCGCACGAAAATACCGCCCCATGACGTTCGACGCCGTGGTGGGCCAGACAGCGCTCACCACCACGCTGAAAAACGCCGTGAAGAGCGGCAAGCTGGCCCATGCCTTCCTGTTCTGCGGTCCGCGCGGTGTGGGCAAGACCACCTGCGCGCGCATCTTCGCCAAGGCCATCAACTGCCAGCACCCCACTGCCGACGGCGAGGCGTGCAACGAATGCGACAGCTGCGCCGCCTTCAACCAGCAGCGCTCGCTGAACATCTTCGAGCTCGACGCCGCCAGCAACAACTCGGTCGAGAACATCAAGCAGCTGATGGACCAGACGCGCATTCCGCCGCAGTCGGGCCGCTACAAGGTGTTCATCATCGACGAGGTGCACATGCTATCGCCGGCCGCCTTCAACGCCTTCCTCAAGACGCTCGAGGAGCCGCCCTCGTATGTAATCTTCATCTTGGCCACCACAGAGAAGCACAAGATTCTGCCCACCATCATCTCGCGCTGCCAGATCTACGACTTCGACCGCATGAGCGTGCCCGACATCGTGGGCCATCTGAAACGTGTGGCCGACCGCGAGGGATTCACCTACGACGAGGAGGCGCTGCACGTGATAGCCGAGAAGGCCGACGGCGGCATGCGCGACGCGCTCTCCATCTTCGACCAGACGGTGAGCTACAGCCAGGGCAACCTGACCTACGACAAGGTGATAGAGAACCTGAACGTGCTCGACAGCGACAACTACTTCCGCATCATCGACCTGAGTCTGGAGAACAAGGTGGCCGACGTGATGCTGCTGCTGAACGACATCCTGAGCCGCGGTTTCGACGGCATCCACCTGGTGAACGGCCTGGCCAAGCATGTACGCGACGTGATGATGGCCAAGGAGCCCGCCACGCTGCCCCTGCTCGACGTGAGCGACCAACAGCGGGAGAAATTCCGCGCGCAGGCCGCCAAGTGCCCCGCCAAGTTTCTCTACCAGGTGCTGCGTGTGGCCAACCGGTGCGACATCAACTACCGGCAGAGCAGCAACAAGCGGCTGCTCGTGGAGCTGACACTCATCGAGATAGCGCAGATAACGCAAGACGACGACGCCAGTGCGGGGCGCCGCCCGCATAGAAGACTAAAAAACCTGTTCCGCAAATCAGTAGCAAGCAGTCAACCCACGGTGGCCCCGCAGGTAGCCCCGACTGCATCCACAGCCCGCCGCGCGCCGCAGGCCGCGCCGGCGACCGCCGCTACCCCCCAGCCTGCCATGACGCCGGCCGCCCAAGGTCCCTCCACCCCACCCCTCCAGGGGAGCGGCGCTGTGGCCCAGGGCGCACAGTCCTCGGGTTCCGGCCGCATCAGTCTGCGCCGTCTGAGCACCAGTATAAACGGTCTGCTGAACCGTCCGCAGGAGGAGGCTCAGCAGCAGGAGGAGCAACTGGACAAGAGCCAGACCTCGCAATTCGACCAAGACCAGGTGGAGAAAGAGTGGCTCTCCATGTGCAACCGCATGACGGCGGCCTACCCGGGCCTCTCGGCCCGCATGAAGAACCTGCTGCCGCACATCACCGAATACCCCAACATCGAGCTGGTGGTGGACAACAGCATCCTGCTCGACCAACTCAATGCCATCAGGTCGCGCATCAGGGCCACACTGGCCCATTATCTGCACAATGGCAACATCGAGTTCACCATCCGTCTGGCGAAGGCCGATGAGGTGACCAAGATACTGACCAAGCGCGAACTCTTCGACGAGATGCGCCAGAAGAACCCCGCCATAGAACGCCTGCGCCAACTTCTCGACTTGGAAATGGCGTAGGAAGGAACTACGGATTTTTCTCTACGTTTGCAGCGAGATTGCGTGGCGACAGCCACGCATAAGCAAAACATTATGAAAAGATTTGCTTAATCGGATTAATCTTCCTACCTTCGTTGTAAGAAGGAGAAGATTAACCTGACAGGGATAAAGGCAAGGGATTTTTCTGGCCGTTAGAGGCC
>ONMI01000066.1 GCA_900318915.1 uncultured Prevotellaceae bacterium | reverse complement strand
CAATTATTATCAGATGATAAGCTCCTTTGTCAACGGACCGAAAGACATGGCTTTCAAAAGGGATATCACACTGAGCCTGCTGAGGGCGGGCTTCCTGGGACTCTGCAGCTTCCTTCTGGTGGGTGTGCCCGATACGGAGTCGGGTGGGGAACACCGGCAGTCGGACAACCTCTTTCAGCAGTTCTTCGATATGCTCAACAGCCAGTCGGTAAAATATCATACCGTGGAGTTCTATGCCGACAAACTCTGCATCACACCCAAGTATCTCTCCTCCATCTGCAAGAAGAATACCGGAAAGACGGCGAGCGACTGGATACGCATCCATGTCATGGAGGACATTCGATACTACCTCAAATTCACCGACTTCTCCGTCAAGCAGGTGAGCGATGTGCTCGGATTCCCCAATCCTTCCTTCTTCGGCAAGTATGTCAGGACGCATTTCGGCATGTCGCCGGCAAAATTCAGAATGGGGTGAGCCTGAATGATGCACACCTGTATTATACGATGAGCCCCGGGCAGCTGTCCGGGGCTCATCATTATAGATAGGTAAAATAAGAATATCAATATTCCATCATCGGCGGCAACTCCTTGGCCTGTTCCACCATCTTCACCACCTCTTTCAGGCTGGGAACACGGTTCACCAGGTTCTTCTGCTCGTTCACCTCCACCAGCTTGGGCTGCAGGTTCTCGGGCTTGCGGTTGCGGAATTCCTTCACGGTGTCTACACCGGCGGCCTCCAGCAGTTCAGCAAACTGAGGTCCCACACCGTGGATGCGCATCAGGTCGCAGTGGTTGGTCCAGGTCAGAATGAGTTTCTCGGTGATGCCGGTCTCCTCGGCCAGTGCCTTACGGCCGGCTGGTTTGGCGCATTTCTCAAGCAGGTCTTTGTCGGTCTTGATGCCGACGGCTACCAGTTTCTCTCCGTAAACGGGGCCTATGCCCTCAATGTCGATAATTTTGTAGGTCATAAATGTTATGGTATTAGTGAATGATAGACTTATCGAAGATTACTTAATGCAAATATAATTAAATAAGTCGACAAGTGGAAAAAACAAACATTTTTTATAATAAATTTTAACGAAATCGTTTTTTAATGCCTGTGCGGCCCTCCTTTTTCGTTTTTTTTGCTATCTTCGCCCCATCAATCACAAATACTGAAAGATGGGAATTATTATTGGAATCGACGTCGGTATCAGCACGACAAAAATCGTGGGTATCAAAGACGGCAAGGTGGTGTCGCCCATGCGCATCACGGCTGCCGACCCGGTGACTTCGCTCTACGGGGCCTTCGGCAAATATCTGTATGAGAACAAGGTGGAACTCTCCGATGTGGAGCAGGTGATGCTCACCGGTGTGGGCAGTGCCTATATTGATAAAGAGGTGTACGGCCTGCCCACGGCCAAGGCCGATGAGTTCCTCTGCGACGGACTGGGCGCAAAATTTGAGTCTGGGCTCGACCACATCATCGTGGTGAGCATGGGTACCGGCACCTCGCTCGTGCTCTGCGACGGCGACGAGATACGCCATATAGGCGGTATCAGCATTGGTGGCGGCACCCTACAGGGCCTTTCGCGCATCATGCTCCAGACATCGGACATCAAGCAGGTGTCGGCGCTCGCTATGCACGGCGACCTGGCCAATGTGAACCTGCTCATCGGCGACATCAGCGCCAAACCGCTGCCGGGACTGCCCATGAATGCCACGGCATCGCTCTTCGGCAATGCCGACACCGACTCCACCAGAGAAGACATCGCACTGGGCATCATCCACATGGTGCTGCAGGCCATCGGCAGCGCCTCGGTGCTCTCCGCCATCAACAGCGATGTGAAAGATTTCGTGCTCATCGGCAACCTTACGCTCCTGCCGCAGACGCGCGAGGTGTTCCCGCTCATCGAGCGGCTCTACGGGGTGCACTTCCGCATACCCAAATACTCGGAGTTCTGCACGGCCATCGGATCCGCACTCAGCTTCCTGCAGTAGGACTCCCTCTCTCCTGACGTTACTACTAACCGATAAATCATACAAACCATGGGAAGTTTTTTAGAAGAAATCATTAAAGGCGGACTCGGCAACGTGTTCGGCAATGCAGGGGGAAGTACCTCCGGCGGCGGACTCGAGGACATCCTGAAAGACATGACGGGCGGGCAGTCGACCACCACGACGTCGACCACCACCACCCGGCGCTCTACACAAGACAATGACCTGAACGATATCCTGCGCGACATACGCCAGAATGCAGGGGCTTCAGGCTCGGCACCGCAGCGCACCACCACCCAGCAGGTGGACGATACCACACAGGGTGGCGGACTCGACGATGTGGTCAAGGACCTGCGCCGAAAAATGGGCATGGACGTGGAGGAGGAACCGGTGAGGGAGACCTCGCAGAAAGACACCCGCACTCAGCCGGTGGAGGAAGAGGAGGCTGCGCCTCAGGGCGGCATCGACCTCGGCTCGCTCGGCGGACTGGGCGGCATCCTCAGTATCCTGCTCGGCAAGGGACTCAATCTGGGCAACATCGGCGAAATCGCCAAGGGGGTGCTCAAAACCATTGGCCTGGCCGGCGGCTCTATGAAATAATGTGTCTAACTGTGTAACTGAATGCTATTATGGAAAGAATTATCGATACCATAAAACTGATGGCGAAGACGGGTCTTTTCTTCGCCCACTGCGACGGCGACTATACCGACCGCGAACGCGATTTCGTAGAGGGCTTCCTGGCTGGCATCGAGCAGATTGGCTCCGTCGACGATGAGGTGAAAAAGGCTGTGCTCGACAGCGTGAACCATACTTACACCCTCGATGAGGTGCTCGAGGAGACCAAGCAGCTCGTGGCAGGGTTCAACGACGATGAGCGCACGGCCATCCTGGCTGTCATCGACGGCTTCATCAAAAAGGTGATGCGGGTGGACAACAAGGTCGAGTCGGCCGAGAAAAAGGCTTATGTGGCGTGGAAAATCGGTGTCGGCCTGATGTAATGCCAGCCCGACTGCTTTTCTCAAAATGACAAAAAAGGGGAGGTAAAGTGAACGAATGTCGCTTTACCTCCCCTTGCTATTGTCCTTTTAACTTCCTTTTAACTTCCCTTTAACTTCCTTTTAACTTCCCTTTAACTTCCCTTTAACTTCCCTTTTTATTATTATTCCTCCAGTTTCAGGATTACCTTCTCCATCTGCTCACCCAGGCCGATGGTGTAGCCCTGCGACTTGAACACCACGCGGTTGAAGGTGTCGCTGATGATGAAGATGGGCAGCAGCTTGTCGCTCTGCAGCTTCATGTTCTCCACAATCTGCTTCTTGATGCTGCCGTTCTTGTCAATGCCGTAGAGGATGGTGCCAGGCAGGTCGCCGAATTCCTTCTTGTTGAATTTCTTGGCCTCGGTCTCGTTTTCGAAGAGCAGCAGGATGGGGCGCTTCCACAGATTGAACGTATTGGCCACCTTGGCTATGTCGCGCAGGGCGTGGTTGGTGGGCTCCTGGCCTACTCCCACAAGGCCGGTGATGAAGAAGCCGCGGCCGGTCTGAGAGAGGATGCTCACTTCCTTGCCGTCGAGGGTGTAGAATTTCGACTCGGAGTCGAACTGGCCTATCACGCTCACCTCGTCTTCGTTCTGGCGCAGCACCAGGTCGAGTGTGGTGGTCTCACCGGCGCGTATGTTGAAAATCTGCGAGGTAGACAGCACATTGCCGTTGGCCATGCGCATGCCGGTCACCAGCTCATAGGTGCCTTCGTCGATGGCCACGCCGTTCTTGAAGGTGTTGCTCCAGCTGGCACCCTCGCCCATGTCTACCTGGCCTTCCTCAAAGTTGAGCAGGCGGGTCACACCCTTGTCGATGCGGGTGATGGTGAAGTGGCTGTAGTATTTGGGGTCCTCAACGATGGCGGTGGGGGTGTAGCGCAGCACCAGGGTGCCTGTGGGGGCTGCCTGCTGCACGGCCGAGTCGAAGTTCACGTCCACCCAGCGGCCGTCTTTCCAATACTGCACCTTCGAGGTGACATAGTCCTTGCGGGCCTTGATGTCGAGGCTGCGCGCCAGGTCTACAAAGAAGATGTCGCGCGAGCGGCTGTCAGTGGTGCGGCTGCGCCACACGCCCACGGGGGTCTGCGTGATGCGCTCGGCCTTGGTGTCGGGATTCAGGTGTATGTTCTCGCGCACCCATTTCACCAGCAGGGCGGGGTCTTTCTGCATCTTCTTGATGTCCTTGGCTTTGAACTGTTGGCGCAGGAACTGCTTGAAGGGGCTTATGATGAGCTCATTCTCCACACGCGGACTCAGCTGCTCGCTCTGGGCGTTGAAGTTGTCTTCCAGTATGTCGTTCTGCATGTCGCGCAGGTCCTTGTCGCTCAGCGTGCGGAGCAGGGCGCAGGCGCGCGGTAGGTTGTCGCGGTGGTTGCGCAGGAAGTTGAGTATGCTCTCGTGGTTGCCGCGCGACTTCACCAGGAAGTTCACCACACTGTCGGGTTCCACACCGGCGGCCTGGGCGGCCTTGCGGGCGGTCTCCTCGTTGAAGAAGGTGGCGGTGTAGGCGTGGCGCAGCGAGTCTTCATAGGCAAAGCGCATCTTGTTCACCTGCTGCTGCACTTCGCTCACCTCGGGCATGTGCACATCCTCGGGCGGGGGCACGATGTCGAACGACTCCACATCGAAGGCGGTGCGCTCGCGGTCGGTGCTCTCATGGCGCGACAGGCGGATGTCTATCTGCTTGTCCTTGCCAAAGGAGGCCTTGGCGTAGCCGTAGTAGCCGTCGTGAGAGGCCCATACCATCATGTCGCCTTTACCGGCCGTGAGGAAAGTGCGGCCCTGGGCGTCGGTGTATTTGGTGGCCACGGTGCAGTATTCGGCGTAGTTGTAGATTTTGAAGTCTACGCGTGCACCCTCCACAGGCTTACCGTTTCGGTCGGTGATGAGAAAGTCTGTGCGTCCCGTGGTGGCATAGTTGTCGATGAGGTTGATTTCGGTGAAGTTGGAGGTGCGCAGCATCACTTCTTCCGGACCGTTGTAGTCGCCGAAGGCGCGGGTGTGCATGAGCATGGCGCGCGACGCGGGGGCGTTGAACCATCCCAGGTTAAGCACAGCCTCGGGCTCGCAGGCGCCCAGAAAGTACCATTCGCCGTCGGCCCAGGCTTCCACCCAGGCGTGGTTGTCGTCGGTGTGGGCCCAGCGGGGGGTGTACACCTGGCGGGCGGGTATGCCCACAGAACGCAGGGCGGCCACGGTAAAGGTGCTCTGCTCGCCGCAGCGGCCCGTGGCGGTGCGTACCGACTGTAGGGGCGATGAGGTGCGGCCGTCACTGGGCTGGTAGGTCACCTTCTCGTGGCACCAGTGGTTCACCTCAAGAATGGCGTCTTTCATGCTGAGCTTGCTCACGCGGTCGCGCAGCTCGTTGTAGAACTCCATGCGCGAGCGGTCCAGTGTCTCATTGTTCACACGGATGGGCAGCACGAAGTGGCGGAACAGCAGTTCGGGCACCTTCTTGCCCCAGCTCATCTCCTCACGGGTGCGCAGCGAGCTCCGCACATTGTCCAGGAAGTAGCTGGTGGGGTAGTCGGTCACATCGGCCAGCGGCATGTAGGCATAGAGAAATTTCAGAGCTTCGGTCTCTTCCTGGGTTACGGAGAGTCCGTCGGTCTTGAAGAAGGGCTGCTGCCCCTTCTCGATACTGCTCTGGGCACTCAGTTGCATGGTGTGCTTAAAGGCTTGCTCTACTTTCTGGCGGTAGGCGGCATCGCTGATGAAGTGGCTGTCCTGCGCCCGGACGTTGGGGCAGAAGAGCAGCAGCGCGGCTGCCAAGGTAAGAAATGGTGTGATTCGCATAATGGTATGGTATTATAATGGTTTCGTAATCTGATTTTATGGCAGGATGGTTATCTTGCACTTGCCGCCGCGGCTCTCCAGCACATAGAGGCCGGGCCGCACGCCGGCCAGGCTCAGACGGCATATTTCGCCCTCGGTGGTGGCCTCGGCCACTATCTTGCCGTCGGTGGCTATGAGGCGCAGATGGTCGGCACCGGGGGTGCTCACGTGCAGCTGGTGCCCTGTGCGGGCGGGCTGGGGCCACACGGCGGGATGGCTGTCGGCCACGCTCCGCTCGCTCACACCGGCATAGTCGAGCCATTCGCTGTCCATATAGGCCAGACGGTCGGCTATCCAGCCGCGCAGGTAGTCGAACTCATCGTCGATGGAGGTCGACACGTATTCATTGGGCCAGAGGTGCTGGTGCCAGCGGGGCCATGCCTTGCTGTTGCGCTGTTCGGCGCCCATGCAGGTGAGCACGTCGTAGAGCGAGTCGACCACGGCCTCCACGTGCTCGTCGCTGTAGAACTCGCGGCGGTACTGGGTCCAGCGGGCTTTCAGCTCGTCCACATAACTGGCGTCGCTCATCAGCCGTTCCCACCAGAAGGGCACCAGCAGGTCGTCTTGCCAGGCCATGATATCGTTCTGCTCATACACCCAGGTGTCGGTGGCGGAGCCGTCGTAGTAGTTGGCGTTGCCGAAACCGAGGTTGATGTCCCAAAGAGCCAGTTTCCAACGGGCGTCGATGCTGTCACGGCGCTTGTACATGTTGGTGCTCAGGCGGTAGCCGTCCACATTGTGCGAGAACTCGGTGGAGAGTTGGTAGTCGATGAAGGAGGTCACGTCGAGATAGCGGCGGTAGCCGGTAGTGGCGTCTTTGTAGTGGGCGGAGGCGAGCGCGTTCTCCATGGCGTCGATGCGGCCCTGCAGATAGCGCCGCTGCTGGTAGCTCATCTCTTCGAATTCGGGGTGCTTGTATTGGTAGTGGATGTATTTCCAGCTTATCTCCCCCCATTCGCTCGTGGGATGGTGTTTCGACAGGTAGATATGGGGCTCGTTGTCGCGGTCTATCTGCACCTGATAGCCGCCGGTCAGCGCGTCGCCGCTGTCGCCGGGGTCGTCGAGGTTCAGCCGCCGCTTGCCCTTCGTCACCCGCTCTGTGAGCACGTACACACCGTAGTAGATGTTGTCGAGCACCAGCTCGCAGTGGCGGGCTGTCGGGGTATAGTCAAAATAGGGCTTGGCCAGGGTGAAGGCGAGCACGTCGCGTATCATGCTGCGGTCGGAGTAGGGGGCCAGCAGGGCCCAGTCGTTGTCCTTGCCCATGCCCAGCAGCGGCTCCTTGCGCTTGGCGCCGCCTTGCTCAAGCGGGGTCTCCAGCAGCTTGATGGAGTAGGGCTTCTTGTCGGAGGAGTCGAACGAGGAATTGCCGCGGTATTTCAGACCGATGTAGCCGTCGTAGTCGATGTTTTGTCCTGGGTGGCGGAGGGTGTCGCGGTAGTTCACCTGGCCGTCGCCGTTCCAGATTATTTTCATCCGGGCGGTGATGCGTTCCTCGCGGTCTATCATCTGTCCATCGGTGTCGATGAAAAGAATGGGCAGGTTGGTGCTGTCCAGTGTCACACGGCGGTTGTCGGGGCGGTAGTTGTCCCAGCGCTGTGCCATGGTGCCTGCTGTCGTGAAGAATAGGAGCAGCAGGGTGATGCTTCTCGAGATAATAGTCATTTTTTGAGATGCAGCTTCCTTAATGATATATCCTTAATTCTGCAACATTTTAGTCGTAGATTTTTATGCCTGTAAATTTTACGACCATAACATTTCAGTGCAAAAGTAAACAATAATATCTAATATAACAAACATTTCCTCTTAATTTAGGTGGGTCCTGTTAATTATGTCGAGGCGATTTTTGTTTTATAGGCGTGTGGAAAATGTACATCCTGTCCGAACAGCCTATTTTGTCGAAAAGTTTTCAGTATCTCGTCGAAAATCATTTGGTGGCATCGGCCCTACACATTACTTTTGCAGCAGATTTTTCAGTCAAACAGCAATAAACAAAACAAAGGATAAATGAAACGGACAAGACTTTTCTTCATCACTGCCATGCTCACTGCAGCTTCCGCTGCCATGGCACAGACCACCATTAAGGGTGTGGTGGTGAGCGAGACAACCGCCGAGGGCGAGCCTTTCGCCACCGTACGCGTGTTCAAACAAGGCAAGACCGACAATCCGGTCGATATCTTCCTCACCGACGAGGAGGGACGGTTCAGCCATAAGGTGCAGGCCAAGGGCATGCACGACATCACCGTCAGCAGCATCGGAAAGCTCGACTTGAAAAAAACGGTGCAGCTGGGCGATGACAAGGTGCTCGACCTCGACACGCTCTATTGCAAGGACGATGCCAAGATGCTCAGCGCCGTAGAGGTGGTGGCCATGAAACCGCTCGTGAAAATGGAGGTCGACAAGATGAGCTACAACGTGGCCGAGGACCGCGACGCCAAGGCGTCGACTGTGCTCGACATGCTGCGCAAGGTGCCTATGGTGACCGTCGACGGGCAGGACAATATTACTGTCAACGGCTCCTCGTCGTTCCAAATCTATGTCGACGGGAAACCCAACCCCATGTTCGCGAGCAATCCTTCCATGATATTCAAGAGCATGCCGGCCACAGCGGTGAAAAACATCGAGGTGCTCACCAATCCGGGGGCTAAGTTCGATGCCGAAGGGGCCAGCGGCGTGCTCAACATCGTGCTGAACCGACAGGACCCGCAGGCCATGCAGTCGCTCAACGGCTACAACGGCACCCTTCGGGCTTCGGCAGGAAACCGCTCCGTGGGCGGCGGCGCCTTTGTGAGCGGACAGCAGGGCCGCTTCTCCTACAGTGCCAATGCGATGGTCAACTACTCCCGCCCGGGCACCACCACCGTGGAGAGTGAGCAGCAGAATGGCGAGGGCACCATCCTGGGCACGGCCAGCACCTCGGTAAAACTGCCTTTCACCATGGGCAATGTGAGTCTGGGGTATGACCTCGACTCCATGAGCTCCGTCAATGCCACCGCCAGCATCACCAGCTTCCAGTCGCGCAACGATATGGCCAACACATCGGTCATGCGGGGCGGCAACTACGGCAGCGGCTATCAGTATGGCACCGATATGAACATCAAGTTCGGACGAACCTCCTTCAGCGGCAACCTCGATTACCAGCGGTTCTTCAACCGCCAGCGCACACAGTCGCTCGTGCTCACCTACCAGCTCTCCTACAGTCCCTCGGAGAACAAGACGCGCAGCATCTTCGACAACGGGTCGACCGACTTCGTCGACCTCACTGACCGCTACTCGCTCAACAAGGAGCGCACCACTGACCATACCTTCCAGATAGACTATACACACCCCGTGAGAGAGGGCCACACCCTGAGCATGGGCGGCAAACTGATGACGCGCCGCGCCACCTCCGACGCCAAATACTACCTGCAGGATGTCTACGACGAGCGCTCCAGCATGGACTATCTCTACACCAACACCATACTGGCCGGCTATGCCGAGTATGCGGCCAACTGGAACAAACTGGGTGCCAAGGCGGGCCTGCGCTACGAGCACACCTGGCAGGATGTGGAGTACCGGCTGGGCAACGGTACCGACTTCAAGAAAGACTACGGCAGCCTGGTGCCCACCGCCAACCTCTCCTACAACCTCTCGCAGGGCATCAACATCGGTCTGACCTACAACATGCGCATCTCGCGCCCGGGCATCTCCTATCTCAATCCTTATGTCGACCACAGCAACCCCACAGCGCTCTCCTACGGCAATACCGACCTCGACGTGGAGAAGTCGCACAACCTCTCACTGGTCTACAACCTCTTCGGACCGAAGCTCATGCTCAACCTCAACCTGCACCACAACTTCACCGACAACGCCATCGACCAGTACAGCTTCTACGACACGGCCACCGGACTGCTCAACACCACCTACGGCAATATCGTGAAACGGCACCTCACCGGTGTCAACGCCTATGCCAACTGGCTCGCCGCAAAAAACACACGCCTCTTCGTGAACGGCAGCCTCAACTACAACCACATGAGCAGCAGCACTCTCGCGCTGAGCAATCATGGATGGCAGGGCAACCTGATGATGGGACTGCAGCAGACGCTGCCTTGGGACCTCAAGATGGGTGCCTACCTCATCACCTCGTCGAAATCGTACACCCTGCAGGGATGGAGCAGCGGATTCAACATGCTGTCGGCCAATGTGTCGAAAACACTCCTTGGCGACCGGCTCACACTCAGCCTCCAGGGCATGGTGGGACTCTCCGACGGCGGAAACCTCAAGATGGAGTCATTCACCAGCGGCAAGGACTTCACGGCTCACCAGACCATCAAGGTGCCCATGAGCGGTTTTACCTTCACCGTGTCGTATGCCTTTGGCAATACCAAACGCCAGGCTCGCCAGCATGTGTCGAAAGTGACCAATGACTATATAGAGCAGCAGACGCAGGGCGAGATGATCAACAATCTCGGCAACGGTCAGCAATAAGATTATTTTGACATTCAACCATAATTTTGTACTTTTGTGCTCGGATTGATAGAAAAGGCCATCCCGATGGAGAAAAGAAGAATACAGGCAAAAGACCTCTGGCTCTTCGCGGCACAGGTGGGCGTGTGGGCGGCCATACTGCTCCTCTTCCCCCTGGTCATGCTGCTCGGCACCCGCAACTGGGAGTCTACCTCCACATCCATGCTCATGGTGTGGCAACTGCTCAGGGCGCCGTTGGCCGTCTATTTTGCCAACTTCTATCTCCTGGCGCCTTTTCTGTTCTTCCGGCGCAAGTATTGGCTCTTCGCTCTCTGCAACCTGGTGCTGATTCTGGGCCTGAACTACGGGTTCTTCTTCGGCTATTTCGCCATGAAGGAACAGATGCCGGAGATGACCGGCGAGGCATGGATTGGCTTCTTCTCGGGGGCTTTCATGTTCTTCCTGCTCAACGGCATCATGGCGGCTGTGGCAGTGGGCATCCGCCATTTCATACGGGTGCGGCGGCTCCGGCAGCAGCTCAAGGAGGAGAAGGCCAAAAACACGGAGGCTGAGCTGGCATGGCTCAAAAACCAGATCAATCCGCATTTCCTCTTCAATACGCTCAACAATATCTCAAGTCTCACGCAGATTGACCCCGATGCGGCACAGGATATGATAGCGCGGCTCAGCGACCTGCTGCGCTATGCCATGTATGAGACCAACAAGCCTATGGTGCCCATAGAGGGTGAGGTGGAGTTCATGCGCAACTATATCAGCCTCATGAAACTGCGCTGCAACGACCGTGCCGTGGTGACCGAGCACTTCAAGGTGGACAATCCGCATACACCGGTGGCACCGCTCCTCTTCATCTCGCTCATTGAGAATGCTTTCAAGCACGGACTGAGCAGCAGCAGGCCGTCGGCCATACACATCTCCCTGCGGCAGCAGGGTGGGGAAGTGGAGTTCTGCTGCGACAACACCAACTATCCCAAAAGCACCGCCGATCGCAGCGGGTCGGGCATCGGCCTGGAAAACACCCGCCGGCGCCTCGAACTGCTCTATCACCGGCGCTATGAGTGGCAACAGGAGGTGCGCGACAATATCTACCATGTGAAAATAATCATCCGCTTATGAATATCCCTCTTACCTGCATCATCGTCGACGACGAGCCGCTGGCCGTCCGGCTGCTCGAGTCTTTCGTCGGCAGAACGCCCGGCCTGCAGCTCGTAGCATCGTATACCGACTCGGTAGAGGCAGTGGAAGCCCTGCGAAGCCGTCCTGTCGACTTGCTGTTCCTCGACATTCAGATGCCCGACCTCAGCGGCATGGAATTGGCCCACATGCTACCCGAACAGACCCGGGTCATCTTCACCACGGCCTTCAAGGAGTATGCTTTCGAGAGCTATGAAGTGAGTGCTCTCGACTTCCTTCTCAAGCCCATACGCTACAACAAGTTTCTCGCGGCCGTGGAGAAGGCGCGGCAATGGTTCGTCATGAAAGATGCTGCCGTGGCTCCAGCCGCGGCCTCCAAAAATACGGAACAAGAGCCTTCCACATTGTTCCTTAAAGTCGATGGTGCCTACCGTCAGGTGGCTTTGGATGATATCCTCTATGTGAGCGGCATGAAAGACTATGTCATGTTCTATGTCGCCGACAGCCGCAAACCGCTCATCACACACCTCACCATGAAGACGGTCGAGGAGATGCTGCCAGCGGGGCAGTTCATGCGGGTGAACCGCTCCTATATCGTGGCACTTGGCCGTATCCGAAGCGTCGACCGCAACGACTGTATCTACATCGGCGATGAAATCATCCGCGTCACCGATGCCTATCGCGACCAGTTCGACAGTTTCCTTCAGTCCCGCTTTCCTAAAGGCAAGTAGCTGGCCGTATCAGGAATGTCGTGAGGATGTTGTAAGGCCTTACCTCACGAGATATTTCTTTCCATCGCGGATGTAGAGCCCTTTGGCGGGTGCGGCCTGCAGTCTTCGGCCCTGAAGGTCGAAGATTTCACCTCCTTGACTAACAGCCTGTTCATATTTTTGAATGCCATCCGTCACTCCCGGCAGATGAAAATCTTCATATTCGAAGATTACAGAGTCGTTCATCATGCAGTATAGCTCACAGTCATCCATTATCTTTCTGCCTGACACAAAAAGGCCTCCTTCGCAACCAATGCCTTCCACCCAGACATAGTATGGATTGAATGCAGTGGCTGAGCCGGAGGATGTCGGTGGAGCCTTGATTATATACATTGATTTGAGTGTGATCCGGCGAAGCTCTTGTCCATTAACCTGAATGGTATCGATATCTTCCACAGTAATTTTATGGCCTACACCGAGAACTGCACTTTTGCTAATGTAATAGATTTTCGGTTTCCCTCCCGGTAATTGTTTCTCAACCCAATACAGTATATCCCCAACATTCAGCCCGAAATCATATAGGAGAAGTGGCTCGTCCTGTTCTGCGGCAATGCCGTAAACCATCTCTCCTTCTTGACGTATGGCCCCATAATATGAAAAAACAGGCTGGTCATAATTATTGGCATAGACCTTCTTCCATGTATTCCCGCCAATTAAAGTGTCTCCTTCTATATAATGCGTATATGAATATGTGCCAATAGTTGTCACCCATTTTTTCCCATCTTGCAACATTGGTAAGTAGGAATTTTGAATGCCATCTGTCACTCCAGGGGCATTGAAGTCGTCTTTCTCAAAAAGGCACGCGCCGTCCATGTAGCAGGAGACAAACTCATAGCGTTTTCCGTCACTGACGGGGTTCCCGAAAGGCTGGTTGAGGATGCGCTTGCGGTAATGCCCCTTCACGAAAACGGTGTCGGTCTTACTCACCTGGCAGTCTTCCGGACACCAGCCTGAGTGAAGTATATCATCCGTGAGGCCGGTGGTTTCGTCCAGCGAGAAGTCGTAAAGGATGATGGCGCTATGGCTGGCCATTTGGTACACCCTCCCATCCTCCTCGTACATGTAACGCACTGACTGCTCCGCACCACTTTCATAACAGTCGGTGGTGCAGACTCTGTAACAGGGCCTCCCGTCTATTGCAGCACATAGTTCCACACCTTCCCTTCCTGCAGCAGTGTCTCTGAGGCGACAGCTTTTTCAGCAGTTATGGAAATGAGGAGCAAGCTAAATATCAATTTTGTCAAGGTGCTCATTATTGAAGAATGGTTTATATGGTCGTTTGGTTGGTTTTGTCTTTTTTAAATGTAGTAAGGTTGAGAAGAGAGGATGCCGGAGTTTTTGAAAATCGTGGTAAACCTCCCGGAGAGTCATATCATGGCAAAGATATTTTTAATAAATGTGATTCGCAAATTTTATTTGATGTTTTTTAAAAATAATGAAAATCAGATAAAGAAAATTCCCCTATTCCAGTTCAATGACAGCCGAGAAATAATATCCCACCTCCACGATTCTCAGTTCATACTGTCCCGAGAGCGCGGCTGGGTAGGGGAAGAAGGGCACCTCGAACACCACGTCGTCGCCTTCGAGCAGCTGTACGGTGCAGTCGGGGTGGTCGTAGTAGAAGTGGAGGGTATGGTCTTCAAGTGTAACGTTGGGGCTGTAGGCAGGAAGGTGTGCGGGGGGATTCTGGAGTTGAGAAGGATTATCCCAATGTACAACGAATGTGATGGGAAAGACACTTTTAGTCGCCGATAAGGCATTTACACATCCGAAGCCCAGCAAGACGAAGATGTTGATAATTATTATATTTTTCATTTATTTGATTATTTTGATTTTAATCTTAGAAGAACATTCTCATTTATAAAGCCAATCAGTTTCGCTTCCTGAAAAGATGTTTGTGATAGCAAAGGTATCAAATAAGTTTTCTGTTTCCTAATTTTTTATTTCACAATTTTACACGATTTTGTAAATATAGTATAACTGATTGAGAATCAATGTGGTATAAAGGTCTTAATTATATTGTTTGGACTATTTTTCAATAATGATATGTAGGGTTAATAAATATTTAGAATTTGTTGAAAATACATAAGTTTTATTTGCAAATTATTATTCTTCCATGAAATTATATGTCATTTTGCAACACCTTAATAAACAGAGGCTTATCACTTAGGCGTGTAAAATAATGAATTATCATGAAATAAATAAGAAACACTGTCGCTCTCCTTCTTCCCAAAATGTCAGCAAGAAATTTTATCCATTTTCTTATGCGGAGCTTTCGGCTGGGAAATGGCCATGGGGGTAAAGGTGGCATGAAATGCAGAAATTGAAGGAGGACAAAGCAAATTCTTGTTTTTTCTGTCCGATTTCTTTTTTCTTCAAAATTTATATTACCTTTGCACCCGATTCGAAGAATCGTATTCAGTTTTGGGGTGACACCTTAATAAAAGGTGTAAAAGGGAATCAGGTGAAAGTCCTGAACAGTGCCCGCTACTGTAAGTTCCTTTATGTGAAGCCAAAAAGGCCACTGTCTTTGTGGATGGGAAGGCCGGTTTCTCGGAACAAGTCAGGAAACCTGCCCCGGCTGTGTCTTTTGCCCTACCTGTTTCGGGAACAAGACAGGATGTGCATATATGGCAATTCCGATGATAGTAAAACCATTGACCGCCTATAAGGGGGCATTGGCTGTGATGATGATGAAAAGCAAGATTCTTGCCCTTTTAATGCTGGCAACAGCCCTCGGCACCGCATCCGATGCGGTGGCGCAGGGGCATCGTAACCTGCGCGATACCGTGACGCTCGATAAGGTGACGGTGATAGGAAAGTCGAAGACACAAAAGCTGCGCGAGGGGGCGCTCTCCGTCAATGCTGTCGACATACGCAGTTTTGTCAACTCCATCAATAACCTCAATACCGTCATAGACCGCACCGCGGGCGTGAAAGTGCGCGAGGAGGGGGGCGTGGGCTCCGACTTCGACCTCTCCATTAACGGCATGGCGGGCAACTCCGTGCGATACTTCCTCGACGGTGTGCCCCTCGACACAAAGGGCAGCAGCGTGTCGCTGGCCAACCTGCCCGTGAGCCTCATCGACCATGTGGAAATCTATAAAGGGGTGGTGCCTACCTGGCTCAGCTCCGATGCGCTGGGCGGTGCCGTCAACATCGTGACAAACCGCAAACACGCCAACTATCTCGATGTGTCGTATGGAATAGGTTCCTTCCATACCCACAAGGCCGACCTCAACGGGCAGTATGTGCTCGGCAATGGCATCGTGGTGCGACCCACACTGGGCGTGAACTACTCCAAAAACGACTATATGATGAAAGGCGTGGAGGTATGGGACGAGGAGAACCGCAAGTTCGTGAACGCCAACCGCCGACGATTTCATGACGACTACTTCTCGCTGCTGGCGCAGGTGGAGGCCGGGGTGACCGACAAACCATGGGCCGATGCCTTCTTCGTGGCCGCCTCTTATGCCAGAATGGACAAGGATGTGCAGACGGGAAGTCTGCAGAGCAAAGTGGTGGGTATGGCCGGCAGGGAGTCGGATGCTTGGAGTGTGTCGGCGCAGTATCAGAAACACCAGTTCCTGACACGTAATCTCAGTGCCAACCTCTCGCTCTCACACACCTGGGACCATTCGCTCACCGTCGACACGGCCTATAGACAATATGACTGGAACGGCGACTATATCGTCAGCTCCCGCAATGAAATCACCTCCCGGGGAGCTTCCATGCGCCATTACAAGAGGCCGCTCACCATAGCAAGGGCCGACTTCGGCTACCTGTTGGCCGAGGGACATCTGCTCAACCTGACCTATTCGCTCAACCGGACCGGCAACGACCGCTACGACGACGTGGACCGCGACTTCACACCTTCAAACGATGTGCTTGCCAAGCATATCTTCGGGCTGTCGTACAACCAGACGCTCCTCGGCGGACGGATGAGCAACACGCTCTTTGTAAAGGACTATCTGAACCATCTCACCGTGGAACAGACCGATATACAGTCGGTCACAGGCTCAAAAGACATGCAGGGCTCCAACACCAGCAACCACCTGGGCTATGGCGTGGGCTCCAAATTCCAAATCATTGAGCCGCTTGCCGTGAAAGCGTCGTATGAGAACAGCGTCCGTCTGCCGCTGGCAAGAGAACTGCTCGGCAACGGCACCACCATCTATGCCAATGTGACACTGAAACCGGAGGAGAGCCACAATGCCAACCTGGGGCTCTTCGGCACGCTCCGAAGCGGCGACCACACACTCTCCTACGAGGTGAACGGATTCCTGCGCCAGGTGGACAACTACATCCAGGCCAATGTGTCGGAGAAAGAGGGCATGATGCAGTATGTCAATGTGCCTGCCGTGCACATCAAGGGCGCTGAGACAGAACTGCGATACAACTGGATGCAGAAACTGAGCGTGGTGGCCAACCTTAGTTGGCAGGACGCTCGCGACCGACAGAAATACAAGTCCGACGGAAAGCAGTCGGTCACCTACAACAACCATGTGCCCAACCGGCCCTGGTTCTTCGGCGGCATCGATGCCCACTACACCCTGCGCGGCCTCTTCTCGCCGACCGACCGCCTGGTGCTCGGAGCCGGCTATCAGTGGGTGCACTGGTTCTTCCTCTCATGGGAGGGATACGGCGCCCTCGAAACCAAGGCGCGCATACCCGAGAAAAATGTGGTGGACGCCTCGGCGGCCTACTCCTGGCACAACGACCGATACAACATCTCGCTCGAGTGCTCCAACCTGCTCGACAAGACCATCTACGACAACTACAAACTGCAGAAACCCGGACGGGCCTTCTTCCTCAAAATGAGGGTGCTTATCAACTGAGCAGCATTACCCCGGCAACTAACATAAAATTTATCATAACACAAAACAAAAACAAAAAATGAAAAAACTCAATTTCTTCTGGATGATGATGGTGGCCCTTGTCATGGCCACTTCCTTCACCGCCTGTAAAGACGATGACGACGACCCCGTGAACCCCGACCCCGGCCCTGAAGTGCCCGTAGAGGAGGAGACGCCCTATCACTTCGACCTCACCGTGACAGTGGGCAGGCAGGGCGGTATGGGACGCGACGTCACCACCATCATGCAGTCGGTGGCAGCACTCGACGGCGGACCGATGATCGACTTCCGCAACAAAGGCGCCGAAATCAATGCCGACTACAGCATGGAGGCCATCGTGAAGGGTAAATACTATTACCAGGTGCCCGTGTCTGCCGACAGATTCACCAAGTTCCAGTTCGTCGACAACCAAGTGAAGGTGGTACAGGAGCAGAAGTTCGTGGGCAATACCTACATCACCCGCCAGTATACCCACAGTTGGATCAACGACAGCACCCTCGTCATCATGGCTGCCACGGGCGACAAGACCGGCGTGCAGTGGACCAAACTCAATGCCAACACCATGGCCATCATAGCCGAAGGCAAACTCAATATCAGTGTAGAGGAAGGATGGGAGACGCTCACCACCAGCGGCATCCTGGCATTCCGCGAGAGCGACAACACGCTCTTCTACTTCTATTACAACAAGAAAGGAAAGGGTAGAACGGCTACCAATGAGCCTCACTTCCATGTGGTGGCCATCGATGCCGCTTCTATGAACGTCATTCAGAATGTGGTCAACAGCGAGGCTACCGAAATGGCTGGCTCCGCCTATGGCGAACTGCTGCAGAACACTGTCTTCTTCGATGAGGACGACAACCTCTACCTGGCTGCCTTCAACGACACCGAAGCCGGTGAGATGGGCTGCCTGCTCCGCATCAGCAAAGGTAAGTACAACTTCGACGCCGGCTACAACGGATTCCCCAATTCCGACGGCAAACTGCTCACTGTGCAGTACCTGGGCAACGGCAAGGTGTTCACCTATTCGCGCGACGACTCCGTGACCGAGGACGACGGCAAGGGAGGCACCAAGGCTGCTACCAGCATCGACAGCTACAGCCACTACTACTCCGTGGTTGACCTCAAGGCCAATACCCGCACACGCATGGCCTTCAACGGCTCCGCCATTCCCTTCAGCAGCGGCCGCTTCTCGCAGCGCTCCGCCTTCGTGAAGAAGGAGAACAAGGTCTACTTCGGTGTGAATACGAATTCAGCCAATCCTTGTGTCTACATCTATGATGTGGCTACGGGCACCGTGGCCAAGGGCGTGGAGATAGCCGAGGGCTACTACTTCGAGCAAATCCGCGTGCTGGAAGAAGACAAAAAATAAACCGGCATGAGACGGATATCGCAATTATTCGTGATGCTGTTGACGTTCCTGTGCGTGGATTCCCGCGCACAGGAACTCGCTTCTTTCATCGACAGCCCGCTGGAGCAGACCATGGGCGAGGGCGACAAGGCGGCGCTGCTCATGGTGCACTTCGGCACCACATTCGACGAGACGCGCAGCCGCACCATCGACGCCATCAACGAGAAGGCACGCAAGGCCTTTCCCAACCTCGAAGTGCGCGAGTGCTACACCTCGCGTATCATCCTGCGCCGCCTGGCCAAAAAAGGCATCCGCAAGGACACACCCATAGAGGCGATGATGCAGCTCAGGGCCGACGGCTACACCCACCTCATCGTGCAGAGCACCAATGTGATAGACGGCACCGAGATGGAGTCGCTCCGGCGGGATGTGGAGCGCATGGAGTCGTTCTTCAAGGAGGTGCGCGTGGGACAGCCGCTGCTCTACAGCGTCGACGATGCCCTCAGAGTGGCCGATATCCTCGTGAACAGACATCCGACCGCCGAAAAGAAACGCGAGCATGTGCTCTTCGTGGGCCATGGCACCGGTACACCGGCCACCGCGCTCTACAGCGAGATAGACTATATGCTCCGCGATGCGGGACATGCCAACTACCACGTGGGCACCATCGAGGGATATCCTACCTTCGAGACGGCGCTGCGCCAGCTCAAGGCGGCCAAGGCCAAAAAGGTGACGCTCGTGCCCTTTATGTTCGTGGCCGGCGACCATGCCGCCAACGATATCTCCAAAGAGTGGAAAGAGCAGCTCGAGGAGCAGGGCCTTACAGTAGACCTGCACATCGAGGGCCTGGGCGAGGTGCCTGAGATACAGGATATCTATATCGACCATGTGCGCTTCCTCACCACCCACCGCCAGCGCTCGGTCATGGAGAAGAAAAACATTTATTCCAAACAGAAAGACTAACCCTAACGCACGGCAACATGCGTAAAACAAAACTGACAGCGGCCCTGGCTGCCATCGCCTTGATGGCCGTCGGGGCTTTTTTCTCTTACCGCCACTACATGGCACCCACGCGTATACTCGTGGTCAACGCACTCAGAACCCAGCAGGCCGATATCGTGACCAGCAACGACAGTCGGCACATCAAGGTGAAGTGTGTGGAGGCAGAACAGATGGAAGACCTCGCCGATTACGATGCCGTGGTGCTCTACGGACGCCGGCTCTCGCTCACCGACAGCCAGCTCGCCGAACTGAGGGAGCGGGCTCGAAAGGGACTCGTGGTGTTCACCAAACAGGTGAAGAGCAGCAGCTTCACGGAAAATCATAATATCGAGCCCGCCGACAGGGCCCTGCTGCAGGAATTCTTTGAAAACGACAGCCGGCAGAACTTCCGCAACGGACTGAGATGCCTGCGCCATATAGCCACCCCCTACAAATGGGGCGACCAGGACTATGAACAACCGGTCGACAAACTCAACAACATCTTCTACCATCGGGCCTACGGACACTATTTCGACACCCCGCAGCAACTTACAGACTATCTCCGCAAGAACCGTCTCTATCATGAGGGAGGGCAGAACATCGCCCTCATCTCGGGCATCACCTTCCCCACAGAGGGCAACCGAGAGCATGTCGACACGCTCATCTCCCTGCTCACAGAGCGTGGATTCAACGTCTTTCCGTTTGCTGCCGTGGGAAAGAAGCGGGCGGCCATGCTGCGGGCGCTGAAACCCGACGCCGTGGTCTATATGCCGATGGGACGATTGGGCAACGACTCGCTCCTGCAGTGGGTGCACCAAAACGATATCGCGCTCTTCTGTCCCTTCCCCGTGGCCATGACGCACAAGGAGTGGATGGACAAGGCCAACATGCTCACCAGCGGCACCAAAAACTCGCGCATTGTGATTCCTGAAATCGACGGGGCCACGGCGCCTTTCTGCATCGCCACGCAGAACCCCGATAAGAACGGATACTACCGCTTCACGGCCGAGGTGGACCGCTGCCTCATGCTCGTGGACCACATAGAGCGCACGCTGGCCCTGCGGACCAAGAGCAACCGCGACAAGCGGGTGGCCATCGGCTACTTCAAACGGCCGGGCAAGGATGCGCTCCTGGCCAGCGGCATGGAGGTGATACCCTCGCTCTACAATTTCCTGAAGCGCCTCCAGCAGGAGGGCTACAACGTGAACGGACTGCCGGCATCGCTGGCCGAATTCGCACGGCAGGTCAAGACCGAGGGCATCGTGCTCGGCTCTTACGCCAAGGGGGCGCAGCAGGAATATATGAGAAAGGGTCACCCGCAGTGGATTAAGACGGCGCAATATGAGCAGTGGGCGCACGAGGTGTTGCCCAAGGAGCAATACAACAGTGTGGTGAGCCACTACGGCAAGGCGCCGGGCAGTCTGCTCACACGCGGCGACAGCATCGCCGTGGCCTGTCTGCGCTACGGCAATGTGCTCCTCTTCCCGCAGCCGCGGCCGGCACTGGGCGATGATGACTTCAAACTGGTGCACGGTGTCGATGTGCCGCCCCCACACAGCTATCTGGCTCCCTATCTCTATGTGCAGAAAGGCTTTAAGGCCGATGCGCTCATCCACTTCGGCACACACGGCAACCTGGAGTTCACACCGGGACGCGACGCCGGCATGAGGGCCGACGACTGGAGCAGCCAGCTCATCGGACCGCTGCCGCACTTCTATTTCTACACCACGGGCAATGTGGGCGAGGCCATTATCGCCAAGCGGCGTAGCAGGGCGGTCTTGCTCACTTATCTCACGCCGCCTTATGCCGAGAGCGGCATGCGGCAGAAGTATGAGGCGCTGCTGGCCAAAGTGCACAGGGCCGTCGACGGCGGCTGTGCCGACAAGCAGCTACTGCTGGGCATCAAGAGCGAGGTGGTGAGGCAGGGTCTGCACCGCGACCTGCAGCTCGACAGCACGCTGTCGAGACCTTACAGCGCCGAGGAGATGCAGCGTATCGACGCGCACCTCGAAGAACTGGCCAACGAGCGCATGCAGGGGGCTTACTACACCATGGGCGTGCCCTACTCGGAGCAAGACCTCTACCAGACGGTGATGGCCATGGAGGCGGAACCGCTGGCCTTCGAGTTGGCAAGGGCCGACTGCGAGAAGGGGCGCATCACCGCCCGTCAGCAGCAAGACTACGCCTTTGTGGCGCACCACTACCTGCCGAAAGCACGCCAGCAGGTCAAGGCGGGCATGGCTGCCAATGACAACCGCCGGCTTCTGGTGCAGTCTACGCAGAATGAGTTCGACGCCATGGTTCGTGCGCTCGGCGGCGGCAATGTGCCGCCGGCACCGGGAGGCGACCCCGTGCTCAACCCGAATGTGCTGCCCACAGGGCGGAACATGTTCAGTATCAACCCAGACAACACCCCAGACCCGCAGGCATGGGAAGACGGCAAGCGCCTGGCGGAAAACACGCTGAGCCGGTACCGCAGCCAGCACCATGAGTGGCCCAGGAAGGTGAGCTACACGCTGTGGGCGGGAGAGTTTATCGCCACACAGGGGGCTACGGTGGCGCAGGCGCTGTGGATGCTCGGCGCGGAGCCGGTGCGCGACAGCGAGGGACGCATCGCCACACTGCGCCTCATACCGGCCCGGCAGTTGGGGCGGCCCAGAATCAATGTGGTGGTGCAGGTGAGTGGACAGTTGCGCGACATAGCCGACTCGCGGCTCAAACTCATCACCAAGGCGGTGAAAATGGCGTCGGAGGATGTCTCTGACAGCAATTTCGTGCACCAGGGAACCGTGGAACAGGAAAAACAGCTCGTAGAGAACGGCATGCCGCCCAAAAGGGCGCGCGAAATGGCCACCATGAGGGTCTTCGGACCGGTCAACGGCGGCTACAGCACGGGCATGATGAACTATATAGAGCGAAGCGGCTCATGGACCGACCGCAAGCAGCTTGTGGAGGGCTATCTCAACAATATGGGGGCTGCCTACGGCGATGACGAAAACTGGGGCGTGGCCGAGGAGGGACTCTTCGCAGCGGCGCTGCAGCAGACCGACCTCGTGGTGCAGCCGCGGCAGAGCAATACGTGGGGACCGGTGTCGCTCGACCATGTCTATGAGTTTACAGGCGGACTGTCGCTCGCTGTAAAGACACTCACGGGAAAGGAACCGGATGCCTTGATGGCCGACTACCGCAACAGGGCCAACCGACGCATGCAGGACCTCAATGAGGCCATCGCCGTGGAGGTGCGCACCACCGTGCTCAATCCGGCTTTCGTAAAGGAACGGATGAAGGGCGATGAGGGAACGGCGCAGATGTTCGGCGAGGTGTTCCGGAATATCTTCGGATGGAACGCCACACGGCCCACAGCGCTCGACCCGCAGCTCTACAACGACCTGTACCGCATGTATGTGGCCGATGAGAACCAGCTGGGCGTGCGCAACTTCTTCCAGGAGAAGAATCCCGCCGCCTACCAGGCCATGACGGCGGTGCTGCTCGAGAGTGCCCGAAAGGGATTCTGGAAACCTTCTGCCGACCAACTGAAACAGACGGCGGGTCTGCATGCGCAGATTACGGCCGAGAGCGGAGCGGCCTGCACCGACTTCGTGTGCAACAACGCACAGCTGCAGCAGTTTGTGGCGGGCAATCTGCCCCAAGCGGAGGCGAAGGCTTACAACCGCTCGCTCCAGCAGGTGAAGAGTGCCGGCTCAGGGCAGAAATCAATGGTGCTCGACGAGGAGGGCGCTCCGGCGGCCTCCACCGGCCATTCCACATGGATTGTCGTAGGGGTGGTGTTGATGGCGCTGGTGCTGCTCGCTGTGGTGGTGGCAAGATTGAGAAAACGGCAATAATACGCAAGCATGGAGACACTCGTATGGCTGCTCGTCTTTTTCATCGTGCTCAATACGGCGGTGAAAATGAGTTTGTGGAAGATGTGGCAACAAATAGCCTGCTGCCTGGTCATTGGCCTGCTGGTCTTCGGCGCCACCCACTATGTGGTGTTGCTCTCCAAGACACAGTTGGAGGCGATGGTCCAGCAGACGGCAGTGCTCAGGGATGTGGCGGTGGTGCTCACCATCGATGCGGCGGTGTGCACGGCTTTCTGCCTGCTCTGGATCAATGAGGAGACGCCACGGGGGCGGATGGGCCGCTGCATGTGGGCGTTGCTCTATGCTTATCCGCAACTGCTCGTGCTTCCGGCACTGGGCTATGCGCTCGCTGTGGCGGTGTTCGCTGCACCGGGGGTCGACTTCGTCACGCTGGGGGGCGGCTTCGCCTTCGCGGCCGTGGCGCTGCTGCTGGTGCTCTCGCTCGCCATGAGGTGGCTGCTGCCGGTGGTACAGGCCAGGGTGGAGCTGCACCTGCTGCTTTCGGGAGGTATCGCTGCCGTGGGACTGGTGGCCACGCAGGCCACGGTGGGATTCCTGGCCGACAGACTGAAGAAAAAAATGAAAAACAAAAAATAACTGATAATGGAAATCATATCCAAAGCTTTGTTCACCATTGCCAACGCGCTGCTCGTGCCCGACATCGTGTTGCTCATCTTCTTTTTCTTCCGGGCGCTGGTGCTGCTGGGCGCCACCTACAGCGCTTTCCTAACTCGTAGGCGCATAGGCCGGTTGCTCGACGGGGATATCGACGCGCTCCAGCCGGAGTCGCTCCCGCAGTTGCGCCAGAAGGTGCAGGAGGCGGGAGCGGAAGGCTCGCGCTTCACACAGTATCTCGGCCAATTGCTCAGCCATGAGCCCGATGCTGACTATGCCGACTACCTGGTGAGTCGTTTCGAGATAGAGACGGCCAAGGAGGTGAACCTCTCACGCCTGCTGGCCAAACTGGGACCGGTGCTCGGACTCATCGGCACCCTCATCTCCATGTCGCCGGCGCTCGTGGGGCTCTCCACGGGCGACATCGCCGGTATGGCCTACAACATGCAGGTGGTCTTCTCGGCCACCGTGGTGGGCCTGCTCATCAGCGCCGTGGGCCTCTTCACCCTGCAGCTCAAGCAGCGCTGGATGACAAAGGATGCCAACAGCCTCGATTTCGTGGCCAGTGTAATCAATAAGAGTAAAGCGGTATGAGAAGACGACGCAGAAACGGCAACGTCATGACCGACGATGATGCCGACCCGCTGAGCGTGGTGGTCAACCTCTTCGATGTGGCCATGGTCTTCGCCGTGGCGCTCATGGTGGCCATGGTCATGCACATGAACATGACGGAGGTGTTCTCACAGGAGGATTTCACCGTGGTGAAGAATCCCGGCACCGACAAGATGCAGATTATCACCAAGAAGGGACGGGAGATAAAGACGTATAAGGCAAGCGGCGAGGCCGCCGGCTCAACAGGCTCACGCGGCCGCCGGCTCGGCACGGCCTACGAACTGGAAGACGGCAAGATTATCTACGTGCCGGACGAGTAAAGGCTTGTGCCTGCGGCTTAAAGCCGAATGCGGTAACTGCCTACGGCGGCTGCCTACAGGCTCTGCAGAAACTTGGTCAGGCTGTCTTTCGAGTCGAGACCAAGTTTCTGCCGGATGCGGTAGCGGCTTATCTCCACACCGCGGGTGGAGATGTTGAGCAGCGGGGCTATCTCTTTAGAAAGTAGATTCATGCGGATGTACACACACAGCATCTTCTCCTTGTGCGAGAGGCTGGGGTAGCGCTCGTCGAGTGTCTGGAGAAAGTGGTGGTGCACACTGTCGAAGGTGTCCTTGAAGGCTTCAAGGTCTTCATCGTGTTCTATGTTGGTGTCTATCTGGCTTATCAGGCGCATCACGCGGCGCTTGATGGTGGTCAGCAACTCCGATTGCTTGATCTCAGTACTCGAGGGAAGGGCGTTGTTCAGACTCACCGCGGTCTTCTTGATGTCGAGCAGCATCTCGTTCTTGCGAACCACGTTCATCCTTGAGCTCACCAGCTCTTGCTGGCGGGCGCGGAGTTCCACCTCGAGCTTCTCCTCACGCAGGGTGGCTATCTGCTCCTCCTGCTCCTGCAGCTGTTCTTCCTGCTCCTGTATCTGCTCGTTCTTCTCGGCCACAAGCCGTTGGCGGCTTTTCTGAAGGCGCAGGTAGGCCAGACGGACGGCCGCCAGCAGCAGGATGGCATAAAGGGCGTAGGCCCACCAGGTGCGGTACCAGGGCGGAAGAATGGTGAAACTGAACGAGGTCTCCACAGGCGTGGAAAGCCCTGCCATCATGATGCGCACATGGAAGGTGTAGTTGCCTTCGGGCAGATTGGTGTATTCCTTGATGCGGTGGCGGGAATAGGGACTCCACCCCTGTTCGGCCGAACCCTCCAGCCAGTAGCTGTATTGCACGGTCGTGGTGGGGTCGTAGTTGTTCGTGCTGTACTCCAGACGAACCGAATTGTCGCGCCAGGCTATCCGAACGGGCTGACGGCAACCGTAGAAGAGGGTGTCGGCATAGTTGCCGATGTAAATGCTCCGTATGTAGGGCCGCACTTGTTGCGCCTGACGGTCGGTCTGGGGGCGCTGCTCCAGACTTAGCAGCGCAAAACCGTCTTCCGTGCCAATCACGGTCTGCCGCCCGTCGGCCGTGAAACTGATGTTCTCGAAATCTTCTATCAGACAGTCGTTCAGAAATCCGTCGCGTTCCTTGCCGGCCACTACATGGAGGGTGCCGTCGGCAGCATACCACAGCCGGCCTTTCTTGTCTTGATAGAGGTAGGTGTAGGCATTGTGGCCTTCCAGCCGGTTCTCCAATTCCTTGAAGGGGTCCAGACGGTCGTGCGTGGCGTCGTAGCGGAACAGACCCCTGTGGCTCGCTATCACCGTCTCGCCGTCTATCTTGGCGATGCACACATTGTCGCCCTTGGGCAACTGCTCCGAATTATAGCACCGCTTCGACGTCACACGGGTGAGGTCGGGGCTCAGCAGGAGCCGGAAGAGGCCTTTCTCCTTGTTGGCCACCCAGACGGCGCCTGACCCTTCTTCCACATAGAAGGTCTTTGCCGAGAGGTCGGCTCCTTTCACTTTCTCGCCCAGTATCCATTGCCCTCCCTGACGGCGCATCAGCTGCAGGCCCCAATAGGTGGCCACCAGCAGCACATCGTCGCGGTAGCCCAGCGAGCGGACACCCCACACACCGCGCTGGTCGAAGCGGGTGATGCGGTCGCCGTCGATCATCAGGAAGAAGTGGCGGCCGCCGCAGAACAACTGCCCGCCGATGGTGTCCAGACACAACACCTGGCTGCCGGTGCCCTCGATGAAGCGTATCTCCTGGCCCTGCATCTCGTAGAGGCCTTGGTTGCTGCCCAGATAGAGCTTGTGGCGGTAGGTGATGCTGCAGTTGCCGCTGCCCACCGGCGACTGCCGGCTGTTCAGAAAACGGAGCGGGGAGTCGAGCGGTATGCAGTCGATGCCGTTGTCCAAACCCAGCCATAGGTTGTGGTCGGCGTCGAATGCGGCCGAAAGCACCGTCTTGCTCTGAAGACCGTTGCCGATGGAAATCTGCTCGGTCTGACCCGTCTGCATGTCTATCAGCATGACACCGTCGTGGAGGGTGCCCAGCACCAGGAGATGGCCGCTGATGGCGGCGCAAGAGAGCTGCTTTTCATGGATGCAGCTCATGGCGGCGGTGTGGACGGGTTCCAAATGGCTGTCGCCGTAGAGAAACAGTCCTTTCTCACGGCTCACGAGCAGAAGGCGCCCTTCGTAGGGCAGCATGGCCACAATGGCCGAGGTGTTCCGGATGTCGATGCCCTGAAGGGGGGAGAACTTATGGCCGGTGAGCACGTAGATGCCGGTGGCGGTGGTCACGTAGAGGCGGTTGTATAGTACGGCCGAATAGCTGAGACCGTGGGGATCGTTGATTTGGTGGCGGGTGTCGTTCACATAAAGGGCGGTGTCGCACTGAAAGTAGGTGTCGCTGCCCATGTGGTGGATGTTCCATACATTTAGCTGCCCAATCTTCTCCACCGGCTCGGAAAGCCGTTCATAGGTCATGCGGCCCTTGTCGGTACGGACAAAACGGCCGAACTGTCCAAGGGCACCTACATAGATGGCGCCGTCGACAGCGCATACCGACCGCACCTTGGCATTGCCCGGAAGGGGATAGGTGTGCCAACTGGAACCGTCAAACTCCAGAAGGCCTTTGTTGTTGGCAAAGTACATCCATCCTTCACGGCTCTGCACAATCTGCCAGTTCTGATTGCCTGAGTGGTACTGCTGGCGGGTGTAGTTCACTACAGCACGCTGCCAGTAGCTGCCTGCCTGGAGCGCGACCGACAGAAAAAGGAACATGCCTGTAAGTAGATACCGGATAATGCTTCGTTTCATGCCGACAAAAGTACATTTTTTTCTTTAAAAAGCCAAGACCAAGGCGTAGAAGATTTTATACCCGCATTTTTAAATAAAATCTTCTGATAATCAGTGATTTGCAATTTTTGTGAGAAAGCCTTGATGTAGTCGTTGTGCAAGTGTATAGTAGTCGTGATGTAGTGATTTGTTTGGCATATCTCATGGTGCGGGGTATTTTTGCCGCATCAATATCAACCTAAATCCTAATTTATACCTTATGAGACTAAAATCATTTTCTATTGCTTTTTGGCTGCAGCTGATGATAGGCTGCCTGGCTCTCCTGCACAGCGAGGGGAGCTATGCGCAAGGCACACAAAACGTCACAGGAACGGTGCTCGATGCCGTCACGCGCGAACCTATGATTGGAGTGAGTGTGATGGAGAAGGGTACCTCCAACGGCGCCGTTACCGACCTCGATGGCCGATTCGTCCTCCAGCAGGTAAGACGGGGCGCTGCCATCGTCTTCTCCTACGTGGGTTATGTCGACCTGGAAATGCAAGTTTCCCGCGTCTCGGGCGAAATACTGATGACCGAGGACGACAAGACGCTTTCTGAAGTGGTCGTCGTGGGTTACGGCACACAGAAAAGGGCCAATCTCTCCGGTGCCGTGTCGGCGGTAGACGGTGACAAACTGGCCGCAAAACCGTCGAGCGACGTGCTCAGCGCCATGCAGGGTGAACTGCCCGGCGTGGCCGTGCTGCGAAACAGCGGTGAGCCGGGAAGCGAAAGCTCCGGACTCAGAATTCGCGGCTTCTCGTCGGTCAACGCCACCAGCGCGCTCGTTCTTATCGATGGCGTGGAGGGCGACCTGGCCTTGCTCAATGCCGATGATATCGAGAGCATCTCGGTGCTGAAGGATGCTTCGGCCTGCGCCATCTATGGTGCAAGGGCTGCATCGGGAGTGGTGCTGGTCACCACCAAGAGCGGTACCGAGGGGAAACCGAAAATCTCTTATTCGGGCTACTATGCGGTGAACACGCCGGGCAATATGCCCAAACGTCTGCCGGCATGGGAGGAGCAGCAGTGGATCAACCTGGGACGCTACAACCAGGGCGGAAGCTATGAGTGGAACAAAGAGAAAACCACTTGGGTGGCCAACCCCAACTTCAACTACTATCCCAACAACAACAACGGACGATGGGAGCAGTTCACCGCCACCAACTGGGTGGACGAGGGAACTAAAGACTACAGCGACCAGACCAACCACTCGGTGTCTGTCTCCGGCGGCACCAAGTCGGTTCACTATCTCGTGAGCGGCAACTTCTTCTATAAAAACGGTATGCTCAAGTATACCGACAACTCCAACACCCGGGTGAACCTGCATGCCAAGGTGAACGCCGAACTGAACAAGTATCTCGAACTGGGCGTCAACCTGCAGTATCAGTCGAAGAAAAACACCTCGCCCTCCAACGGGGCTGGAAGCATCCTCAACACCATGTATGGGGCACGCGCACGACAGCTCCTCTGGCAGCCCGAGGAAACACCCAACATCGGTGAGCAGCCCTATAGCGGAGACCTGCAGGTGAACCCCATCGACATCCTGAAAAACGGTGGTACCAACGAGACGCTCTATGAGGCGTATCTCGGCAAGGGCGAACTCATTATCAAAAACCTGGTCAAGGGGCTGAGAATCAATCTCAATGCCAGCCGCAGAGCCGGCTACTACACCGGACGCTCCGAGCGCCACTGGCTGGCATGGTACGCCATGAACGGTACCACCATCCGGCAGCAGACCAACAACCCCAACTCGCTCTACCGCATCAAGAACAACGACTATCACGACCAGTTCGAGGCTACCGTCAACTATGAGTTCGATGTGCTGAAACACAATGTGAAGGTGCTCGCAGGCTCCAGCTATGAAAACTACCGCAAAGACCAGTTCGACGCCACTGCAAGAAACATGAACTCAAACGACTTCTTCTCGTTCAACTACTTCGACGCCGCCGAAGCCAGCAATATATCGCTGGCCGACAATATTCAGCCCTGGTCCATGATGTCTTACTTCGGACGTATCAATTACAACTACGATGAAAGATACCTCCTCGAGGCCAATATACGCTACGACGGAAGCTCTCGACTGGCTCCCTCCAAGAGATGGAAGGCCTTCCCCTCGGTAAGCGCCGCATGGAGGGTGAACCAGGAGAAATGGTTCACACTCGACTGGGTGAGCAACCTCAAACTGCGCGCATCGTGGGGACAACTGGGCAATGGCGCCGTGCTGGGACTCTACGACTATGTGCCCACCATCTCGCAGGGAGCCACCTATATCACCGAGAAGAGCTACTACCAGGCCAACCTCGCTTCGAAAGACAAGACATGGGAAACCATCGAGACCACCAATGTGGGTGTCGACTTCGGCGTGCTCAACGGAAGGCTCAGCGGCTCCTTCGACTATTACTGGAAGTACAACAACGACATGCTCTCCCGCCTGCAGCTGCCGCACACCATCGGTATCGGCGTGCCCGCTGTCAATGTGGGTAAACTGAAAACCTGGGGATGGGAATTCGAAATCAAATGGAGAGACCGCATCGGCGACTTCAGCTATCAGGTGGCTTTCAACCTGAGCGACTCGCAGAACGAACTCAAGGAGTACGACGGAGCGGATGTCATCACGGCGGGTACCGTGAGCCTGCTCGAGGGATATCCCATGAACACCATCTGGGGATATACCACCGACGGCTACTGGAGCAGCCTCGAGGAGTACAATCAGTATAAAGAGGCGCATCCGGGCTACAAGTCGTTCTCCGACGGTAAAGTGGGCGGCGGCGACGTGCGCTACCTCACACTGCCCGATGCCGACGGAAGCATCGACCACCAGGTGGGTGGAGGCGACGGTACAAAGGAAAACCACGGCGACCTCGTGTGCCTGGGCAACAGCAACGGACGCTATCTCTACGGACTCAACCTCTCCGCACAGTGGAAGGGATTCGACCTCGCTGTGATGTTCCAAGGCGTGGCCAAACGCAAAATGCTTATCGACACCGAGGCCATCGCTCCCTTCGGACGCACACACCAGATGCCCTGGACTGTGCACCGCGACTACTGGACCGAGGACAACCCCGACGCCTTCTGGCCACGACTCTACAATTACAACGGCGATATGTTCAATTTCCAACCTTCCGACAAGTGGGTGCAGAATGCTGCCTATCTGAGGTTGAAGAACATCACCCTGGGCTACACCATACCTGTCAGCAAACGCTACATCGAAAAACTGAGAGTGTATGTCAGCGGCAATGATGTGTGGGAAAAATCAGACATTCTGAAGGTCTTCGACCCAGAGGCCGGCAACAATGTGGGACGTAACTACTATCCCTTCTTCCGCACATGGTCGTTTGGTGTGAATGTAACTATTTAAGTAACCCGTTTAGAATAAAAAGAATCATGAGACACGATATTTTCAAATCTATTTGCACGGTCGTTTTGATGGGTGGGGCTTTGGCGTTCGGCAGTTGCGAACTCGACCGGCTGCCTGAGACAACCCTGGCCGACAACAATTTCTGGCAGAGTGAGACCGATATGCGGGGCGCATGCAACAAACTGTATGTCGACCTGCCGGGATTCTCACACGACACGAGAGCCGACGATGTGATAGGAACGGCGGCCAACTCGGTTTCGAGCGGCAACTGGAGTGTGCCGGCCACCAGCAATGAGTGGACACAGCCTTACCAGAAAATAGCCGTCTGCAACAATATCATCGCAAAAGGGGAGAATGCCCCGTTGCTCGACGCACAGAAAAACCGGTGGATTGCTGAGGCAAGATTCTTCCGCGCCTACCACTTCTTCGATCTCGTGAGGAAATATGGCGATGTGCCTCTTATCCTCAAGGCTTTCGACTCTACCAGCGACCCCGATATCAAAATGCCGCGAACGGCAAGAGAAGAGGTCATCAAGCAGTGCTATGACGACCTGGCATTCGCCGAGGAGAACCTGCCCGACATTGACGACGTGAAAAGTGCCGAGGACTGGGGACGCGTCTCCAAAAGCGCCGCACGCGGACTGCTGGTGCGCATCGGCCTCTATGAGGGAACGTATGCGAAGTATCACGGCCTGCAGGCCGACGCCAAGAGCCATCTCAAAGTGTGTATCGATGCGGCTGAACGACTGATCCGAAGCGGAAAGCATGACCTCTATCCCGACTTCCAGAAACTTTTCTATTTCGACGGAGAGGGAAGGCAGAACAAGGAGAATGTTTTCGTGAAAATCTATGGTCCCAACGGAGCCAGCGGCGTCATTCTGCACAACAACTCGCGTGGACTTGAAAACGCAGTGAGCGTGACGCGTCAGACCATCGACGAGTTCCTCTATACCGACGGACTGCCCAGAGAGAAAACAGCGCTCAAAGTGGAGGAAACCACACACAATGATGTGTTCGTGAACCGCGACCCGCGCATGGCCATGACTTTCTACCAGAAAGGGGAGGAGGCCTACAAGGCCGGCTACAATCCCTTCGGCAACCAGCACGGCAATGGCTATGGCATCAAAAAGGGATTCATGCTCGATGAGTGGAACACGGTCAACAAGGAGACGGTCGACAAGATGATCATTCGCTATGCCGAAATCCTCATCTCTTATGCCGAGGCGCTGTATGAGTACAACGGACAGATTACCGATGCGCAACTCGACGCCACGGTCAACAAACTGCGCGCCCGTGCCGGATTCGACGCAAAGCTCTCCAACGCGTTCGTCACGGCCAACGGACTGAACATGCTCGAGGAAATCCGTAGGGAAAGACACGTAGAGTTCATCGACGAGAACCTGCGCTATGACGACATCATCAGATGGAAGATTGCAGAGAAGGTGCTGCCCGTCACCATGCTCGGACTGAAATACAACGATGCCGACGAACTGAGCACGCAGCGGGAGAATATACAGAACCGGCTCACCGATGCCAACGGTATGTACAACGGCAAGAAAGTGGCCGACCAGGAGGGCATCTATGTCATCGAGCAGGCGGCCAGCCGAAGCTTCGACCCCAAGAAAGACTACCTCTATCCCATTCCTACTTATGAGATAGCTACCTCGGAGGGAAGTGTCACACAGAACCCGGGATGGAATTAAACAATAAAGTGTTGAACCTGAAAAATAAAAAACAATATGAATCGTTTTATCAATAAGATAGTGATGTCGGTCACGGCGCTGTTCGCCCTTGCGGCACTTACTGCCTGCAGCGACGACGAATGGGGTAACGACAACCAGGATTATGAGAATGTGTTTATCGTGGCTTTCGCCGACTGGGGACCTAAGAGCAACAACGACAAGACGTATACCGTGAAGCAGGGGGCGCAGCTCGAGGTGCCGGTACAGCTGTGGTGCGAGGGCTCCAGAAACTTCAATGCCGAGGCCTTTGTCTATGTGGACTCCAAACTCACGCTCGGTACCGATTTCCAAGTGGTCGATGCTGCCGGAAATGCGCTGCAGCCGAACGCAAAGGGTGGATATACCCTCACATGGGACCTGCAGAAGCCCGACAATACCAACAACCACCGGAAACAGAGCATCTACATCAAGGCGCTCAACGGAAAGAAGGGCGACGTAACCCTCATGACCTTCGACCCGAAAGATGTGGACGAGGAGGGCAAACTGCGTATCTCGAGCGGTGGAACGAAGGACGACGACACGCAGTACTACGTGCCCAACAATTCCACCAGCCAGTATGAGGTGCGCTGCATCACGGTCAACTATAAGGTAAAGATAACAATCGAATAATGATGACTGATATGAAGAGAACGTTTGTATTAACAACCTTCCTTCTCTTGATACTTACAACGGCGGGGGCGCAGTCTATCTGGGACAAGACGCACCTCGCCCAGGTAAAAGAGGGCCTGGGGCAGGCCGCCTACGCGGCGGCCTACCGCAGCCTCATCAGGGAGGCGGATAGACAACTGACCCAAACGCCTCTCTCGGTCATGATGAAGGAAAAAACGGCGGTCAGCGGCGATAAGCACGACTATCTGAGCCTCAGCCGATATTTCTGGCCGGACCCGACAAAAAAAGACGGACTGCCCTATGTGAGCCGCGACGGGGTCTCCAATCCTGAACTGGAAAAGCTCGACCGGCCCAAGCTGGCGTTGATGGCCGGTGGCGTGACCACACTGTCGCTCGCATGGTATTTCAGCGGTGATGAAAAGTATGCGCAGAAAGCGGTGGAGATGCTGAGGGTGTGGTTCCTCAACAAAGACACTCGCATGAATCCCAACCTGAACCATGCGCAGATAGTACCGGGACTCTACGGAGGAAAAGGCAGATGCTACGGGGTAATCGACGCGTACTCGTTTGTCGAGATGCTCGATGCCGTACAACTGCTCGAAGGCTCAAAGGCTTTCCCGAAAAAGGATGCCAAAGCGCTCCGAAAATGGTTCGCTGAGTTCCTCAACTGGATTCTCACCAGCGAGCAGGGCATCCAGGAGGGAAATCAGCTCAACAACCATTCCACGGCAAGGGATGTGCAGGTCATTGCCTACGCCAAGTTCGTGGGCAATAAAAAGGTCATGGACCAGTACTTCGGCTCTTTCTACGAGAACCGCATCAAGGCGCAGATTCAGCCCGACGGCAAGCAGCCGCAGGAATTGCGCCGCACACTGGCCTTCGGCTATTCGCAGTACAATCTGTCGCACATGATTGATGTCTTGCTCATGGCTCGCCATGCGGGCTATCAGACAGAGGGACTCGACCTTGTGGAAAAGGCGGCCGACTTCCTCTTGCCTTACATGGGCAAACAGGTGGCCGAATGGCCCTATCAGCAAATCAGCGATTGGGACTTCAAACAGAATGAACTGGCCAAGGACCTCTACCGGCTGGCATGGCTCGACCCGCAACGCGGCGACTATTTGGCCTGCGCCAAGCAATGTCTTGTCAGACGGTTCTCCGACCGCTTCTTCCTCCTGTACTACACGCCCGATGTCATCGACAATGCCTTCGCTCAGGCCGACGGGCAGCTGCGCTACCAGCTCAAGCAGGCCGAGGCGCTCAGAAAGGAGAAAAAGGACTGGACGCTCATGCCGCGGTGCGTGGAACGCGACGGCTCCTTGAGAATGGTGCGACAGCCTGACTGGTGCTGCGGCTTCCTGGCCGGTGAATTGTGGCAGATGTACCAATATTCGCACGACCCGTTCTGGAGAGAGCAGGCCGTAAGCAACACATGGCCCCTGGAAAGGGTAAAACTGCATGGGGGCAGCCACGACCTGGGATTCATGGTCTACAATTCGTTCGGCAAGGCGTGGGAACTCACCGGTGAGCAGTCGTACCGCGACGTGGTGATGACGGCGGCCCGCACGCTCTCTAAAAGATTCGACGAGAGGGTGGGGTGCATACGCTCCTGGAGCTGGGGAACGCCCGACCGATGGCAGTTTGCGGTCATTATCGACAATATGATGAATCTCGAACTGCTCTTCCAGGCTTCACGCATCTCGGGCGACAGGCAGTTCTACAACATGGCGGTCAGCCATGCCAACGCCACCATGAAAAACCATTTCCGACCCGACGGCTCGTCTTACCATGTGGTGGACTACAATCCTGCCGACGGCTCCGTCATCAAACGCATCACCCACCAGGGACTCTTCGATGAGAGCGTGTGGAGCAGGGGGCAGGGATGGGGCCTCTACGGATTCACCATGTGCTATCGTTATACGCACGACAAGGCTTATCTTGAGCAGGCACGCAAAATAGCACGCTTCTGGCTCTCACAGCCTGATATGCCCGAGGATAGGGTTCCTTACTGGGACATGCGCGACCCAGCGGTAAAGACGGGGGTGGGACCGGCTGTCGACGGCGGATGCCCACGCGATGCCTCGGCGGCGGCCATCATCGCTTCTGCACTCTATGAACTGGCTTTGTATGTCGGGGAGGGCGAGGCGGCCGAATACCGTGAGGCGGCCGATAAGATGGTCCACTCGCTCGAAACGGCTTACCAGCCTGAACTGCAGACGCATCAGGGCTTCCTGCTGCTGCATTCCACCGGCAACTATCCGGCTAAGGATGAGATTGACGTGCCCATCAATTATGCCGACTATTATTATCTCGAGGCACTGCACCGGCGGGCTTCAATGAAATAGGAATAGCGTATGGACAAACGTGGCTTCTTCCTGCTCCTCTGCTGGGTGTGGCCCTTGCTCGCCGCGGCACAGATAAGGGTACCGCTGTCTGGCGGATGGCAGTTCGTCCGTACCGATATGGCCGGACCGTGGGAGGTGTTCCGTCCCGTCAAACCGGGCAAACCGGAGAGCGTGCCGCTATGGAACGACGTCGTTCTTCCGCATTGCTACAATGCGGAAGATGGCGCCGATCCCTCGGTCAATTATTACCAGGGGGCGGCATGGTACCGCACTTCCTTGCAGGTGGACAACCCTTACCATGGTGGTCATACCTTGCTCGAATTTGAGGGGGCCGGGCAGAAAACGGAGGTCTATGTGGACACCGATTTGGTGGGCACTCATGTGGGGGGATACGACCGCTGGTGGGTGGATATCACACACTGCGGACAGGGCTTGCTGCCGCTGGCCGTCAGATGCGACAACAGCCGGGATGTGCAGATGATACCGTCGGATATGTCTGATTTCTGCCTCTATGGCGGACTATACCGCATGGTGTCACTGGTCTATATGCCGCATGATTATCTTATTGATGTGCCGCTCGATGTCTATGGCGATACCGTCCGTATAGGTGGCAACAAGCGGGTGCGGGTGGAAATCTGCGCGCCCGACGGGAAAACGGTCTTCAAAGGCGACAACAGCCGGCCCATTGTAGTGAGAAAACCGCTCAGATGGGAGGTGGACCATCCCAATCTCTATACGGCTGTCATCGCTTATGGCGAGCAGACCATCACGAAGAAATTCGGCTTCCGCTCGTTTGAGTTCAAGGAGCATGGCCCGTTCCTGCTCAACGGCAGGCGGCTCCTCCTGAAGGGCACGCACCGCCATGAGGACCATGCGGGGGTGGCGGCGGCCATGACCGACAGCCTGATAAGGCAGGATATGCTCCAAATAAAGGAGATGGGGGCCAACTTCATCCGGCTGGGTCATTACCAGCAGTCGGAACGGGTCCTGGACCTCTGCGACTCGCTCGGCATCCTGGTGTGGGAGGAGATTCCTTGGTGCAGGGGCGGTGTGGGCGATGCCGGCTATCAGGAGCAGGCGCACCGTATGCTGGCCAATATGATTCAGCAGCACAGGCATCATCCTTCTGTTATCCTCTGGGGACTCGGCAATGAGAACGACTGGCCCGGTGATTTCGACACCGTGCTCGACTCGGCTGCCGTGCGCAGCCTGATGGCGTCGCTCCATGCTGCGGCACACCGCTTGGACCCTTACCGGAAAACGGTAATCAGGCGGTGCGATTTCTGCGCCGACATCACGGATGTCTACTCGCCTTCCATCTGGGCGGGATGGTACAGCCGCCGATTCCGCGATTACCGCGAGATGGAGGAGAGCGCCATGGAGCGCTTCCCTTTCTTCCTGCATGCCGAATGGGGAGCCGACAGCCATGCCGGAAGGCATGCCGAGACGGGATTCGATATCGAGGCGGGCGACAGGAATGGCGACTGGTCGGAGAGCTATGCCGTCAGACTTTTCGACTGGCATCTCAAGGAGCAGGCGCTCATGCCCAACCTTACGGGGTCTGCCTTCTGGACCTTCAAGGATTTCTGCACGCCGCTGCGTCCCGACAATCCTATTCCTTATGTCAACCAGAAAGGGGTGTGCCAGCGCGACGGCACGCCCAAGGAGAGCTATTATGTCTTTCAGAGCTATTGGGCGCAAAAGCCCATGCTGCATATCTATGGCCATTCATGGCCTGTGAGATGGGGCGATGAGGGCGAGGAAAAGGAAGTGCTGGTCTATTCCAATGAACCGGAAGTGGAACTGTTCGTCAACGGACAGTCGGCGGGCAAGAGAAAACGCGACTGCCGGGATTACCCCGCGCAGGGCTTTCATTGGAAGGTGGTCTTCCGGCCGGGACACAACACCGTGGTGGCACGCTCTCGCCACCTGACGGATGAGATTGCTTTTGAATACCAGACCGGGCATTGGGGAAAACCTGCCGCCATACAGCTCACGCTAAAAGACGACAGCCTTGTCGAGGCGGTGATTGTCGACAGTCAGGGGCGGCGCTGTCTTGACAGCCGCGACTGGATGGTGTTCTCCATCGCAGGCGATGCGCAGCTGCTCCGCAATCAGGGCACCGCCACGGGGTCCACACGCATACAGGCAGCCAATGGAAGGGCTGCCATACGGTTGCTCCAGAAGAAAGGTCCCTGCGCCGTGGCGGCGAAGACCGTGGGGCTGCCTGCAGCCCTGCTGAGTCTGCCCTGATTCATACCGGCATACTTACATAATAATATAGTTTTGACTGGTCTCAGTCAGCCTTTCATTCAGATTTTTGCAGTTTAGTAGTTTATTTTTAGGTTGTTTCAATAATGCAGTTTTATTGGTTTGTAACTGCAAAAAGGAGGCGCAATTGTGAAATTGCACCCCCTTTTCTCTTTTTACCGTGGCGGCCGCCCTCAAACTCAGTGGCGAAAAACTCGTCCATTATCTGCCGGGCCATGTCGTTGTCGATGAAACGGCCGGGCATCACCAGCACGTTGGCATTGTTGTGCTGGCGGATTAGATGGGCTATCTCGGGTATCCAGCACAGACCGGCACGGATGCTCTGGTGCTTGTTGAGCGTCATGTTGATGCCCTCGCCGCTGCCGCAGATGGCAATGCCGGGGAACACCTCACCCTGCTCGATACCGCGGGCCAGGGCATGGCCGAAGTCGCTGTAGTCGCACGAGTCCTCGCTGTAGGTGCCGTAGTCCTTGTAGGCATAGCCGTGCTCCTCGAGATACTGCTTCACAAACTGTTTCAAAGCATAGCCGGCGTGGTCGCTGGCTATGCCGATGGTCTTGATGTCCATGCTGTTATTTTCCCAGAAGGGCTTTTACTTGCTTGTACACATTCTCGCCGGTGTAGCCGAGCTTCTCGTCGAGCACCTTGTAGGGAGCGGAGAAACCGAAGCTCTCCAGACCCCATACACAACCCTGGTTGCCCACCAGACCCTCAAGGGTGCAGGGCAGACCGGCGGTCATGCCGAAAATCTTGGCGTCGCGGGGAAGCACTTTCTCCTGATACTCCTTCGGCTGCGAACGGAACAGACCCTCGGAGGGAACGCTCACCACACGCAGACGGATGCCGTCCTCACGGAGCAGTTTGGCACCTGCCTCGAGGGTCGACACCTCACTGCCGCTGGCCAGCAGAATCACGTCGAAGTCGTCGTCGCTGCCCGCCACGATGTAGGCGCCCTTCTCGGCTCCATTGTAGTCGTTGCCCTCGGGAAGCATCTCGATGTTCTGACGGGAGAAGATAAGGGCCGTCGGGGTCAGGGTGTTCTCCATGGCCATGCGCCAGCACACGGTGGTCTCCTCGGCGTCGGCCGGACGGAGCACCAGCATGCTGTTGCGGCCGTGGTGGTTCTTCAGCTTCTCCATCAGGCGGATCTGGGCTTCCTGCTCCACAGGCTCGTGGGTAGGTCCGTCCTCGCCCACACGGAAGGCATCGTGGGTCCAGATGAACTTCACGGGAAGCTCCATCAGGGCGGCCATGCGCACGGCGGGCTTCATATAGTCGGAGAACACGAAGAAGGTGCCGCAGGCAGGTATCACACCGCCGTGAAGGGCCATACCGATGCAGCAGCAGGCCATGGTGAGCTCGCTCACACCTGCCTGGAAGAAGGCACCGCTGAAGTCGCCCTTCTCAAGATTCTTGGTCTTCTTCAGGAAGCCGTCGGTCTTGTCGGAGTTCGACAGGTCGGCAGAGGCGCAGATCATGTTGGGAACCTGCTCGGCCAGCACGGAGAGCACCGTGGCGGAAGCACCGCGGGTGGCGGCACCGGCCTTCTGCTCAACCTTGCTCCAGTCGACGACGGGAGCCTTGCCGGAGAACCACTCCTTCAGCTGCTCGGCCTTGGCGGGATTCTTGGCGGCCCACTCGGCCTTGGCGGCGTAGCGCTCGGCCACAATCTTCTTCAGCTCTTCCTTGCGGGCGGCATACAGTTCGGCCACTTCGGGGAAGATGACGAAGGGATGCTCCGGGTCACCGCCCAGATTCTTCACGGTGTTCACAAAGGCGTCGCCGCCGAGCGGGGCACCGTGGGTCTTGCAGTTGCGCTCATAGCTGCTGCCGTCGGCCTGAAGGGCGCCCTTGCCCATGATGCAGTGGCCGATGATGAGCGACGGACGGTTGCTCTCGGCCTGGGCGTTCTTGATGGCCTCGCGAAGCTGGTCTACGTCGTTGCCGTCTACCTTCTGCACATACCAGTCCCATGACTCGTATTTCTTGGCAGTGTCCTCAGCCATCACAACCTTGGTCTCGGTGGAGAGCTGTATGTCGTTGGCATCGTAGAACATGATGAGGTTGTCCAGACCCAGCACACCGGCTATACGGCCGGAACCCTGGGAAATCTCTTCCTGCACACCGCCGTCGGAGATGTAGGCGTAGATGGTCTGGTTCATCACGTCGCCCAGACGAGCCTTCAGGAATTTGGCGGCAATGGCGGCACCCACAGCGAAGGTGTGGCCCTGGCCCAGAGGACCGGAGGTGTTCTCAATACCGCGGGCCAACTCGCGCTCGGGATGACCGGGGGTCACCGAGCCCCACTGACGGAGCTGCTGCAGGTCCTCAAGGGTGTACTTGCCGATGAGGGTGAGCTGGGCATAGAGCATGGGGGCCATGTGGCCGGGGTCGAGGAAGAAACGGTCACGGCCTTCCCACTCGGGATTCTCGGGGTCGTAAACCAGAAACTCTGAGTAGAGCAGATTGATGAAATCGGCACCACCCATGGCACCGCCGGGATGACCCGACTTGGCTTTCTCTACCATCGAGGCGGCCAGGATACGGATGTTGTCGGCTGCCTTGTTCATTAATGCTTTGTTGTTCATGTCTCTTTTTTTAAAAGGTTTGTTATTCTTTTTGTGTTATAGTTCAATGACGGCTATCGACTTGGCGGGCAACTTCACCTTCAGGGTGTTCTTCTTCACCTTCAGGTCTTTCATGGCTGCGGGAGCCACACGGTCGGGATGCTCAAAGTCATTGTAGTCGGTTATCTGCTTGCAGGTGAGGAGCTTGCCGGTGGCCTTGCGGGCTTGGTAACCGTCGAGAGAAATCTCCACTTCCTGGGCCTTGTCCAGACTCACGTTGGCCAGCGACACGATGATGCCGCCGTCGGCTTTCTTGGCGGCCGACATCGAAACGAGGGGCACCTTGCGCGTGGGGGTGCGGTTGTCGCCGCGCACGCTCATGGTGTCGCAACGGGCCTCGATGGGCAGATAGGTGGCTTCCTGGAAACCTTTGTACAGGTTGAACACATGGTAGGTCGGGGTGAGCACCATGTGGCCGGTTCCCTTGGTATCGGTCAGTATCATCGACTGCAGCACGTTCACCACCTGGGCGATGTTGGCCATGCGAACACGGTCGGTGTGGCGGTGGAACACGTTCAGCGAGAGAGCGGCCACAAAGGCGTCGCGCATGGAGTTCTGCTGGTACAGGTGCCCGCTCACGGTGCCGGGTTCCTCATCCCACCAGGTACCCCATTCATCTACGAGCAGACCAATCTTCTTCTGCGGGTCTTTCACGTCCATGATGGCGGCGTGGCGCTTTATCACGTCTTCTATCTCAAGGCATTTGCCCATCGTCCAGTAATAGTCATCGTCGCTGAACTTCGTGGCGCTGCCTTTGCTGCCGGTCCAGCCGGTCACGGTGTAGTAGTGCAGAGACACACCGTGCATCAGATGGCCTACATTCTCCATCAGCACCTTCGTCCAGTTGTAGTCGTAGTCGCTGGCACCGCTCGCTATCTTGTAGAGCTGGTTGCCGTCGTAGTTGCGGCAGTAGCACTGGTAGCGGCGGAAGAGGTCGCTGTAGTACTCCGGACGCATGTTGCCGCCGCAGCCCCAGCTCTCGTTGCCCACACCCAGGAATTTCACCTTCCAGGCTTTGTCGCGGCCGTTCTGGCGGCGCAGCTTGGCCATCGGCGTGTCACCGTCGCTGGTCATGTATTCCACCCACTTGGCCAACTCCTCCACGGTGCCGCTGCCTACGTTGCCGCTGATGTAGGGCTCGCAGCCCAGCAGCTCGCAGAGGTTCAGAAACTCATGGGTGCCGAACGAGTTGTCCTCGATGGTGCCGCCCCAATTGTTGTTCTGCATCTTCGGACGCTCCGAACGGGGACCGATACCGTCGCGCCAGTGATACTCGTCGGCAAAACAGCCGCCGGGCCAGCGCAGCACGGGCACCTTCAGGTCTTTCAGGGCCTGGAGCACATCGTTGCGGTAGCCGTCGGTATTGGGAATGGGCGACTCGGGGCCTACCCACAGACCGCCGTAGATGCAGGTGCCGAGGTGCTCGGCAAACTGCCCGTAGATCTCTTTGTGTATCTTCTGGGTGCCCTTGTCAGCAGCGATGCGAAGGGTGGCATCCTGGGCCGTGGCGCTGAGGGAGAGTGCAGCAAAGATTACTGCTGAGACAATTTTCTTCATGGGTTCTATTGTTCGTCGTTTTTTAGGTTCTTGCCTGTAGGTTATGCCTTGCACTTCACGGCGGCGGCTTCGATGCCGAGACCGGCCTTGTAGCGCTCTATGTACTTGTTGAAACCGGCCACGTCCTCGGCAGTGGGGGCTATCTCCACACCGGCGTTGCCGGCAAACACCTTGTGCTCGAGCCAGTCGGCCAGATTCTCCTTGTCGCCGTTGTTCACCACATACGAGGCGAGAAGGGCGATACCCCAGGCGCCACCTTCGCCGGCAGTCTCCATCACGGAGATGGGAGAGTTGATGGCGGCGGCCAGCACACGCTGTCCCACACCCTTGGTCTTGAACAGACCGCCGTGGCCCGTGATGCGGTCCACCTTGATTTTCTCTTCGTTGAACAGAATGTCGTTGCCTATCTTCAGCACACCGACCGAGGCGTAGAGGTGGGCACGCATGAAGTTGGCAAGCGTGAACTTATCGTTGGCGGAACGCACAAAGAGCGGACGGCCTTCGGCAAAGCCGGTCACAGGCTCGCCGGAGATGTAGTTGTAGGAGATGAGACCGCCGCAGTCGGCATCGCCTGTCAGGGCGTTGTTGTACAGCTTGCCGAACACCTCGTTCATGTCTACGGGCACACCGAGCAGCTGCTGATACTCCTTGAACAGGTTCACCCAGGCGTTCAGGTCGGAGGTGCAGTTGTTGCAGTGCACCATGGCCACGAGGCTGCCGTCGGGGGTGGTCACCATGTCAATCATCTCATAGGGCTTCGACAGGTCTTTCTCCAGCACTATCATCGAGAAGGAGGAGGTGCCGGCCGATACATTGCCCGTGCGCTGCTTCACGGCGTTGGTGGCCACCATGCCGGTGCCGGCGTCGCCTTCGGGAGGACAGAGGGGGATGCCTTGTTTCAGATGGCCCGACACGTCGAGCAGCTTGGCTCCGGCCTCGGTCAGGAAACCGGCGTTCTCACCGGCCACCAGCACCTGGGGCAGAATGTCGAGCAGCTGCCAGCTGAAACCCTTCGGGGCAATCAGCTTGTTGAACTTCTCCACCATCGTGGCCGAGTAGTTCTTCGTCTCGGGGTCGATGGGCAGCATGCCGCTGGCATCACCGATACCCAGCACTTTCTTTCCGGTGAGGCGCCAGTGGATGTAGCTGGCCAGTGTGGTCAGGTACTTGATGTCGCCCACATGCTCCTCATTGTCGAGAATGGCCTCGTAGAGGTGGGAGATGCTCCAGCGGAGGGGAATGTTATACACGAAGAGGTCCGACAGCGCGGCCGCGGCCTTGGCCGTGTTGGTGTTGCGCCAGGTGCGGAAGGGTACCAGAATCTCGTTGTGCTCGTCGAAGGCCATGTAGCCGTGCATCATGGCGCTCACGCCGATGCCGGCCAGAATCTCTATCTCGGTGTCATACTGCTTGCGTACGTCGGCGCGCAGGGTGGCGTAGCAGTCCTGCAGTCCGTACAGAATGGCTTCGATGCTGTAGGTCCAGAGGCCGTCGATGAGTTGGTTCTCCCATTCGTGGCTGCCCTGGGCTATAGGCTTGTTCTCCTCGTCGATGAGAACGGCCTTGATACGGGTGGAGCCGAATTCTATACCCAGAATGGCCTTGCCCGAGTCTATCGTTTGTCTTGGAGTCATATTTTCTCTTTTTTATCGTTAATGAAACAGGTCCTCAAGAGGAAGTTATAAGGGGAAGTTAAAAGGTCGTCTTTTGCTATCATGATAAATGATTTTACAGGTCGTTATCTTTTATAGCCCTATTCTCTGTTATGGCTTTGCAATAGGAGTTAAGATAGTAACTTGTGCCATTAAGACTGTAGTTAAGGGATTGTAATTCATCTTCGTCGATATATTGAAGGTCTTTGGCAAGCATTACATAGAAACGGCATTCTTCAAGGCTTCCCTGTGCTATGTTCAATAGTCTTAGTTTGTCGGCCCTGCTTAGTTTCTTAGAACCTTCAGCGATATTTGCGGCAATTGAGACTGCTGCACGTTGAAATTGCGAGGCAAGTCCAAATTTCTCGAAATTAGGAAACTTACGTGTTGTCTTGTATGTCAGTAAGACAAACTCATAAGCTTTTTGCCATGCAATGATGTCCTTAAAACTAAATCCCATATTTCTAAACTTTAAATAGATATCTTCCAATAAACAACAAATGTTTTTAACTTCCTTTTAACTTCCTTTTAACTTCCTTTTAACTTCCTTTTAACTTCCTTTTAACTTCCTTTTAACTTCCTTTTAACTTCCTTTTAACTTCCCTTTAACTTCCCTTTATCTAAGCGCCTTATTCAGCATGAAGTATACTTCATTGTTGCGCAGTGTCTGCTTAAACTCGCTCGTCTTAGTGTCCTTGTTGATCTTCACATACTCGATGCCAAGCATCTCGGCGAAGTCTTCCCAATACTCCTCGTTGATGTCGTAGGAGAAAGCACTGTGATGGGTGCCGCCGGCCAGAATCCAAGCACCGGCGCCAATCTCGAAGGTGGGTTGGGGTACCCACAGGGCGGAAGCCACGGGCAGGTTGGGCATGGGCTTGGGCTCAATGCACTCCACTTCCTGCGAGATAAGACGGAAACGGTTGCCAAGGTCCACAACAGTGGCCTTGATGCCGCGGCCTACCTTCGAGGTGAACACGAGGCGGGCGGTCTGCTGCTTGCGGATGCCGATGCCCAGGAAGTGAACCTCGAGCTTGGGTTTGTCGACAGCGATGAGCGGACATACCTCGAGCATGTGGCTCTGCAGACACGAACTGCGGTCGCCGGCGAAGTTGAGCGTGTAGTCCTCCAGGAAGGAGCAGCCGCGGGGCATGCCCTGCTGCATCACCCAAAGGGTGCGGTACAGACAGGCGGTCTTCCAGTCGCCCTCGGCACCGAAACCGATACCCTCGGCCATCAGACGCTGAGAGGCAAGACCGGGAATCTGGTCGAAGCCCACGAAGTTGGGATCGTCGATGTCGGCGTCGCCAAGGTCGTCGAAGTTGGTGGTGAAGGCGGTGGCGCCCTCGTCCTTCAGTACGCGGCGCAGGGCTATCTCTGCCTTGGCGGCGTTCTTCACCTTCTGCCAGTATACTTCCTCACCGCTCTCGTCTATCTTGATGCTGTAGGCTTGCTTGTACTCCTCTACCAGGGCGTCGGCCTCGGCGTCGGTCACCTTCTTGAAGTAGTCCATCAGCGAGCTCACGGGGTAGTAGTCCACATGGTAGCCCAAACGCTGCTCAAACTCCACACGGTCGCCGTCGGTCACGGCCACATTGTTCATGTTCATACCGAACATCAGGCAGCGCACGTTCTTGGCGTCTGCCACACCGGCGGCCACACGGGCCCAAACGGCTATCTTCTGCTGGGCCTCCTCGTTCTTCCAGTAACCGCACACAACCTTGCGGGCCACGCGCATGCGGGTGCAGATGTGCCCGAACTCGATGTCGCCGTGGGCGCTCTGGTTCAGATTCATGAAGTCCATGTCCATGGTTTCCCAGGGTATCTCGGCGTTGTACTGGGTGTGGAAGTGGAGCAGGGGTTTCTGGAGGTCCTGCAGACCCTTAATCCACATCTTGGCGGGAGAGAAGGTGTGCATCCAGGTGATGATGCCCACGCACTTGTCGTCGTTGTTGGCGGCCTTCATCACGGCTTCCACTTCCTTGCTGCTGTTGGCAGTGCCTTTGTACACCACCTTGATGGGGATGATACCGCTGTCGTTCAGACCGTCGACCATCTCTTTCGAATGGGCGTCAACGGCCACCACGGCATCGCCTCCGTAAAGGAGCTGTGCACCTGTTACCCACCAAATCTCGTAATTCTCAAATGCTTTTATCATAATAGATTCTTTATTTAATTGTTAGCTGTTAAGGTTCTGTATAATAAGGGGTTATTTCTTCTTCTGGCCGTAGTAGGCGTTGGGACCGTGCTTGCGGCTGAAGTGCTTCTCCACAAGCAGCGGATTCATCGTCGTGGCGGGGTTCACGCAGAACGACACGAAGGCCATCTTGGCCACCTGCTCCATCACCACCGAGTTGTACACGGCGTTGTCGGGATTCTTGCCCCACGAGAAGGGACCATGGTTCTTCACCAGCACACCGGGGGTGTGCATGGGGTTGATGTTGCCCTTGCGGATGCGGTCCACTATCACCACACCGGTCTCTTTCTCATACTCGGCCATCTGGCTCTCCACCATGTCGTCGGTGCAGGGTATCTCGTCGTGGAAATAGTCGGCATGGGTGGTGCCGATATTGGGGATGTCCTTACCGGCCTGGGCCCAAGCGGTGGCGTAGGTGGAGTGGGTATGCACGATACCGCCTATCTCGGGAAACTCACGGTAAAGCACCAGGTGGGTGGGAGTGTCCGACGAGGGGTTCAGGTCGCCTTCCACCACCTTGCCGGTGGCCAGGTCTACCACTACCATGTCGCTGGCTTTCATCTTGTCATAGTCCACACCCGAGGGCTTGATTACCACAAGGCCTTTCTCACGGTCTATGCCCGACACGTTGCCCCAGGTGAATATTACTAAGTTGTGCTTCACCAGGTCAAGGTTGGCACGAAACACTTTCTCTTTCAGTTCTTCTAACATGTTGTTCTCTGTTTTTTGTATTTTTCAGCCGTATTCGTTGCTCTCTATAGTTTGAAGGAGGAACTGCTCCCCAGATTGCGCTTGTTGAAACGGTAGAGCTGGGCTCCGCGCTTCGAGGTCTGCTTGTCTACCAGACTGGTCTGCTCGATGAAGTGCATCGTCTTCACGCGCTTGCGGAAGTTGCGCTTGTCAATCTCCTCGCCCAGAATGGCCTCGTACACATGCTGCAGCTGGGTCAGCGTGAAGAGGTCGGGCAGCAGGTTGAAGTAGAGGGGCTCCGTGGCGATGCGGCGGCGCAGAAGGCCGATGGCTTGCTTCACCATCTCGTTGTGGTCGGAGTAGAGGGGAGGCAGTGTCTGCACGTCCACCCATTCCAGACCGTATTCCTTGCGGAGCGTGTCGTCGTAGTCCTTCACGTTGATAAGTGCGCAGAAGGCTACTGATATGACACGCTCGCCGGGGTCACGGTCCACTGCGCTGAAAGCGCCCACCTGACGCATATACACTTTCTTCAGACCTGTCAGACTCAGCAGCACACGGCTCGCGGCTTCTTCAAGCGTCTCTTCCGGACTGACAAATCCTCCATAGAGCGACCACTCGCCGCGGCCAGGGTCCATCTGACGCCTGCCTATCAGCAGTTCCAACTTTCCGTGGTCGAAACCGAAGATGATGCAGTCTACCGATACCCATACCTTGGAGTGTTCGCCGTAATAACCTGTCATTGTTGTTGGGTTGGTTTTCTTTGTTGGGAAAATCCCCGGGAGCAGCCCTTCAAGGCATGCTCCCGAGGCATGAATGATTGCTTACCACAGAATAGCGTACAGCAGGAAGGTGATGAGGCAGATGCCTATCGTTCCGTAGGTGTAGCCACGTGTGGTGGAGAACAGATTCAGGTTGATGGGCAGCGCCTTCTTGTCGCGCTGCTGGTCCTTGGCATTGCTGTAGAGCCAAACGGCATTGCAGCCCACCAGCACTCCGAAGAAGATGAAGGCCTGGAAGCCGATGTCGTTCAGATAGGCAATGAAGTTGGTGTCGGGATCGGCACCGGGATTCATGGCGCCGAGGGCGGTCACGATGGCGGCGCAGATAATCATAACAGCACCGGCTATGCCGAGCACCTTGGCCCAGAGAAGCATCTTCTTCTGGTCGCCCTCGGAGGGCTGCTCACAGCTCACATACTTGCGGTCGAGATAGCTCACAAGGATGAAGAAGGTAACGAGGATGATGAAAATGTAGCCGGCACGGAACTGGAAGGCCACGTGGGGCAGGCATACCTTGAAGAGCACGCCAAGCGGAATGGTGATGATGGCGGTCCACACGGCGGCGGTGGAGGAAGCGCGCTTCCACAGCAGACCAAGGCCGAACACGGTGATGATACCCGGATAGATGAAACCGCTGTACTCCTGAATGTACTGGAAGGCCTGGTCAAGACCGCCCAGAAGGGGCTTCACGGCCACAAGGGCTATCACAAGGGCGCACACGGCCACCAGACGGCCCACATTCACCAACTGCTTGTCACCGGCGTTCTTGTTGATGTACTTCTTGTAGATGTCCATCGTGAAGAGGGTGGAGGTGGAGTTGAACATCGAGGCCAGCGAGGAGATGATGGCGGCGGTAAGGGCGGCGAAGCTCAGACCCTTGATGCCGGTCGGGGTGAAGTTGCGGATGAGCCAGGGATAGGCGTCGTCGGCCACATTGATGTTGCCGGCAAGGTTCATGCTGGCAAACTTCTCGGGATCCTGCATGATGTAGTAGGCGCAGATACCGGGCAGCACCACGATGAAGGGGATGAGGATCTTCAGGAAACCGGCGAAGATAAGACCTTTCTTGGCCTCGTCGATGTTCTTGGCGGCCAGACCCTTCTGGATGATGTACTGGTTGAAGCCCCAGTAACCCAAGTTGGTGAGCCATACACCGCCCACCACGGCGGCGATACCGGGCACGTTGGCAAAGGCGCTCGCATTGTGGCTCTCCTGAATCACCAGGTGGAAGTGCACATCCTGGGCGTGGGTGCCGGTGGTCATGTCGGTGTATACCTGGCCAAGGGCGCCAAAGGCGTCGGTGCCCATAATCACACCCATCTCTTTCAGGGCTACGTAGGCGGTAATCAGACCACCGCCCACCAGGAAGGTCACCTGCATCACATCGGTCCAGGCCACAGAGGCCAGACCGCCGTAGATGGAGTAGACACCGGCGATGACGAAGAGGAAGAGGATAATCAGCATGCGGATGGATATCTCAAAGCCGCCCACACTCACGGCCAGACCCTGCAGACCCAATATCTGCTCGATGGCAAGGGCACCCAACCACGCCACGGAGGTCAGGTTCACAAACACATAGAGGAAGAGCCACAGAATGGAGAAGGCCAGACCCACACCGTCGTTGTAGCGCTCGCGCAGGAACTGCGGAATGGTGAAAATCTTGCGGTCGAGCATCACGGGCAGAAGGAACTTGCCTATCACCACAAGGGTCACGGCGGCCATCACCTCATAGGCGGCAATGGCGATACCGTCGCGGAAACCGGTTCCTGACATGCCGATAAACTGCTCGGCAGAGATGTTGGCGGCGATGAGCGAGGCGCCCACTGCCCACCAGGTAAGGGTGTTGCCGGCCAGAAAATAGTCGTTGGCGCTCTTTTCCTTGCCGTCCTTGTTGCGCGAGAGGAACAGGCCCAGACTCACCAGAAGGATAAGGTAGCACACGAGAATCACAAAGTCGATGGTTTTGAACCCCGACATGCTGATTGCCTCAGAAATACTGTTCATTGGTTGGTTGTTTTTTTGTTATTAGGTTTTGGGTTTATTTCACGGAGAATTTGTAGGCGGCGTGGCTGTGGTAGGTCTCACCGGGCTTCAGTGTAGGCTGCACCCACTCTTTCTTGTTGGGCGAGTCGGGATATTTCTGACTCTCCAGACACACACTCACGTGCTTGGGATACTTCACACCGTGCTTGCGGGCTATCTGGGCGTCGGGACCCACACCCTGGAAGTTGCCGGTGTAAACCTGCACACCGGGCTCGTTGGTGAACATCTCCATGAAGATGCCGGTCTTCGGTGAGTAGAGGCTGGCGCACACCACGGTGTCGTCGCCGCCCTTCTCGCGGCTGTAGGTGTTCAGACACCAGTTGTGGTCGTAGCCGGTGGCGTTCTTGATGTACACATAGTTGGTGTCCATCTTCTCTGCTATCACGGCGGGGGTGCGGAAGTCCATCGGAGTGCCTTCCACTGAACGTATCTCACCGGTGGTCATATAGGTGGCGTCGGAGGGGGTGAAGTTGTCGGCGTTCACATACAGCACCATGTCCATGCCGGGCTGTGAGAAGTCGCCGTTCAGATTGTAGTAGTTGTGGTTGGTCATGTTCACAATGGTCTCCTTGTCGGTGGTGGCGTCCCACTGTATGTCGAGCGTGTTGTTGGGCAATACGGCATAGGTCACCGTGGCCTTCACCTCGCCGGGGAAGCCGTTGTCGCCGTCGGGAGAGATGAGAGAGAGCTTCAGCACGGAGTCGTTGCTCTCCACCACTTCCCATACCTTGTGCATCCAACCGGTGTTGCCGCCGCCGTGCAGGCAGTGGGCTATCTCACCGTGACGGTCGTTCTGACGCAACTGGTATTCCTTGCCGTCGACCGTTATCTTGCCTTGGTTGATGCGGTTGGCGTAGCGGCCCACGGATGAACCGTAGTCGGAGGGAGTGTTCAGCGTGTCGGCATACTGGGCGATGTTGTCAAAACCCAGTACCACATCGGTGGGCTTGCCGTCCTTGTCGGGCACCACGAGCGACACCACGCGGCCGCCGTAGTTGGTCACACACACTTCCATGCCGTTGGAGTTCTTCAGCGTGAAGAGCTGCACGTTCAGATTGCCGATGATGGTGTCGAAAGCGGCAGGGTCAAGGCCGGAAACGGTCAGTTTCGGCTCGTCTTTGGTACATGCGGTAAACAGCATTCCAGCCATTCCCGCACCGATAATAATACTCTTTAAATGTTTCATGAGATTGTTTTTAATAGATATGTAAGATTTTGGGTGTAAAAATACAATTATTTTTCGATATGCGTATAGCTTTTTATATGTTTTATAGCATAAAACCGCTTTTTTTGCACAAAAAGTGTATTTTTTACACTTTTTTAAGAATATCTTCCTCTTTTTGAGCGCTTTTCTTCTCTTGTCAAGGCATAAAGCAAGAGCGCTTTTCCACGACGGAAAAGCGCTCTTGGGTATAAAGAAGCTTGTAGGGGGTTCCCTTAGTCCACGGGGATGTCCTTGTTCACATTCTTGCTGCCTATCAGGGCATAGAACAGAATGTAGGCAAGCATGGCGATAACCAGCCAGTAGCTGTTTATGATTCCGATTTTTGGAGAATTTGCTAACGATTCTTGTATTAATGGCATTATGCCTCCTCCTACAACAAGAGTCATAAAGATGCCTGAAGCGGCTTCTGTATATTTGCCAAGTCCTTCAACACTTAAATTGAAAATGCCGCCCCACATAATTGAAGTGCATAACCCACAGAGAAAGATTATGAAAGCACTAATTGGAATCTGAGGTGTTTCCAAATTGGAAATTATCTCATCAACAGTCTTATCGATATCTTCATTCCGTAAATTATCTTTATATTCATCTAATAGTTTAGCATCCTTTGTAACAATAAATTTACTTATTGTCTCCTCTGGAATTTCTGCTTTCTTCAAAATCTCAGATGTCTTCTTGATTGGGTTATAAATAAAGTTAGGAACATTAACAGTTTTATTTTTGGGGATAAAAATAGCCAATAACAATAAAACGATTGCTACTGATGACACAAATGATAATTGCATCCGTGTAGATATTTTACCAGACAAAGCACTTGAGCATGCTCGTCCTATCATCATCAGAAACCAATAAGCGGCAGCAAATGCTCCACCAAGAGCAGCTATACCTTTTGTAAAATCAGTAACGTAAAAGTTAAGTTCCATTGGAATGCCAATTTCTATTCCGACATAGAAAAAGATAGCTATTACTCCCAAGAGACAGTGACGAAATGCTAATGGACTTTTTTCATATTTTGGCTGTTTTTTCCCTAAAGTTGGTTCTGGTATGGAAACTTTACTTATTATTAAAAATGATACAGCAAATACTGCAATACCAATAAATAAAAGTGGAGCAACTTGGTTCATACTTGTTTTCTTTGTAACTTCTCCAACCAAGATGCCTGCAAGTAAAGGTGTTAGTGTTCCTGTTAAAGAGTTAAGAGTACCACCAATTTGTATATATTGATTACCCTTGTTTCCACCACCCCCAAGTAAGTTAAGCATGGGATTTACAACAGTATTTAGCATGCAGACGCAGAATCCACATACAAATGCTCCCAGCATGTAAATGAAAAGGTTAAGTGTTACGTGTATATCTGATGTGAATGTTTCTTTTATGCCATGCACCCATTTCGTGGTTTCATAACCTTTCCATGTGAATACTTCTGTAGCAGCACCCAAATGACTTGAAAGATATTGGATTACGAGTCCAATAATTCCAACTATTAGTGCAGTCAAAGCAGTTTTTTTGTAGCCGTACTTCACCAACATCTTGCCTGCAGGAATACCCATGAAGAGATAAGCGGCAAAATTCATAAGGTTACCCCATGCTTTGGCAAAAGGGAAGTGTTCACCCCAAATGTTGCCGAAAGGAGCACCCATGTTGGTCACAAAACTGATCATGGCAAAGATGAAACACATTGTGATAATCGCAACGATGTTCCGGTTTGTACTCGCCATCGCTGATTACCACGTCGTACACCTTCGGGGCACGGTTGAACTTCTCGTAGTATTTCTGGCAGGCGGTCTTCACAAACGGCTCATAAAGTTCGTCTTTCACAAGGTTGATGGTGCAGCCGCCGAAACCGCCGCCCATGATGCGCGAACCGGTCACACCGCACTCCTTGGCCACATCGTTCAGGAAGTCGAGCTCTTCACAGCTCACCTCATATTCCTTCGAGAGGCCTTCGTGGGTCTCATACATCTTCTTGCCCACAGTCTCGTAGTCGCCGGCAACAAGGGCGTCGCAAACGGCCAGCACGCGGTCTTTCTCGCCCAGCACGAAATGGGCACGGGTGTAGTCTTCCTCACCCACCTCGGCACGCACTTCCTCCAACTGCTCCCAGGTGCAGTCGCGAAGGGTCTCAAACTTGCCCTCCGGATGCTTGGCGGCGATGTGGCGGACCACATTCTCGCAAGAGTTGCGGCGGTCGTTGTAGGGAGAGCCGGCCAGCTCATGCTTCACGCACGAGTTGATGAGCACCAGCTTGTAGCCCTCGGGGTTGAAGGGGAAATATTCGAACTCGCGGCTGCGGCAGTCCAGACGCATCAGCTTGCCGGCCTTGCCGAACACGCTGGCAAACTGGTCCATGATACCGCAGTTCACACCGCAGTAGTTGTGCTCTGTGGCCTGACCGGCCAGCACAATGTCCCATTTCGACACCTTGTTCTCACCGAACAGGTCGTTCAGACCGCAGCCGAAGCAGCTCTCCATGGCGGCCGACGATGACATGCCGGCACCTAAGGGCACATCACCGGCAAAGGCGATGTTGAAGCCCTTCACAGGCACACCGAGTTTCTCCATCTCCAGCGCCATGCCGTAGATGTAGCGGGCCCAACTGGCACGGGGTCCCTTGCCGTCGTGGAAGTCGAAGTCCACACGGTCCTTCAGGTCGATGGAGTAGGCGCGGATGGTACTCTCGGTACCGTTGGGGCGCATCTCGGCCATAATGCCTTTGTCCACTGCGCCCGGAAAAACGAAACCGCCGTTGTAGTCGGTGTGCTCACCAATGAGGTTGATACGTCCCGGCGATGCGTACACATGGCCGGTCTGACCGTCAAAATGTTTGATAAAGCGGCTTCTTACAAATTCTATATCCATAGTCGTTTGATGATTTATAGTTGTTATGTGTGATAATAATACCTTTCTTCTGTCTTCCTATTTGCGAACGCCAAACTGGTAGATGGTCTTCTGCTTGTAGCGGCGGCCGGGCTTCAGCACCACCGAGGGGAAGTAAGGACGGTTGGGGCTGTCGGGGAAGTGCTGGGCCTCGAAGCACACAGCGCTGCGGCGGGGGAAGGTGGCACCATGCTGGCCGGAAATGCCGCTGCCGAAGTTGTCGGTGTAGAGCTGGATGCCGGGCTCGGTGGTGTAAACGTCCATCGTGCGGCCGCTGTTGGGCTCGTAGATGCGGGCGGCAAAACTCAATTCGGCCTCCTCACGCTTGTTCAGCACATAGCAGTGGTCGTAGCCCGAACCGTTGCGAATCTGCTCGTTGTCGGCGTCGATGTCGCGGCCGATGGGCTTCGGGGTGCGGAAGTCGAACGGGGTGTCCTTCACAAAGCGTATCTCGCCCGTCGGGATGGAGGTCTCGTCGATGGGCAGATAGAAGTCGGCATTGATCTCACACTCCAGATCCTCGATGGTGGGAGTGGGATTGGCTATACCTGCAAGGCTGAAGAAAGCGTGGTGGGTCAGATTGACGATGGTCATCTTGTTCGTAGTGGCAAGATACTCAATCATCAGCTCGTTCTCGTTGGTGAACGTGTACACCACCGTCACTTTCAGCTCGCCGGTGAAGCCTTCCTCACCATAGGCCGACACAAGCTCCAGCACCAGGGCCTGGTCGTTCATCTGGGTGGCGTCCCACACACGGGCGTGGAAACCCTTCGGACCACCGTGAAGCGCATTCGGGCCGTTGTTGATGGCCAACTGGTAGTCCTTGCCTTTCAGACGGAACTGACCGCGGCAGATACGGTTGCCGTAACGGCCTATCAGTGTCGACAAATAAGGTTCGGGAGAGTTGATAACGTCTTGGATATTGTCGTGACCTTGTATCACGTTGGCATAATTGCCGTTGCGGTCCGGTACCATGATGGCTACGATGGCGCCTCCGTAATTGGTGATGGCTACTTCGTTGCCCAGACTGTTCTTCAGAATGTAAAGATCGGTCTGCTTACCGTTGACAGTGGTCTGGAAGTCTTCCCTTCTCAGGCCACAGAGATTTTCTGTTTCAGTTTTGTTCATCCTATTAAAAGTTTAATAAGTGGATACTATGTAGTCTGCAAAGTAAACAAAAAAAAACCGTAATAGCAAATCTATTACGGTAAAATCAATTTACTTGAAATGTTAAAAATGCTTTAGCGCAGATGCAGGGCGCAGATACCAAACCACATTACCCCCACATCGCCCTTTCAGCCCACATCGCCCATTCAGCCCAGACCGCCCAGCATATGTCTACACTCCTACACTCCTACACTCCGCCAGCAGGTCGGCCACCACGTAACTGCTGCCGCCCACGAAGATGAAGTCGTCGGAACCGGCGTCGCTCAGGGCGGCATGATAGGCTTCTGCCACAGTGGCGTAGCGCTTGCCGCGCAGTCCGTGCTCGGCGCCTATGCGGGCCACTTCCTCAGCGGGGATGGCGCGCTTCGACGAGGCCTGGGTGAAGTAGTAGTCGGCATCTTTCGGCAGCAGGCTCATCACGGTGCTGATGTCCTTGTCGCTCACCATGCCGAACACGATGCGCATGCGGTCGCACACCTGTGCCATAAGCTGAGCGCTGAGGTACATCCAGCCGCCCACATTGTGTCCGGTGTCGCACACCACGGTGGGGTGCTCGCGCAACTGCTGCCAACGGCCCACCAGACCGGTGCGCTCCACCACATGGGCCAGACCGTCGGCTATCGTGGCGGGGTCGTCCCGTAGCAGGCCTTTGGCGATGAGTTGCCGGCAAACGGCCAGAATGGTGGCCGTGTTCTTCTGTTGGTACAAGCCGCTCAGCTCGCCGTGCAGATGCCCGAAGGTGGCGGTCTCGTAGTCCATACCGCCGGTCAGGCAGAGGGCGGCGCTCTGCAGCTCGCCCTCGTCCTCGGCGAAGATAAGGGGGGCGCCCACACGGGCTGCCGTGGAGGTAAAGACGGGGGCGGTGGCTTCCTGCCGCTCGCCTATCACCACGGGCACGCCGGCCTTCATGATGCCGGCCTTCTCGGCGGCTATCAACTCGAGGGTGCCGCCCAGAAGCTCGGTGTGGTCCAGACTGATGTTGGTAATCACGCTCACCTCGGGGGTGATGATGTTGGTGCAGTCGAGACGGCCGCCCAGTCCTACTTCCACCACGGCGATGTCTACATGCTGCTCGGCGAAGTATTTGAAGGCCAGGGCGGTGGTGAGCTCGAAGAAGGAAGGATGAAGGGGCTCGAAGAAGGCGCGCTCCTGCTCCACGAAGTCTACCACATACTGCTCGCCGATGCACACACCGTTCACACGGATGCGCTCCCTGAAGTCCACCAGGTGGGGCGAGGTGTAAAGGCCCACCTTGAGACCTTGGGCCTGAAGAATGGAGGCCAGACTGTGTGAGACGGACCCCTTGCCGTTGGTGCCGGCCACATGGATGCTGCGGAACTGGCGGTGAGGATGCCCGAAGTGCTCGTCGAAGGCGAGGGTGGTGGAGAGTCCCTCCTTATAAGCACCCACCCCGATTTTCTCGAAAACCGGGGTGCAGTGATACAGATAGTCTACTGTTTCTTGATACGTCATAAGTCGAGGCTGACAATATGTCAGCTGAAATAGTTCTTGAATTTGTCGAAAATGCTCTTCTTCGTCTTCGTGTCGCTCTTGAAGTTGTCGCTGTCGCGCATCTTCTCCAACTCGTGCTTCTCGTCGCGGCTCAGGGTCTTCGGCACGTAGATGCTGATGTTCACAATGATGTCGCCGCGGCCGTGGCCGTAGCCTTCCACCACGGGCAGACCCTTGCCGCGCAGCCGCTTGGTGGTGCCGGGCTGGGTGCCGGGCTCGATGTTTATCTTCAGCTTGGTGCCCTCGATGGTGGGAATCTTCACCTCGCCGCCCAAAGCGGCCGTGGGGAAGTCGAGCAGCAGGTTGTAGATCAGGTCGGTCTCCTGGCGGATGAAGGTGTCGTTCTCTTCCTCCTCAATGTATACCTGGATGTCGCCGTTTATTCCGTTGTGGCGGCCGGCATTGCCCTTGCCGGGCACGTTCACCACCATACCGTCGGCCACACCGGCGGGTATCTTGATCTCTACCACTTCCTCGCCTTTCACAATGCCCTCGCCCTGGCACTCCTTACACTTGTTCTTGATGATGGTGCCCTCACCCTGGCAGGTGGGACAGACACCCTGCGTCTGCATCATGCCGAACATGGTGCGCTTGGTGCGTACCGTGTAGCCGCTGCCGTGGCAGGTGGGACACTGCTCGCTGCTGCTGCCGGGCTCGGCACCCGTGCCGGAGCAGTGAGGGCAGCACACGTCCTTGCGTACCTTGAACTTCTTGGTGACACCGGTCGAAATCTCCTGAAGCGAAAGGCGGACCTTCAGGCGAAGGTCACCGCCGCGGTACTGCGGACGACCCTGCTGGCCACCGCCGAAACCGCCGAAGCCACCGAATCTGCCATGGCCGCCGAATACGTCGCCGAACATGGAGAAAATGTCGTCCATAGAAAAACCGCCGCTGCTGAAACCGCCGAATCCGCCGGGGGCCTCAAAGCCGAACTGGTCGTACTGCTGGCGCTTCTGCGGGTCGTGGAGCACCTCGTAGGCCTCGGCGGCCTCCTTGAATTTCTCCTCGGCTTCCTTGTCGCCGGGGTTGCGGTCGGGGTGGTATTTGATGGCTATCTTGCGGTAGGCGGTCTTGATCTCGTCGTCCGTGGCTTGCTTGCCCACGCCTAACACTTCATAGTAGTCTCTCTTTGCCATTGTCTGTTTTCTCGGTTGGGGAAATTATTGTCCTACAGCCACTTTGGCATGACGGATCACTTTGTCGTTGATGGTGTAGCCGGTCTGAACGCAGTCTATCACCTTGCCCTTCTTATCGTCGCCCATACCGGGCACCATGGCGATGGCTTCGTGGAAGTCTACGTCAAACTCCTTGCCCACAGCGTCGATGGGTTTCACCCCCAAACCTTCAAGGGCTTTCATCAACTTCTTGTATATCAGGTCCATACCCTCACGCAGGGCTTCCACATCGTCGCTCTTCTGGGCGTTGTCCAGAGCACGCTCCATGTCGTCTACCACGGGAAGCATGGCCTGCACGGTCTTCTCGGCACCGTTGATGATGAGCTCGGCTTTCTCCTTGATGGTGCGCTTGCGGAAGTTCTCAAACTCGGCGCGCAGACGCAGGTTCTTGTCTTCCTGCTCCTTCAGTTTCTCCTCAAGGGCCTCAAGCGGATTCTCCTCCGCCTGGGGGGCTTCCTCGGCCGGGGCCTCGGCTGTGGCTTCCGCCTCTTCGGCGGGCTGGGCTGCTGTCTCTTCTGTGTTGGTGGCGCCTTCAGTCTCGGCGTTTACTTTCTCTTTTAAGTCTTTTTCTTTCTCGTCCATATCTTTGTGGTTTTTTCTTTGTCTCTTCAACCGTTGTAGCAAAAACCTTGCCAAACGCTTATTGGATGCCATACATGCGGGCTTTCTGCTCCTTGATGGCATCGTCGTAGATGTAGTCGTCATACTGCATCAGCTTGTCGATGGTGCCGTTCGGGGTGAGTTCTATGATACGGTCGGCCACGGTCTGGATGAACTCATGGTCGTGGCTGGAGAAGAGTATGTTGCCCTTGAAGGTGACGAGATTGTTGTTGAAGGCCTGGATGCTCTCCAGGTCGAGGTGGTTGGTGGGGGTATCCAGTATCAGGCAGTTGGCGTTCTTCAACTGCATGCGGGCTATCATGCAGCGCATCTTCTCGCCGCCGCTCAGCACGTTCACTTTTTTCTCCACTTCTTCCTGCTTGAAGAGCATGCGGCCCAGATAGCCCTTCATGGCCACTTCATTGCCCACGCCATACTGCGACAGCCAGTCTACAAGGTTCAGGTCGCTCTTGAAGAATTCGGTGTTGTCGAGCGGCAGATAGGCGGTCGTGATGGTGATGCCCCACTTGTAGGTGCCGGCATCGGCGGCGCGGTTGCCGTTGATAATCTCGAAGAGGGCGGTCATGGCCTTGGGGTTGTGGCTCAGGAACACGGTCTTCTGACCTTTCTCTATGTTGAAGCTCACATGGTCGAAGAGCACGGTGCCGTCGGTGTCTACAGCCTTCAGGTCTTCCACCTCCAATATCTGGTTGCCGGGCTCACGCTCCATGGTGAAGATGATGCCGGGATATTTGCGCGACGAGGGACGGATCTCTTCCACCGTCAGCTTCTCCAGCATCTTCTTGCGGCTCGTGGTCTGCTTGCTCTTGGCCACATTGGCGGAGAAACGGCGGATGAACTCTTCCAACTCCTTGCGCTTCTCCTCAGCTTTCTGACGCTGATTCTGGGCCTGGCGCAGGGCCAGCTGCGAACTCTGGTACCAGAAAGAGTAGTTGCCGGCGAAAACGGTCACCTTGCCGAAGTCGATGTCTACGGTCTGCGTGCTCACGGCGTCCAGGAAGTGGCGGTCGTGGCTCACCACCAGCACGGTCTGCTCCACATTGCTCAGATATTCCTCCAACCACTGCACGGTGTCGAGGTCAAGGTCGTTGGTGGGCTCGTCGAGCAGCAGGTTGTCGGGATTGCCGAAGAGGGCCTTGGCCAGCATCACGCGCACCTTCTCATTGTTCGAAAGCTCGCTCATCTGCTTGCCGTGCTGCGCTTCTTTCACACCGAGGTTGGAGAGCAGCATGGCGGCGTCGCTCTCGGCGTTCCAACCGTCCATCTCGGCGAATTTCTCCTCCAGTTCGGCCACACGGTTGCCGTCTTCCTCACTGAAGTCGGGTTTCATATAGAGGGCCTCGCGCTCTTTCATGTTCTGCCAAAGGGGCTGATGACCCATCATCACGGTGTCAAGCACCGTATACTCGTCATACTTGAAGTGGTCCTGGTCCAATACCGAGAGGCGCTCGCCCGGACCTAATTCTATAGAGCCCTTGTTGGGCTCCAACTCTCCGCTGATGGCTTTCAGCAGCGTCGATTTGCCGGCGCCGTTGGCACCGATTACACCATAAATGTTGCCGGAGGTGAACTTGATGTTCACATCCTTGTAAAGTACTCGCTTGCCAAACTGAATGGCTAAATTCGTCAGCGTAATCATCTCTTTTTCGTCGTTTTTGTAGTGTCTCTGAATTTGGCTGCAAAATTACGAAAAAAAAAGAATTTGGCCGATGTATTCCTGTAGTAATTGATTTATTGTGCTCTTAATTCAGAAAAAACATGTCTCGTGCAGGAAATGTTGCTTGCAAGAAATAACTCTGGATATGTGACCTCTATTAAGGTGGGTTCTATTAATTATGTCGAGGCGATTTTTGATTTTTAGTCGTGTGCAGAGTGTAAGTTGAAAAGGGAGTATAGCGGGCTATACGACCGATGAGACTTGACGCTATGCACCGAATAAAAACAAAAAGCGACCGAAACAAATTCTATGGAATACTGCCTTTAA
>ONMI01000008.1 GCA_900318915.1 uncultured Prevotellaceae bacterium | reverse complement strand
TCTTATGAAGGCTTTCAACCAGCGCAGGCTGAACAACTACTGGTTTGAGAGCGGCACGCCATCGTATCTCATGCGGCAGATGCGGCACTTCCGTACCGATATCACCAAACTCGATGACCTGCATGTACCTGCCTCGGCCTTCGACCAGCCCACAGAAAATATGCGCAACGCCCTGCCGCTGCTCTACCAGAGTGGCTACGTCACCATCAAAGGTTATGATTTCCTCATGCAGGAATACACACTCGGCATTCCAAACAAAGAGGTGCGTGTGGGCTTCACCGAGGGACTGTTGCCTACAGTGACCGGATTGGAGGGAGGCGATGTTCAGATAGGCTTTGCCGCCCGATTTTGGAAAGCCCTCCGGACCAACGACACCGACTTGGCGCTGCGCGAGCTGCAGGCCTACCTGGAGGAGTTGCCCTATGTGGAGGGCTTCAAGAAAAAGCTCGAGGAGGTGTCGGCGGCCGAGGGATTCTATGAGTGGTCGTTCTACCTGATCTTCTCGATGCTCAACGTGTATGTGCAGACGCAGGTGAAGTGCGCCCGCGGACGGGCCGACATGGTGGTGTTCATGCCCGACGCCATCTATGTGATGGAGCTGAAAATCAACGGCACGGCACAGGACGCCCTCGACCAGATTGAGGACAAGGGCTACGCCCTGCGCTACGCCACCGATCCGCGCCGGGTGGTGAAAGTGGGCATCGGCTTCTCCGTGGAAAAGCGCGCCATGACCGACTATAGGATTGTGGAAGGGGAGTGAAAGAAATCGGTGAATGGAGGGAAAATGGAAAGAAATTATCGTAATACGCGGAAATTTTTAAGGGTGTGGATTGCCAATCGCGCTGAATTGAACTAAAATAGAGTGTGGGCAGAGACCCCACCCCTGCCCCTCCCCTGCAAGGGGCGGGGAGCGCCTGGCGGAATAGTGAAGCGGGGAGTGCCTGCCGGAATAGCGAGGCGGGGAGTGCCTGGCGGAATAGCGAGGCGGGGAGTGCCTGGCGAAATAACAAGATGCGCTGCCCTTGATTGAGATATTATTACTGAAGCCATGAGACTGAGCATTGTGATACCGGTGTACCGGGTAGAGCAGACACTGGAGAGATGCCTGGAGAGCATCCTGCGGCAACCGCCCGCCGACTGCGAGGTAATACTCGTGGACGACGGGTCGCCCGACGCATGCCCCCGGCTGTGCGATGAGTGGGCGGAGCGCGACCCGCACATCAGGGTGGCGCACCAAGCCAACGCGGGTCTGTCGGCTGCACGCAACACGGGCATCAAGATGGCTACGGGCGACTATATCACCTTTGTGGACAGCGACGACTTCGTGGGCGACAACACCTTTGCGGTGCTCATGGCCAAGTTGAGCGCCCACCCGGAGTTTGACATGCTGGAATATCCCGTGTTCTGGCACTACGGCGGCGAGGAACAGCGCGTGATGAAATTCGGCATCGGCGAATATCACGACGGTCATGACTACTGGCAGCGCACACAGGCCTGGACACACACCTTCGCCTGCAATAAAATCTACGCCCGGAGACTCTTCGACGAGGCCCGGTTCCCCGTAGGCAAATACTTCGAGGATGCCCACACACTGCCGGCCCTGCTCAAGGCGGCCAAGGTGATAGGCACCACCGAGGAGGGAATGTACTACTACACCGTGAACCCCGACGGCATCACCGCCACCGCCGACGGCGAGCGGCTCACCGACCTGCTCGAGGCGCACGTGAACAATATGAAGGACATGGGCATAGCCCGCCAACTGAGCAAATACTACTGCGATGTGCTCAACATACAGCTCGATGTGTATGAGCAGACCCGGCGGCGCCCTATCCTGCCCGACCCTGACTGGAAGGAAGGTCTGAGAATCGGACAACTGGACATAACAAGAGGCAACCGAATGAAACTGCGTGTGCTGCGGCGCACGAGCGTGAAGACACTATGCAAGATAAACCGACTACTACACAAAATGAGGCGCAGCCGCTGATAAGCTTCATCATCGCCTGCTACAATCTGCCCGCCGACCTGGTGAAGGCCTGCGTGGGCAGCATCACCGCACTGACGCTGAGCCGCGACCAGCGCGAGATTATCGTCATCGACGACGGCTCCGACGTATCACCCCTGCCCGAACTGCAGGAGTATCTCGACGACATCACCTACATCAGGCAGCGCAACCAGGGCCTGAGCGCCGCGCGCAACAAGGGCATCGACCTGTGCAAAGGCCGCTACATACAGTTTGTCGACGGCGACGACATGCTCAACACCACCGTCTACGAGCTGTGTCTGGACCTGGCGCGGTTCAAGAACCCCGACATGGTGCTCTTTGAACTCAGCGACAAACAGGAGACAGCGGCCACGACCGACTTCGAGGGTCCCATGGAGGGCAGCGCCTACATGCGGCACAACAACCTGCGGGCGGCCGCCTGCGGCTATCTCTTCAAGAAAGACCTGCTCATAGACCTGCGCTTCACCCCCAACATCCTGCACGAGGACGAGGAGTTCACCCCGCAATTGATGCTGAGGGCCGAACGCCTGTACACCACCGAGGCCAAGGCCTACTACTACCGGCGGCGCGAGGCCTCGATCACCACCGAGAACGACATGAAATGGGTGATGCGGCGGCTGAACGACCTGCAGGGGGTGCTCTTCCGTATGGCCGACTCGACCGACACACTGCCCATAGAGGAGCGCGAGGCGCTGGAGCGCCGTGTGTGCCAGCTCACCATGGACTATATCTACAACATCATCACGCTCACACACAACTACCGCTATCTGGAGAAGTGTGTGGAGCAGCTCACCGAAAAAGGACTCTTCCCCCTGCCCGACCGCAACTACACACAGAAGTATCAGTGGTTCCGCAGGATGACGGGCTCTGCATGGCAGCGCCGGCTGCTCTGCATCATCCTCAAATAATCTCCACCACCGGCATGAGAATACTGCTATTAGGCGAATACAGCAATGTGCACGCCACACTGGCCAAGGGACTGAAAGCGCTGGGCCACGACGTGACCGTGCTCTCCAACGGCGACTTCTGGAAAGACTATCCCCGCGATATCAACCTGTCGCGGCGACCGGGACGCCTGGGGGGCATGGCTTATATGGCCCATCTGGCCGCCCTGCTGCCAAAGCTCAGGGGCTACGACGTGGTACAGCTGATAAACCCGCTCTTTCTGGAGCTGAAGGCCGAGCGCATAGAACCCGTCTACGACTACCTGCGGCGCTACAACCGCCACATGGTGATGGGAGCCTTCGGTATGGACTGGTACTGGGTGAAAACCTGCGTGGAAAACAGACCGCTGCGATACAGTGACTTCAACATAGGCGACCGGCTGCGCGACGACGAGGAGGCACTGCGCTACCGCCGCGACTGGCTGGGGACAGAAAAGGAACGGCTGAACCGCGGCATAGCCACCGACTGCGACGCCATCGTGGCGGGTCTGTACGAATACTGGGTGTGTTACCATCCCGCCTTCCCCCAAAAGACAACCTTCATTCCCTACCCCATCGAGATGCCGACCGAAGCACCGCGGCTGTGGCAGCAGGGCGAGAAAATCAAAGTGTTTCTCGGCATCAACCGCGAGCGCAGCGCCTACAAAGGCACCGACATCATGCTGCGGGCGGCACAGGCAGTGCAGCAGCGGCATCCTGAGCGGATGGAACTGCGCATAGCCGAGTCGGTGCCCTTCGCCGAATACCAGGAGATGATGAACGGCAGTCACATGATTATGGACCAGCTCTACAGCTACACCCCCTCGATGAACCCGCTCCTGGCCATGTCGAAGGGCATCGTGTGCGTGGGCGGCGGCGAGCCCGAAAACTATGAGATACTGGGCGAACAGGAGTTGCGCCCCATCGTGAATGTGGAACCCACCGAGGAGAGCGTGGAGGCCCAACTGGAGCGCATCATCGCGCAGCCCGAGCTGCTGCCCCGACTGCAGACAGAGAGTATGGAGTATGTGCGGCGCCACCATGAATATATGAAGGTAGCGAAACAGTACGAGAATGTTTACAGGAAGTTAAAAGGAAGCTAAAGGGAAGTTAAAAGGAAGTTAAAGGGACATATGCTGTTATATAATAATATCAAAAAAAGGTGAGCCCTGACGGACTCACCTTAATTGTTTCTTCACGAAAAAAGGGGATTAAGCCTCGGCGGGAGCTTCTTCGGTGGCAGCCTCAGCAGCAGCTTCGGCAGCGGCAGCCTGAGCTGCAGCCTTCTTCTCGGCCACTTTCTTGGCGATAGCCTCGTTGATCTCCTTCTCAGCTTTGAGCTCTTTCTCAGCGGCAACCTTCTGAGCCTTCAGCTCAGCCTGGCGCACTGCGTCGAGACCCTTCTGCTTGTCGTTCTTCCATGCGTCGAAGCGCTGCTGTGCGGCAACCTCGTCGAATGCGCCCTTCTTGACGCCACCCTTGAGGTGCTTCATCAGGTAAACGCCCTCGCGGCGGAGGATGCTGCGTACGGTGTCGGTGGGCTGTGCGCCAACCTCTACCCAGTACAGTGCACGCTCAAAATTCAAATCTACGGTTGCAGGATTGGTGTTGGGGTTGTAAGTACCAATCTTCTCAGTGAATCTACCATCTCGTGGTGCTCTTGCGTCGGCGATGACGATGCTGTAGAAAGCATAGCCCTTGCGGCCGCGACGCTGTAATCTGATCTTTGTTGCCATTTGTTGTTTGTATGTATAAGGTTTGAATTTATGCTACCATCTCGTGATAGCGGCTGCAAAATTACTAATTTGTTTGCGCACAGCGCCCTTTTCCCATCGGGTGGAGTACTGATTTAATGTTTTTTAATATTTTCACCGCACTTCCACCTTCCGACTCTCACCATTCGGCGTACGCACCACATAGACGCCCTTGGGCAGGGTCTGCACGTCGGCGGCACGGCCCAGGGTGGCTATGCGCACACCATCGAGGCGGTACACATCGACGCTCTCTTCGCTTATAGCCACAGCAGGCGCCTCGATGTCCGATGTCTCATTGAGGTTACGGTAGAGGAAGGAGATTTTGGCGGTAGCCTCATCGCGTGTGATTTCGGTGATGGGCTTGTGCATCAGTTTCTTGCCATCGGTATTTCTGTTCCACAGTTTGGCGGCCGGTGTGGAAGTGTCCGTCAGGCTGTCTTTCGACATATACGGATAGGCGTCGTGGCCGCCATAGTTGGAATTGCTGGCATGGAAGATGGTGAGCCGCTCATGGCCGGGTGTGGAATTGACCGTGTTGTTGTACCATGCGTTCTCATCATAGTCGACATGCACGATGAGCAGTCCCGAGCCCGGCAGATAGAAGTCCCAGTCAGTCTGGTTGCGGTTCTCGAGGATGAAATACTCGTCGCGGTGGTTGTCATTATATATTATGTAGCACTGCCCCTTCTCATTGATTGGCTTCTGGTTGGTGATGCGGCGGCTTTTCTTCATCTCCGAGGGTTTCATCCAGCCGGCGAACCAGCGCTCGTAGCAGGAGTAGCCGGCGGGCACCCATCCCAGTCCGGCAGGTCCGTTGTAGCTGCCGGAGTCGAGGATGTCCCAGGAGCCCATGCCGAAGTTGGAGGGAAAGCGGCTGGTGTCGTAAAGGTCGGGCAGTCCGAGGCAGTGGGAGAACTCATGGCAGATGACGCCGAGTCCCATCTCCACGTGTCCGCTGTTGTCATAGAGTTCGTTGCTGCAGGCGTACACATTGATTTGGCATCCATCGAGCACGAAGGGGTTGGGGATGCCCAGGTTGGAATAGTAATAGGCGGCCGATTCCATCTCCCACATGTGGGGCCACACAGTATCGGTATAGCCGCCGGTGGCCTCGCCATAGCCGGCATAGAGCACGAACACCTCCTCGGCCACACCGTCGCCGTCCCAGTCGTAGTCGTTGAAGTCGACGAGCGGGTCTACCAGTTCGCAGCACTCCTTGATCATGAGCGGTGCGTTGTTGTCGTCGCCTTGTCCGTAGAAGGAATAAGACTGCGAGAGCGTGATGGGTCCCACCACATCGAACTCGAGTTTGAACTTTCCGTAGCTCTGGTTGTAGTAGAAATCGTGCACGCTGCCTATGGCACCGTAGTCATTGGTGTAACCCACATCGTTGGCCAGGGCGTCGTAGCGCACCCAAGTGGTGTGTCCGCCGTCCTCCTCGTTATAGTCGTAGAAGGTCTTGTCGCTGAAGTTGGCCAGGATGATAAGTCCCTTTTTATGTCCGATGTAGTCGGCATGGTCTTCCTCACCCACGCGGAGTGCCCTACGGGAGCGCACCGTCTGCGGTCCCTTCTTGACGGCAAACTCCTGCATGGCCTGTATATCCTCCATCGAGTAGATATTCTGAGCATCGACTTGGGTGCGCAGTGCGGGCTCATGGGCCAGCACGCCGGTCGACGCCATGGCGAAGCCCTTGGGCTGCGCATAGTAGTAGGCGCGGTTCACCTCCATGACAGGTATGCTGTCGCGTGTGATGAAATAGTGGAAACTCTCATCGCCCAGCAGCATCAGTTCCACGCTTGTGCCGTCGGGTTGGGTCATGGTGCGCCAGCATTTCTTAGCCGGCACAGCCCACGCTGCTGTCACGAGGGTGAGCAGCAGCGTCAGCATGCCAATTTTTCTCATCAGTTGTCTTTGGAATAAAATGGAGTAAGAATCATTACTTCACAGCGATTTTGTGCGAGGATCCGTCGGCATAGCGCAGCACATACACGCCTTGAGGCAGCGAGCCCGTCTCGCCGTTCTCCACGGCTGTGCGCATGAGGCGTCCGTCGAGCGAGTACACATCAGCCTTTCCGGTGTTCATGTCGGCAGCAGTCTCCTGAATGCCGTCGGGTGTCCAGGGGCGTGTGCCGCCGTTGAAGACGAAGAAGCAGAAGCGGGCCTGCGTGCGGATGTTGGTCACATTGGTGTGCAGCAGATAGGTGCCGTCGCTGTTGGGTGTGTTGAGCACATCCTGCGGGGTGCTGTCGTCGGAGAACGAGTTGCGGTTCTCGGTCATCGAGGGGCGGTAGGGGAAGAGGTCGCCCTGGTACTCATCGCCGTTGACATAAAGATACTGTCCCTGCTGATAGACCGTCTCCTCGGAGCAGTCGGCATGAACGGGCGTCATGCACTGGTAGCCATAGCCGGTGGCGTTGGCCTTATTCATTCTCCAGCGGTCGGCCTCATAAGTCACATGATAAATCATGAGTCCCTGCACGGTCTGGTTGCTGTTGGTGGTGTAGAAGCCCTTGTCCCATCCGTAGCCGCCGTGGCGGTTCTCGAGCAGGAAGTATTCGTTCTCGTTGCCGGGGTTCACAATCTGATAGGTCTGTCCGCCGTTGCTGATGGGTTCCAGTTTGTCCACCTTGCAGGGGCTTTCGAGTTTGCGGTATTCGGTCCATCCGCAGAAGTGGCGCTCATAGCCGGTGTAGGCGGCGGGAATCCAGGAGTTGCCGTTATAGGAGCCGGAGCTCATGAGGTCCCACATATCCATGCCATACTGTGTGCCGCCGTCGGCGGTGTCGTAGAAGTCGGGCAATCCGAGGCAGTGGGTGAACTCATGGCAGAACACACCCAGTCCCATGCGTTCGGTACCGGAGTTGCCGTTGAGCTCATTGCTGCAGGCGTAGGTCGAGACCTTTACGCCGTCAACGTTGAGGGGGCTCCAGAGGGCCGACTCGTGGGGCCAGATGGTGTTGGCATGTCCGCCGGTGGCCTCGCCGTATCCGGCATAGAGCAGGAACACCTGGTCCACAGCGCCGTCGCCGTCCCAGTCGTAGAGGCCGAAGTCGGTACTGTCGGCTGCTGCCAACACCGACTCGTTGACGAATTCCACCACGCGGTTGTAGTTGTCGCTCTTGCCGCTGTTGTAGCCGTAGTAGTAGCACTTGCGCTCCAGTTTCACGGGTCCCACCACATCGAAGGTGAGGTCGAACTTGTTGTCGCTCATATTGCTGAAGTAGTCGTGCACACTGCCGATGGCGCCGAACTCATTCTTGTAGCCCTCTTTGTTCACCATGTCGACGATATCCTGTTTGGTGACGGTGAAGCTGACATCGGAGAATTCGACCATGATGACGAGGCCTTTCTTGCTGCCCACGAAATTGCCGGTGGGTTCGCCGATGGTATGGGCAAAACGGGGTTTCTGTGCTGCGGCACGGCGCAGGCCAGTGTTGGCCACATCGCCGAGCGTAGTTATCTGAGCCTGCTCTTCGGCCGAGCGCATGTCGGCATTGTGGGCGAGCAGTTGGGTCGGTTCAAAACCGTCGTGGGTGAGTTTAGCGTAAACAAAGTTTTCGTTTTCGTCCTGCAGCACCACCAGTCCGTCGGTGGTCTTGAAGTAGTGCAGGTTTTCGTCGCCCGAGAGCAGGAGGGTCACTTGTGTGCCGTCGGTCTGCTGGTAGGTACGCCATTTCTTTAAGGCAGGCACAGCCTGGGCAGAAAATGCCATGGCTGCGACAAAGGCAGTAATCAGTAGTTTTCTCATAGTTTAATTTTATATAAATAATTTGTGCAAATATACGCCAAAACCGCCAAATCGCAAAATTTATCTATTCAAATCGGCATGGAATCGAAGAAATTTCCTATTTTTGCAAAAGATAAGCCGCATTTGGGCACGAGTGCGGGCCCTGCTGCACCCTATTGAAAACATTTCAACATCATGACCCAGAACCCACCCAACGGGGCCGGTGAGGCCACGTTACAGCGCCGCAGCATCAGTATGCTGATACCGGTCTACAATGCCGACTGCTCGGCCTTGCTGGCCGACCTGCTCGCACAGGCCGTGAAGCTCGAGGGAGTGGAATGGGAACTCTGTGTGGCCGAGGACGGCTCGACCGATACCGGCGCCATCGCCGCCAACGAAGCCCAGTTGCAGGGGGCACACTGCCGCCACCTGGTCTACAGCCAGAATGTGGGTCGCGCACGCATCCGCAATCTGCTGGCCCGTGAGGCGCGCGGCGAGTGGTTGCTCTTCATCGACAGCCACATGCGGGTGGGCAAGTCCGACTTCCTGCGCACCTATCTGTCGGCTCCCGATGCCGAAGTGGTAGACGGTGACTATGTGGTGGCGGCCGATGCCTCCGAATGGAGCTGCTCGCTGCGTTACTGCTATGAGAAGGCGTGTGAGCACAGGCATGACGCGGCTGCCCGCAGCAAGCAGCCCTATGCTGGATTCCATACGGCCAACTTCTTGGTGCGCAGAGACTTCTTCCTTCAGAATCCGCTGGAAGAGAGTTTCAGCGAGTACGGCTATGAAGATGTGCTCTTCGGAGCACGGATGGAGCAGCAGGAGGCTAATATCCTCCACATCGACAACCCGGTGGAATTCCGCTTCTTCGAGTCGAACAGCCGTTTTATGGACAAGACCGACGCCGCCCTTCGCAGTCTGGCCCTCCACGAGGACCTGCTGGGCCGCCACTCACGACTGCTGACGCTCTACAGATGTCTGAAGAAGTGGCATCTCCACTTATTGGGCGCCGCCCTCTACCGGTGGCGGGGCGAGCAATTGCGCAAGCAGCTCTGCAAGGAAGACCGCCGCCCTTCGCTCCGACTGTTCAACGCTTACAGGTTTTTCTGTTTCTGCGCGCAGAAACAGAAAAGATGAAAAATGAAAGATGAAAGATGAAAAATTAAGATGCAGAAATGAAAAGATGGGAGAGGAAGAGGGAAATGAAAAAATAAAGATGAAAGATGAAATTATAATATGAACCTTAAAATATTGACGACGATGAAAAAGAGAATTTTTACTGTACTGGCTGTGGCCGCTCTGGTGAGCTGCCCCAAGGCCATGGCTCAAGTAGTGACCGAGCAGCCCGTGCTCACCCCCACCGAGCAGATAGAAGCCGAGAAAGCCCGCCAGGAAGCTGAGGCCAAAGCCGCCGAGAAGCGGGAGGAACAGATGAAACAGGCCCAGAAAGAGCGCGAGCAGGCAGAGAAAGCCCGCCAGGAGGCCGAGGCAAAGGCCGATCAGAAGCGCGAGGAGCAGATGAAGGAGGCCGAGAAGAATCGCAAGGAGGCTGAAAAAGCCCAGAAAGAGGCCAAAAAGCGCGAGAAAGAGTTGAAACAGCGCGAGAAAGAGGCCGAAAAGAAAGCCAAGGAAGCCAAGAAGCAGCAGAAAGAGCTGGAGAAGAAGCAGAAGGCTGAGGCTAAGCGCCTGAAAGAGGAGCAGAAACTGAGAAAAGAGGCTCAGAAAGCCGAGCGAAACCGCCTGAAGGCAGAGAAAAAGGCCCAGAAAGCCAACGAAAAACTCCAGAAGGCCGGTCTGAAATAAGGCAAGCCCCACTGCATGATACAAAAACAAAAAAAACAAGCGAAATAGCCTATGTTTGGTATGGGAATGCAAGAAGTGCTCGTCATCGCGCTGATTATCCTGCTGCTCTTCGGCGGCAAGAAGATACCCGAGCTGATGAAAGGTCTGGGCAAGGGTGTGAAAAGCTTCAAGGACGGTCTGAACAGCGCCGACGAGGAAAAAACGGAGGTCAAGAAGGACAGTACCAAGGCAGAAGAGAAGGAATAACGCGATGGACGAGGCCACCGGTACATTCTGGGACCACCTGGAGGAACTGCGCAACTGCCTGCTGCGCATCGTGGGCATCACGGTGGCGGTGGGCATAGCGGCCTTTGCCTGCAAGGGACTGCTCTTCGACATCGTGCTCGCCCCCACCCGCTCCGATTTCATCGTGTACCGCCTGGTGGGAGCCGAAGCCTTCAGTCTGCACCTCATCAACACCGGCCTGACCGAGCAGCTGATGATGCACATGAAGACCGCCCTCTACATGGGCCTGCTGCTGGCCTCACCCTATGTGACCTTCGAACTGTTCCACTTCATCTCACCGGCCCTCTACCGGCAGGAGCGCCGCTACACGCTCAAGGCCACCGGCAGTGCCTACCTGTTGTTCATAATAGGCACGGTTGTCAACTATTTTCTCATCTTTCCGTTCACTCTCCGTTTCCTCGGCACCTACCAGGTGAACACCGATGTGACCAACATGCTCACGCTGCAGTCGTACGTCGACACCCTCATCAACATGAGCCTTATGATGGGACTGGTTTTCGAGTTGCCCGTGCTGTGCTGGCTGCTGGCCAAGGTGGGCGTACTCAACAGTGGTCTGATGCGCCAATACCGGCGCCACGCCTTGGTGGCCATACTGATAGTGGCCGCCATCATCACCCCCACCACCGATGTGTTCACCTTGGCGGTGGTGTCGTTCCCCATCTGGGGGCTCTTCGAACTCAGCATCCGCATTGTGGCGCTCACTGAGCACCCGGCGGCAGCCCCCTCTCCCACAGAATAAAGAATACACTGAACAGATACTTAAAACGCTCAAAAATGTTAAGAAAAATCAGAATCGCTCTCGCCACCATTTTCTTTGTGGCCATCACCCTGCTTTTCCTTGATTTCACGGGCACCCTGCACCATTACCTCAGTTGGATGGCCAAGCTCCAGTTTCTGCCGGCCGTGCTCAGTCTGAACGTGGTGGTGCTGTTGATACTGCTGCTGCTCACGCTCGTCTTCGGGCGTATCTACTGCAGCGTGATATGCCCGCTCGGCGTGATGCAAGACCTGATGGCATCCGTCCGCAGGAAGAAGAACCGCTACAGCTACTCGCCCGCAGTGAGTTGGCTGCGCTACCTCATGCTCGCCGTCATGGTAGTGGCCATCGCCGCCGGCATCGGATCGCTGGTGGCCCTTCTGGCCCCCTACAGCAGTTTCGGCCGCATCGCCACCCACCTGCTGCAACCCCTCTACATGGGTGTGAACAACGTGCTCGCCTCGCTGGCCGAGCGTGCCGACAGCTACGCTTTCTACAGTGTGGACGTGTGGCTGCGCACCCTGCCCACCCTCATCATCGCGGCCCTGACCTTCGTGGTCCTCTTCATCCTGGCCTGGCGCAACGGCCGCACCTACTGCAACACCATCTGCCCGGTGGGCACCGTGCTGGGCTTCGTGGCCCGCTTCTCATGGCTCAAGGTGCGGTTCGACGCCGACAAGTGCCGCAACTGCAGTCTCTGCTCGAAGAACTGCAAGGCCTCGTGCATCGACTACAAGACCCACACCGTGGACTACAGCCGCTGCGTGGCCTGCGGCAACTGCGTGGAGAAGTGCAAGTTCGGTGCCCTGCACTACGCCCCCGCCACCAAGAAGGCCACCTCTGAGGCTCAGCCCGCCGACCTGCCCGACAAGGGCAAGCGCACCTTCCTGCTCACCACCGCCCTGGCCGGCACCGCCCTCATGGCGCAGGAGAAGAAGAAGGTGGACGGCGGTCTGGCCGTGATAGAGTCCAAGGCCATTCCCACCCGCCAGACCCCCATCACGCCTCCGGGCTCAATGAGTGCGCAGAACATGGCCCGCCACTGCACCGGCTGCCAGTTGTGCGTGGCCCAGTGCCCCAACCAGGTGCTGCGCCCCGCCACCGACCTGACCCACATGATGCAGCCCGTGATGAGTTACGAACGCGGCTACTGCCGGCCCGAGTGCACCCGCTGTTCGGAAGTGTGCCCCACCGGTGCCATCAAACCCATCACCCCCGAGGTAAAGAGCTCGACACAAATGGGTCACGCCGTTTGGATAAAGAAAAACTGCATACCGCTCACCGACGGTGTGGAGTGCGGCAACTGTGCCCGCCACTGCCCCGTGGGCGCCATCGAGATGGTGCCCTCCGACCCCGACGACGAGGCTTCGGCCTACGTGCCTGCCGTGAATGAGAGCCGCTGCATAGGCTGCGGTGCCTGCGAGGACCTCTGTCCGGCACGTCCCTTCCCCGCCATCTACGTGGAAGGACACGAAGTGCATAAGGAAGTGTGATGAAACGGACTTAAACCCCCAAAGGAAAAATGGAAGAAAACAAGAGAAAACCCCTCAGCCGCCGCGACTTCCTCAAGCTCTTCGGCATCGGCTCGGTGGCCACCGCCGCCGCAGTGAGCGGCTGCAAGAAGCCCGAGACGCCGGCTGAGACCGAATACAAGCAGCAGGTGGAGCCCCCTGTGGGCAAGATGACCTACCGTGTGAACCCCAAGACCAAGGAGAAAGTGTCGCTCCTGGGCTACGGCATGATGCGTCTGCCCGAGATAGCCGGCAAGGAAGAGTACGACCAGGAGATGATCAACAAGCAGGTGGACTATGCCATCGAGCACGGTGTGAACTACTTCGACACCTCCCCCGCCTACAACCGCGGTCTCTCCGAGCGTTGCACCGGCATCGCCCTGCACCGCCATCCGCGCAGCAGCTACTTCGTGGCCACCAAGCTCTCCAACTTCAGTCCGGAGACCCAGACCCGCGCCGGCTCCATCGAGATGTACCACAACTCGATGAAAGAGCTGCAGGTAGACTACATCGACTACTACCTGCTTCACAGCATCGGCGGCGGCGGAATGGAGGCCTTCAACACCCGCTATGTGGACAACGGCATGCTCGACTACCTCGTCGAGGAGCGCAAGGCCGGCCGCATACGCAACCTCGGCTTCTCCTACCACGGCGACGTGAAGGTGTTCGACTACCTGCTCTCGATGAACGACAAGTATCATTGGGACTTCGTGCAGATAGAGCTCAACTACCTGGACTGGGACTTCGCCAACGAGATAAACAACGACAACACCGACGCCCGCTACCTCTATGGCGAACTGCAGAAGCGCGGCATCCCCGCGGTCATCATGGAGCCCCTGCTCGGCGGCCGCCTGGCCAAGCTGCCTCAGTTTATCACCACCGAGCTGAAGCGCCGCGACCCCGAGAAGAGCGCCGCCTCGTGGGCCTTCCGCTACGCCGGTACCCCCGAGGGTGTGCTCACCGTGCTGAGCGGCATGACCTTTATGGAGCACCTGAAGGACAACCTGCTCTCCTACTGTCCGCTCAAGCCCCTCACCGCCGAGGAGCAGGAATTTCTGCAAGACGAGATAGCCCGCAAGATAGTGGGTGTAGAGAACATACCCTGCAACGACTGCAAATACTGCATGCCCTGCCCCTACGGCATCGACATACCCGGCATCTTCGTGCACTACAACAAGTGCAAGAACGAGGGCACGCTGCCCAACGACAAGGAGAGCGAGGAGTATGCGCGCCTACGCCGCCGCTATCTCATCAGTCTGGACCGCGCCGTGCCCAAGGAGCGGCAGCCCGACCACTGCATAGGCTGCGGCCAGTGTGTGGAGCACTGCCCCCAGAACATACGCATACCGCGCGAGCTGCAGAAACTCGACAAGATGATTGAAGCCCTGAAGGCAGAAGACTTCAGATAGAAGGGCTTAGAAGAACTAGAGACCCTAGAGGCTATAGAAACCTTAGAACCCCTGAAAGAGGCCACGCTTTGTGGCCTCTTCTTTTTTTCGCACTTGTTTTAACCCCAATCGGTCATACCTTGCACACATCAATATCTCGACGTAGCCCGCTACGCCTTCGATATCGATGTGCACAAACTGCCTAAAACAAATACAGAACTGGCATCAATCCTAATGACCGATTTGGGTTTAATCATTTCACATAGGTTAACGCTCAAAAATTGTAGGCATACATGATATAAATCAAGTAATTTTGCATCGTTTTATTGTGCAATCTGAGGAAATGCCGTAAAAAGCAAGCCCTAAACAGACTACTATCAAGCAATTTTATAATCCAAAATAACCTAAAAAACAAACATGAACTATCAAAAACTATTGAAGGAGACAGTGATGCCCGTCGCCATCGCACTGGCGGCATTCTCACTCAATCCCTTTGCCGGCGTGGAAGCCTCGGCAGCCCCACAGGAGCTGCAGCAGGGCAACCTCATCACCGGTATGGTGGTTGACGAGACCGGCGAGACTGTCATTGGCGCTACTGTGATCGTTGTCGGCGGCAACGCCTCGCAGGGAGTGATTACCGATTTGGACGGTCAGTTCCAGATCGACGTGAAACCCGGCACCCAACTTCAGATTTCGTACATTGGCTATGAGACGGTAACCGTCGCTGCCAAGAACGGCATGAAGGTAGTGCTGAAGGAAGAGGCCAACACCCTGCAGGCAGTGGAAGTGGTGGCCTACGGTGTCCAGAAGAAGGTGACCGTGACCGGCGCCATCTCCTCGGTGAAGAGCGAGGAGCTCACCCGCACCCCGGTATCTTCGGTGAACAACGTGCTCGCCGGTCAGCTCTCCGGTGTGACCACCGTGCAGACCTCTGGTGAGCCTGGTTCCGACGCCGCCGACATCTTCGTGCGTGGTAAAGCCACGTTCACCGGCGACGCCAACGCCCGCCCGCTCATCCAGGTAGACGGTGTGGAGCGCGAAATGTGGGACATCGACCCCAACGAGATTGAGAGCATCACCGTGCTGAAAGATGCCTCTGCCACCGCCGTGTTCGGTGTGCGCGGTGCCAACGGTGTAATCCTCATCACCACCAAGCGCGGTCAGGAGGGCAAGGCCCACATCTCGTTCAGCGCCTCGTTCTCCGCTCTTACCCCCACCAAGATGGTGGAGCAGGCCTCATCGCTCGGCTACGCCACCTTCTACAACCAGATGCTGGCCAACGACCGCAAGACCCCGCTCTTCTCCGATGCTGTGATTCAGAAGTTCACCGACGGCAGCGACCCCATCCTCTTCCCGAGTGTAAGATGGACCGACTACCTGATGAAGGACGTGACCCTGCAGCAGCAGCACAACGTGAACATCTCCGGCGGCAACAAAAAGGTGAGATACTTCATCTCGGCCGGTATGTTCACCCAGGACGGTATCTTCAAGGAGTTCGACCGTCCCTACGACTACGGTTATCAGTATGAGCGCTTCAACTACCGCTCCAACCTCGACCTGAACGTGACCAACACCACTACCGTGAGCTTCAACATCTCCGGTAAGGTGGACACTTCGGCCAAGCCCCACACCGGTCAGGGTTCCGACCAGATGATACGCGAGATGTACTGGGCATCGCCCTTCAGCAGCCCCGGTATCGTCGACGGCAAGTACATCGTCACCAGTACGGAGCAGTCGGACAACATCACCGACGTGCCCAACGATGTTGTGCTTCGTCTGCCTATCAAGACCTCCACTCCTATGGCCTACTACATCACGCAGCCCGGTGCCTACCACTACAACAACAACAAGTTGCAGATGGACCTCGTGCTCGACCAGAAGCTCGACATGATTACCAAGGGTCTCTCCGCCAAGCTCAAGGGTTCGTACAACAGCTCGTACCAGGTGCGCAAGGAGATTACCCATCAGGCCGCCACTTACACCCCGGTGTACCACCGCTGGGCCGAGACCGACCCCAACCAGCCCTTCATCATCGACGAGGAAGGCAATGAGGTGCCCAACTATATCATGAACGGTTCCAACTATGTGATTGGCGAGCGTCTCGACCTGAGAAAGAGCGGCGACGACACCGAGCCCACCTACGGCAACACCGCCTCGAGCTACGGCCGCAACTGGTATATCGAGGGTTCGCTGAGCTACAACCGCTCATTCGGCGCCCACACCGTGACCGCCCTGGCCCTCTACAACCAGAGCAAGGAATACTACATCCAAGGCGACTATCCAGACATCGCCCGCACCTACGTAGGCTTCGTAGGCCGTGTGACCTACGACTGGAACAACCGCTACATGGCCGAGGTGAACTTCGGTTACAACGGTTCTGAGAACTTCGCCCCCGGCCGCCGTTTCGGTTCCTTCCCCGCCGGTTCTGTGGGCTGGCTCATCAGCGACGAGCCCTTCTTCAAGCCCCTCAAGGGTGTGGTGAGCTTCCTGAAGCTGCGCGCATCATGGGGTCTGGTAGGTAACGACAAGATTGGCGGCAAGCGCTTCATGTACATGAGCGACCCCTACATCGTGAACCAGACGGCCACCTTCGACCGTTTCACCTACACCAGTGTGAACGAACCCGCCTTCGCCTATCCCTTCGGTATTGAGAACGCCACGGTGACCAAGGGTTCGTACGAGTCGTCCAAGAACAACCCCGAGGTATCTTGGGAGAAGGCCTTCAAGCAGGACTACGGTTTCGACATGTACTTCCTCAACGACCGCCTGCGCACCACCTTTGATTATTATATGGAGCACCGTACCGACATTCTCGCACAGGACTGGACCACCCCCAACTTCCTCGGTTTCAACCCGCCCTACACCAACTTCGGTATTGTAGACAGCCACGGTTGGGAGCTCTCCATCAACTGGCAGGACAACATCGGCGCCGACTTCCGCTATTCGGCCAAGCTCAACCTCTCCTACAACCAGAATGAGATTATCGAGGACCGTCAGGCCCCGCAGGAGAACGACTACATGTACACCGCCGGCCACCGTATCGGCTCGCGCCTGCAGTACAAGTTCTGGAAATACTATTACGACGGTGCCGAGGCCGACTACGAGAGAGAGTTCGGTCATCCGTTCCCCAAGCAGCTCGCCGAGAAGCTGTATCCCGGCGACTGTGTGTTCGTAGACCTTGACGGCAACGGCGAGATTGACCCCAACGACCAGAGCCGCGACTACGGCTACACCGACGACCCGCAGTACGTAGCCGGTCTGAACCTGGCCCTCTACTACAAAGGCTTCTCCTTCAGCGCCCAGCTTACCGGTGCCTGGAATGTGAGCCGTGTGCTCGCCGACGTGTTCCGCCGTCCGTTCCAGAACCGCTCCACGCTCGACAACGGTGGTCTGCTGCAGTACCACATCGACAACACCTGGACGGTGGACAATCCCTCTCAGGGTGCCGAATATCCCCGTGCCACCTGGGAGAACGGCGACCAGAACTATGCCGGCAGCACCCTGTTTGAGAAGGATGCCAAGTACATGCGTCTGAAGACCCTTCAGATAGCCTACGACTTCAACTTCCCGCTGATGAAGAAACTGGGTATGACCCAGCTGCAGCTCTCTCTGAGCGGCTACAACCTCTTCACGCTTACACCTTACAAGTTTGGTGACCCTGAGGCCCGTGCCTCCACCATGCCGTCTTATCCTCTCCAGCGCACCTACACTGCAAGTCTTAAGATTGGTTTCTAACACAATATAATAAAATAAGGTAACAATTATGAAATTACATCATAGAATAGCATCGGGAGTAGTGGCGCTGTTGATAGGAAGCATGGCGTTCACCTCTTGCACCGATGAAATCAAATTCGGCAACGCCTTCATTGAGAAGACCCCGGGTGGAACCGTCTCTCTCGACACGGTGTTTGCCAGCGCTGAGTACACCAAGCAGTTCCTCGTCGGACTGTATGTGCTGCAGTATTACGGACTGCCCTTCAAGAATGCCACCAGCGCTCCCTGGAGTGCCAGCTACTGGAACTCGAAACTCGACGCCATGACCGACTGCTACCAGCAGCACTTCAGCGGCTCGGAAGCCTACAATAGATATTATGGCGGACTTTTGACGTCCAACAACAGTGGACTGATTGGCTACAGCAACGACTTTGTCTGGGAGACCGTGCGTCGCTGCTGGCTGCTCATCGACAACATCGACAATGTGCCGGGCCTCAGCGATCAGGAGAAAAAGAACATGATAGCCCAGGCCAAGTGTCTGGCAGCAGCCCGCTACTTCGACCTCTACTCCATCTACGGCGGTCTGCCCATCATCGACCACACCTTCACGGGTACGGAATCCACCTTCGAGGTGAAACGTGCCACTGCCGAGCAGACAGCCCTGTTCATGGTGCGGCTGCTGGACGAGGCCATCCCCGACCTGCCCTGGGCCTACAACGGCAACACCATCGACACCGATGCCGCCAACAACACCGGCCGCTGGACCGCCGCTGGCGCCCGCGCGCTGAAGGCCAAGATCCTGCTCTTCAACGCCTCGCCGCTGTACAATGACGACAAACCCTACTACGACGGCAACAGCCAGGCCGAACAAGACAGCCTTGTGTGGCACGGCGGTTTCAAGCAGGAGCGCTGGCAGCAGGCCCTGCAGGCCTGCGAGGACTTCTTCAACGACAACGCCAAGAACGGCAACTACTGGGGTCTGAACATGGCCACCGGCACCACTCCCGAGGCCTACCGCCAGGCTTACCGCATGGGTTACATCTATCAGGGCAGCCGCGAGATCCTGCACCGCACAGCTGTGACCACCACCACCAGCAACAAAGCCTCCTATCAGTGGTGGAACTTTGTGGGCGGCAGCGGTCCGTTCCGTCACTCCTACGGTCCCACCGAGGAATATGTGGAAATGTTCCCCTGGGCAAACGGTACCCCCTTCGACTGGAAGCAAGACTCCATCGACGGCAAGATATACGGTGAGAAGGGACAATTGTTCTACAAGTACACCCAGCTGAAAACCTCTGTGAAGAAAGACGCCTCGCGCGACCCGCGCCTCTATGAAAACGCCATCGTGAACGGTCAGACCCTCTCGCTCAACTGGACCACCGGCAAGGCCGAGGGCGACACCTACGAGCTTTGGGTGGGCGGTGAGCATGAGAGCAACGACGTGGCCATTCTGGATGAAGACGGCAAGACCAAGATCACCGAGAAGGACGTGGCCCGTTTCTCCACAGGCTACGGCACCATGAAATACTTCCTGGGTCAGGAATACTACGGTAAGTTCGTACATTGGGTATATCTGAGCTACGATGAGATGCTCCTCATGTATGCAGAGTGTCTAGCACAATGCGGCCGCCTCGATGAGGCCATCGCCAAGGTCGACGAGGTGAGAGCCCGCGTGGGTCTGAAAGGTCTGAAATACGGCCAGGCCGCCTTCAAGGGCGACAAGTCGACCCTTCCCAACCTCTCCACCAAAGAGGGTGTGCTCTCCGAGGTGCTCCGTGAGCGTGCCTGCGAGCTGGGTATGTCGAACAACCGCTACTACGACATGATACGCTACAAGCGTACCGACTGGATGACCAAGCGCCTGCACGGTCTGGTGACCTACCGTATGATGCAGAACTCGAAGAGAGAGTGGGTGCGCTCGTCGCGTCCCTACATCGGCGACGACAAGAAAGCCGGTCTGAAAGAGCCCTCTGTGTTCGACTATGAGATTTTCGAGCTTCAGAACCGCGCCCGCTATCTGTGGGACTACTCTCCCAATGACCTTGAGGTACGTAAGTGGTTGCTCATGCCACTGCCTCTGAGTGAAATCAACAAGAACTACGGTCTTGTCCAGAATCCTGGATGGTAAGCGCCACCCCTATGTACCAATGAATAACAAAGAATCATTATGAAGAAGAAAAATATATACATGCTATCACTGCTGGCAGGACTCTGCCTGCCGGCAGCTGCACAGCAAGACAGCACCGGCATTGAGTTCGTTGACCAGGCCATCGAGGTGGGAGCCAACAAGGACTTCACCCGCGCCCAGTCGACGGCGGCAGTCTCTGTCATAACGAGCAGGGATGTGAACAAACGCTCAGCCAAGAATATCGGCAATTCAATTCTCGGTCAGGGCAACGGCCTTGTGTCCCTGCAGGGCAGCGGCACCTACTTTGAGCAGAATCCCACCTTCTACGTGCGCGGTCTGCAGAGTCTGAGCACCAGCGCCCCGCTCATCCTCGTCGACGGTGTGGAGCGCGACATCAGCACCGTGAGCCCCGAGGAAGTGGACCATGTGTCCATTCTGAAGGATGCCGCCGCCGTGGCCCTCTTCGGCTACAAAGGCGCCAACGGTGCCATCCAGATTGTGACCAAGCACGGTCAGTACAACAGCCAGAACTTCCGCGTCACCTATGACCATCTGTTCAATTTCCAGAGCGACCGTCCCAAGTTTGTCGACGGTGCCACCTTCGCCAGCGCCGTGAACGAGGCTTTGGCCAATGAGGGTTCCGCTCCCCGCTACTCGCAGGAGGAGATTGCCGCCTTCCAGAACGGCAGCTATCCCTATCAGTATCCCAGTGTGAACTGGATGGACGAGACCTTCCGCAAGACCGGCGCCAACAATAAGATTGGTGTGGAGTTCAGCGGCGGCGGCGAGCGTTTCCGTTACTTCACCATGGTGAACCTGCTCTCCGACAAGGGATTCATCAAGCAGTTCGACAAGAACGACGGCTACAGCACCCAGGACAAGTATGTGCGCGGCAACCTGCGCACCAACCTCGATATCGACCTCACTCCCACCACCATGCTCAAGGTGAACATGCTGGGTGTGCTCAGCGAGATGTCGCGGCCGGGCGAGCAGGCCGACCTTTGGGACAAGGTGTACAGCCTTCCCTCGCTGGCCTTCCCCGTGATGAACGAGAACGGAGAATGGGGCGGCAGCAGCACCTACGACGGAACACTCAACCCCGTGGCTCAGTCGGCCGGCGCCGCTTACTACAAGCTCCATGAGCGTGCCCTCTTCGCCGACATGACGCTCGACCAGGACCTCAAATACTGGATTGAGGGTCTGAGCCTCACCGCCCGTCTGGGTTACGACACCTACTCAACCCTCTACGAGAACCACAGCATGACCTATGTCTACGGTAACTATCCCGTGACAAGTTGGGAGGGCGGCAAGCCCGTGCTGGGCGATTACTGGTCGTCGGGTACTCCCGGCACCATGGGCAAGGCAGCCGGCACCACCGACTGGGCCCGCCGTCTGATTTTCTCGGCCGGTTTCAACTTCAACCGCACCTTCAACGACAACCACTATGTATACAGTCAGCTGAAGTGGGACTATGAGTACCAGAACACCACCGGCAAGACCGACTACACCATCTACCGCCAGAACCTGTCGTGGCTCGGCCACTACGGCTACGCCAACAAGTACATCGGCGAGGTGGCCCTGCTCTACTCCGGCACCAACCGTCTGGCCCCTGGCACCAAGTGGAACTTCTCGCCCACCGTATCGGCAGCCTGGGTGCTCTCCAACGAGGAATTTCTGAAAGACAATCCTGTGGTGAACTTCCTGAAGCTCCGTGCCAGCGCCGGCATCATCAATGCCGACTATGTGCCGGGCGACAACGTGTGGAACTACTACGCCGAGAGCTACGGCCAGGCTACCTCGGCCACCGGCAGCTATCCCTTCGGCAGCGGTTACGACGTGATCTACGCCAACACCACCCTGGGTATCCTTCCCACCGCCAATCCCAAGCACGAGAAAGCCTACAAATATAATGTAGGTATCGACGCTGTGCTCTTCGAGGGTCTGAATGCAGAACTCGACTTCTACATGCAGCACCGCACCGACATCTGGGTATCGGGTGCCGGCGCCTACACCAAGCTTATCGGTTTCGACGCTCCCTACATCAACGCCGGTGTGGTAGACAGCCACGGCTTTGAGCTCTCGCTCGACTACACCAAGCGTCTGGGCGACCTCACCTTCAATGTGGGCGGTATGTTCAACTTCAACAAGAATGAGATCAAGGAGCAGGCTGAGGAGCCGAAAGCCTTTGAGAACCTTGTGCAGACGGGCAATCCCCTCAACTCTGTCTATGGTCTGAAAGCCATCGGTCTGTTCCGCGACCAGGCCGACATCGACGCCAGCCCTGTTCAGAACTTCTCGACCGTGCGCCCCGGCGACATCAAGTATGAGGATGTGAACAGAGACAACAAGATTGACGCCAACGACGTTACGAAAATCGGCCACAGCGCCTATGCACCGGAGATCTTCTACAACCTCCATGCCGGCGCCGAGTACAAAGGCTTAGGCTTCAGCATCCTCTTCCAGGGTGTGGGCAACTATACCGCCAACCTGAACGCCAAAGGTATGTACTGGCCCCTTCTGAACAGCACCTCGCTCTCGCAGGAGTACTACGACGGCCGCTGGAGTCCCTCCAACCCCGACCCCAACGCCAAGTATCCGCGCCTGACCACCACGAGCAACGCCAACAACTACCAGACCAGTACCTTCTGGATGCGCGACCGCTCGTTCTTCAAGCTGCGCAACGTGGAAGTGTACTACAACTTCCCCGAGGCCATCATGCAGAAGACAGGATTCATCAACACTGCCAAACTGTACGTGCGCGGTGTAGACCTGTTCTGCTCGGACAAAATCGACGGTGCCGATGCCGAGAGCTACGGTGTGACCGCTCCTCTCACCAAGAGTGTCGTCGTAGGTGTGGCATTGTCTTTCTAAACCTTAAAACAGACAGAAGAATATGAAACTGAACAAAATATTCCTTAGTGCACTTGCAGCACTGTCGCTCGCCTCATGCAGCGACCAGATGGACTACAAGGAGTACAGTATCTACGACGCTCAATACATGAAGACGAAGTTTGAGCGTGCCGGAGGATTCCTCTCCACCATCTACGCCGACCTGGACAGCGACTTCGGCAACTACAGCGGCGCCATGCTCAGCTCGGCCACCGACGAGTCGGTCTACTCGCACGACGGCAACGCCATCGAGAGCTTCTACAACGGTGCCTGGAGCCCCACCAACGCCAACAGCTCGCTGTGGACCACCTGCTACCACGGCATCAACTACTGCAACCTGTTCCTCGACGAGTTCACCGGACTTAAGTTCGAAGACTACATCCTCGACAAGAACTACGAAGCCGAGATGTATCAGTACAACAACTACCAGTGGGAAGCCCGCTGGGCCCGTGCCTACTTCTACTTCCTGCTGCTGCGTCAGTATGGCGGTGTGCCCCTCCTCACCACCAACATGAGTGCCGACGAGGCCAACGCCCAGCCCCGCGCCACTGCCGAAGAGATCTTCCAGTTCATCGACAGCGAGTGTGCCGCCATCCAGGACAGCATCACCAAAGACTACGGCGATCTGGGCAATCTGGCCATGTCGCCCGCCAACAACGGACGTGCCAACAACCTCACCGTGATGGCCCTGCGCGCCCGTGCCGCCCTCTATCACGCCAGTCCGCTCTTCAACCCCAACAACGACAAGGAGTTGTGGCGCAAGGCCGCTGAGCTGAACAAGGCCGTGCTCGACTCATGCTCCGCCCGCAAGATGAAGCTCTCGACCGACTACAAGGGTCTCTTCATCGGCAACACCAGCTGGAGCGACGCCAACGCCCTGGGCGAGATTATCTTCGCCCGCCGTATGCCGACGGAGAACCGCAACTTCGAGACCTACAACTTCCCGGTAGGCATGACCGGCGCCGGTGCCGGTGGCGGCGGCGGCAACTGCCCCTCACAGAACCTGGTCGACGCTTACGAGATGACCAACGGCAAGCTCATCAGCGACCCCGAGAGTGGTTACGACCCGCAGAATCCCTACGCCAACCGCGACAAGCGTCTGGCCCTGACCGTAGCCTGCAACGGCGACTCCTGGCCCAACGCCAACACCACTCCCCTGGAGACCTTCGTGGGTGGTATGAACGGTCTACCCACCGCCTTCGCCACACCTACCGGCTACTATCTGAAGAAGTACGTCACCGAGTCGGTGCAGACCGCCGGCAACGGTGCCAACACCTGCAAGCACGTATGGGTGACCTTCCGTCTGGCTGAGTTCTACCTCAATTATGCCGAGGCCATGCTCAACCTGACCGACGACGGCTACACCGCCGCACAAGGCTTCATCATGACGCCTGCCGCTGCCCTCAACGTAGTTCGCAAGCGTGCCGGTCAGCCCAATATCGAAGAGGGTCTGGACGCCGCCACCTTCATGAGCCGCCTGAAGAACGAGCGTTTTGTGGAGCTGGCTTTCGAAGGCCACCGCTTCTTCGATGTGAGAAGATGGAAAGAAGCACCTAAGTACTTCACCACCATCCGCGGTATGGAAATCAACAAGGTGGGCGAAGGCTTCACCTACACCCCGAAAGTGATTCAGAACCGCCAGTGGGACGACAAGATGTATCTCTTCCCCATCCCGCAGAGCGAAATACTCAAGTCGGGTGCTCCCCTCACCCAGAACCCCGGCTGGTAAAAACTACGGCCCCGCCCCTTCCTGAAAGGGAGGGGGTGGAGGCCTCATTAAAAGATTATTATCTTAGTTTCAGGGCGATAGTTGAAAAAGTGTAAAAAAAACAACAATTATTTGTCAGTTTGAACTATTCTTTGTAATTTCGCCCATAATAACAAATCTATCTGAGAGTTCATTAATTCTATTATTCATCAAAACCTAACATTATGAGAAAATTTTATCTCCTTCTTGCAGCCTTCGCCCTCAGCGTGACTGCAAACGCCGGTATCAAGAACCTCTACAAGCAGGATTTTGAGACCGTGAAGACAGCTGCCGATGCTGGTTGGAGTTCTCCCAACCTGGCCGACAACATGGCTATCGTCTCCACCGAGTTTGGTAAGTGGTTCGAGTTCTCTGTTGGCAACAACAACAACCGCAACGCTGTGCTGACCTGGGGTACCGAGATCTACGGTGAGTCGGTGAACAAGTACTCCGTACACTTCCAGTGGGGTCACGTCAACCCCAAAGGCACTGACAACGGCGACCCCGTGGCCAACACCCAGTTCTCGAATGAGATTGCCCTCTTGGTTCCCCACACCTACACCCCGGCCGAGGGTGACCCCGTGGTGACCAAGCCCATCAACAACGGCCAGTATGCCGCTGCCGACTCTCTCCGTCTGTTCGCCATCACCCAGATGAAGGGTGCCTACGGCGACACCAACCCGTATTGGGAGTCGAACTCCGACTTCACCAACTACGCTTACGACTTCATGATCAACAACGACCCCAACACCCGCTTCACCGCTTCGGAGAATGCCTGGTACAATGTCCACGTGACTGTGGATGTGGCTGCCCGCACTGTCAGCTACCTCATCAACGATGAGAGCGACACCGAGGAGATTATCTCCGGTGTTCTTGACATGGCCCCCAATGCCGAGCCTTACATCAGCGGTCTGAACGTGCTTCTGGGCCGTTACAGCTCCAAGGCCTCCATCGACGATGTGAAGGTGCAGGTGGAAGTAGACGGCGACTTTGCCAACAAGCCCACCATCGCCCTGACCGGCGTGAACATGACCGAGCGTACCTACAAGATCTTCTTCGAGGCCAGCAACGATGAGATCCTTCATGTGAAGGACGCCAGCGGCAATGAAGACCTGGCCGTGGAGAGCCCCTACGACTACGTGACCACCACCAGCGGTACCCTCGAGGCTTGGACCGAGGCTGGCACAGCCACCTCCGAGCATGCCATTGAGCAGGTAGACTGCTCCGTCATCACCCTCCCGATGGCAGAGGTGAGCATCAAGAAGGTGAACACCGGCTATGTGAAGGAACTCAACCTGACCGTGAGCAACGCCAGCGTTCCCACCCAGCCCAGCATAACCCTGACCTACGACTTCAGAGGCAAGAACGGTGAGGTGGTTACTTCCGGCGAGAATGAGGTACCCAGCGGCACCAGCATCAACGTGACCCAGGAGGGTACCCTTACTGTGGTGACCCACGCCTACGGCTTTGCCGAGTCGACCACTGTCTATGAGAACAACACTGAGTTTGCTGTGAGCGCTTCTGTCGACTTCCAGCACATGAGCGAGGGCACCCTGACCGGCCTCGGCTTCACCGAGATCGATCCTCTCGATGCCAGCGAAATGAAGGGTGAGAACAACTGGACTGCCCGTCAGCGTATGTACTATGAGATCAAGACCGGCGAGCAGGATGCCGACGGCAACGACCTCAAGGAGAAGCACGTGGTTTACGGTCCCACCGCCAACGGCTGCGAGGCTATCCGCCGCTTCCTCCTCGTTCCCTCCAAGCTGAATGCTGAGAACTCTCACAGCATGTTCGCTCCTGTCTACACATGGTACAGCGAGGCTGGAGACGGTTCTGACGTGGCTGGTCTGAAGGTGAACTACGGCATCGGTCTGATCAACACCGGTACCAAGACCGACGACGGCACTTCCATCAACTATGCCAACGGTCCTATCGGCGTTGACGGTCTTACCGACAACGACTTCTACATCCTCTACATCATCAGCGACTACGGTACCAGCTCTGTGCACCCCGTATTCGAGGCTGGCACCAGCGTTGAAGACGCTACTGCTCAGTACAAGGCCATGAACCTTGGCGACGGCAGCAACGTACAGGTGCTGAAGGGTACTGAGCTCTTCAACCTCTATCGTATCGACACTGCCATTGCCCGCATCGACGTGTTCAAGGCAGTTGCCGGCGACGGTATCGAAGAGATCAACAACGGCATGATGGTTTCCGACCACAACGCTCCCGTCTACAACCTGAACGGTGTACAGGTGAATGCCAACAGCCTGCAGCGTGGCATCTACATCAAGCAGGGCAAGAAGTTTGTGGTTCGCTAAACCTACCGCATCCTAACCCACTTTATAAGCCCTCCGCCCTGTGCGGAGGGCTTTTTTTTGCCCAAGGAGCAAAAAAAATAAAAATGAAAAATTAAAAATGAAAAATTTATTGATGAGCGGGGCACGCTTCGCATGGTAATTATTCAATAATTAATCTCAAAATTAATCAGAATTTTTTTTCCGCTTTTCACCTTTCATCTATTCATTTCTTCATTTTAATCTTTCATTTTTAATTTTTCATTTTTCATCTTTTATTTTGCCCAAACAATTGTGATAATTGACCGAGAGGAGCGATGTATGGAGAAAAAACACTAATTTTGCAGAAATGCCGCGTGCTGTGCACTTCTGCTCCACCAGTCGGCATCCAATTTCAAGCTACTGAACACAACCTAACAGCATGACAACAAGTAAATATTTCCAGAGAAGCCTGCGCGGCCTTATGGCCACCACAGCCCTCACCATGGGCATGGGCGCAGCCGCCCAGCAACCCGACACCCCCACCTCGCAGATGGAGCACTTGGACCGCGGCCTCGTGGTCATGCCCATCGGCAGTGGGCAATACTTCGCCAGCTGGCGCCTCTTCGGCACCGACACCCCCGGCACCACTTTCGAGCTGCTGAAGAACGGCAAGACATCGAAGAAAGACATCTACCAGACCACCTCGGTCAGGGTATCGGGCAAAGCCACCGACACCTTTCAGGTGGTCACCCTGCAGAACGGTGTGGCCGTAGACACCACCGCCGAGGTGACCCCGTGGTCGAAAGCTTACCTGGAGCTGCACCTGGACCGTCCTGAGAAGCAGAACGGCAAAGCCTACTTCCCCAACGACTGCTCGGTGGGCGATGTGGACGGCGACGGCCAGTATGAGCTCTTCGTGAAGTGGGACCCCGAGAACTCGAAAGACAACTCCAACAGCGGCAGCAGCAACCCCGTGATCATCGACTGCTACAAGCTCGACGGCACCAAGCTGTGGCGCGTGAACCTGGGCATGAACATCCGTGCCGGCGCCCACTACACCCAGTTCATGGTGTATGACTTCGACGGCGATGGCCATGCTGAGATGATCTGCAAGACCGCACCCGGCTCGATGGACGGCAACGGCGACTACGTGTCGAATGCCGCCGACGATGCCAATATCCTGAGCACAAGCAACTCCACCGACTACCGCAACAGCGAGGGCCGCATCCTCTCCGGTCCCGAATACCTCACCGTGTTCAACGGGCAGACCGGCAAGGCCCTTCACACCATCTGGTACAACCCCAACCGCGCCGGAAAGTTCAACCAGGTGGACAGCCATCCCGAGAAGAGCTTCTGGAACGACAACTACGGCAACCGCGCCGACCGCCACCTGGCCTGCGTGGCCTATCTCGACGGTCCCGACCACAACGCCAGCGCCGTGATGTGCCGCGGCTACTACACCCGCGCCTATGTGTGGGCGGTAGACTTCGAGGGCGGCAAGCTGAAGCACAAGTGGCTGCACGCCTCGGTGAACCGCAACACTGTGGAGCTGTACGACGCCGAGTGGAACAAGACCACCCGCACCTACGACAGCAACACCAGCGGGGTGGGCAACTACCACACCCTCTTCGGCAACGGCAACCACAACCTCTCTTGTGGTGATGTGGACGGCGACGGCTGCGACGAGATTATCTGGGGCAGCGGCGCCGTGGACAACGACGGACAACTGCTCTACTGCGTAGGCTTCGGCCACGGCGATGCCATCCACCTGGGCGACCTCGACCCCGACCGTCCCGGCTACGAGCTGTTCGATGTGCACGAGGAGAGCGTGGGTTCCTACGGTGCCGACCTGCATGATGCCCGCACCGGCGAAGTGCTCGTACGCCGCACCTCCGACCGCGACACCGGCCGCGGCCTTGCCGCCGACTTCGAACCCAAATACCGTGGCGCCGAGTTCACCTATGCCACCCAGGCCAACAGTTTCACCATCCAGGGTCAGGTCTTCGCCTACTCCAACCCCGGCATGAACTTCCGCATCTTCTGGGACGGCGACGAATATGAGGAACTGTTCAACAACATCACCGTCTCGAAATGGGACGAAGGCGCCAACACCGCCTTAGGCCTCGGTTTCGGCCGCAACGCCCTGAGCGCCTACGGCCACCCCGCCTCCTGCAACGGCACCAAAGCCACCCCCAACCTGACCGCCGACCTCTTCGGCGACTGGCGTGAGGAAATCGTGCTGTGGAGCACGGCCGACAGCGCCACCCTCAACATCTACACCTCGGCCTACGCCACCGAGTGGCGCGTGCCCACCCTGATGCACGACCATATGTACCGCATGGGCGTGGCCTGGGAGAACGTGGCCTACAACCAGCCGCCACACCTGGGCTACTACCTGCCCGACTATGTGGCCTCCTTCCGCGGCATCTCGGCCGACGGCATCAAGGGCATCTACGACAGCGGCACCGACAGCAGCAAGGTGATGCGTAGAGACTACTTCACCACCGACGGCCGCCAGGTGGCTCCCGAGGCCGTGCGCCACGGCATCTTCATAGAGCGCGCCCTCCACACCGACGGGCACTTTACAACCCGCAAGATAACCCTGCCATAAGAAAGAAAAACGACAACAAAAACAAGCGATACATCATGTTTAAGAAACTCATCATGGCCTGCCTGGCGCTTACCATGGCCCACACGCAGGCATCGGCCCAACGCGCCACCGACGCCCTGGACCGCGGACTCGTGGCCGTGCAGACCAGCGGCGGTGTATACTGCAGCTGGCGCATCCTCGGCGAGGAGTATTATGACGTGACCTACAACCTCTACCGCGACGGCGTGAAGGTGAACAGCGAGCCGCTCAGCGTGTCGAACTACACCGACGCCGCCGGCACCGCCGGCAGCCAGTACAGCGTGCGCGCCGTGGTGCGGGGTCAGGAGCAGGCTGCCAGCCATGCCGTGACCCCCTGGGCGCAAGACTACCTGGAGATTACCCTCACCCATGAAGGGCTGTCGAGCAGCTTCGAGCCCAACGACGTGTGCGCCGCCGACCTCGACGGCGACGGTGAGCTCGAGTTGCTGCTCAAGTGTATCAACGTGAGCGATGCCAACAAGGGTTTCCTGCCCGGCGGCAACAACGGCGAATACGACGTGATAGAAGCCCTGAAACTCGACGGCACCCGCCTGTGGTGGATTGACGCCGGTCCGAACATGACCGACTTCCAGCACAACGAGCTCAACATCGTGGCCTACGACTGGGACGGCGACGGCCGCGCCGAGTGTGTGATGCGCGCCGCCGACGGCACCGTATTCCACATGGCCGACGGCACCACCCAGACCATCGGCGACCCCACCAAGAACTACCGCAACCCCTCCGGGAGCAGCGGCCAGTGGTTCATCTTCCAGGGCGATGAGTACCTCGTCTACCTCGACGGCCTCACCGGCAAGCCCTATCAGGTGATGGAGTATCCGCTGCGCCGTCTAGAGCCCGGCGAGACCGACCTCAACGCCGCCTGGGGCGACGGCTACGGCCACCGCTCCTCGAAACACTTCTTCGGCGCCCCCTATCTCGACGGCCGCAAGCCCAGCATCTTCCTGGCCCGCGGCATCTACACCCGCCATAAGATGGTGGCCTACGACGTAGACCCCGCCACCCATGAACTGACCGAACGCTGGCGCTGGAACTGCAACAGTCCCGGCAGTCCCTGGTACGGTCAGGGCTACCACAACTACCAGGTGGCCGACGTAGACTGGGACGGCCGCGACGAGATTGTCTTCGGCTCGATGGTCATCGACGACTGCGGCCGCGGTCTCTCCACCACCGGTCTGGGCCATGGCGACGCCCAGCACTGCAGCGACTTCAACCCCTACGTACACGGTCAGGAGATGTTTGCCTGCAATGAAGACCTGCCCGCCAACAACTACCGCGACGCTACCACCAGCAAGATCTACTACCGGTTGGCAGGCGGCGGCGACGACGGCCGCAGCATGGCCGGCAACTTCAGCAACGACTATCCCGGCGCCATGGCCTCATCGGGCCACGACACCCCCATCAGCTGTGTCACCGCCGACCACATCCAAGGCGTGAACGGCGGTTTCGACCTCAACTTCCGCATCTACTGGGACGGCGACCTGCTCGAGGAGACCGTGAACGGTGTCGATTCGCGCAACTCCGCCGCCCGTATCTTCAAATTCGGCAAGGGTGTGCTGAAGACTATGCACGGCACCCAGACCAACAACGACACCAAGGCCACTCCCTGCTATCAGGGCGACCTGCTGGGCGACTGGCGCGAGGAACTGGTGCTGCGCACCACCGGCGGCAACATACGCATCTATACGACCACCGAACCGACCCCTTGGCGCAACTACACCCTCTGGCACGACACCCAGTACCGCCAGGCCATGGTGTGGCAGATGTGCGGCTACAACCAGCCGCCCCACACCAGCTACTTCCTGGGCGAGCTCGAGGGTATCACCATGGCTCCCCCACCCCTCACCAACACCGGCCGTGAGGAGATAGCCGGCGGCGGCAGCATCGGCGGCAGCCAGAACGGCAAACATGTGCTCCTGGCCGAAACCGGCAACATGACGGTGAATGTGGCCGACGGAGCCTCTCCCTACATTCTGACCGTGAACACCCCCACCTGGGTGCAGGGCCATGACAACAACGACAACATCACCACCGAGACCTTCACCCACACCCTGACCGGCGGTGCCTTCACCGGCACCATGCGCCTGGTGAAACAGGGCGACGGTGTGCTTGTACTGCCCAACGTGACCGAGACCTACAGCGGCAACACCGACATCTGGGCCGGCACCGTGCGCTTCGACGGCACACTGAAGAACAGCCATGTGTGGATGAACCGCTTCGGCCAGCTCGAGAGCGACGGCGGCCGCTTCCTGCAGGGTATCGAGATGCAGTATGGCTCCGTGCTCCGCCCCGGCGGCGCCGACAAGGCCGGCACCATCTCCGTGAGCGACCTGCAGTTGGGCTTCGGTGCCCGTGTGGCCATCGACATGATGCCAGACGGCCAGGCCGACCATCTTGCCGTGACCGGCAAGCTCAGCATCGAGAAGAAAGACTGGCAGTACGGCCCCGAGTATGACGCACCGGTGATACAAGTCATCACCCACTTCGCCGACAGCGAGACCCGCCTCGAGGGCGGCCGCTATACCCTGGGCACCGTGGGCCAGATTGAAGGCAATATCGACGACATCAAGATAGAAGGCCTGAGCGGACAGAAAACCGCCCTGGCCTATGAAGACGGCACTCTCTACCTCGACATCACCGCCATGCGCGAGGCCACCGATGTGGTGTGGAGCGGTTCTGAAGACGGCAACTGGGACTTCGCCAACACCGCCAACTTCCTCATCGGCGGCGAGAAAGACGTCTTCGTGAGCGGCGACAACGTGGTGTTCAACGACGAGGCCGCCAACCCCAACGTGGTAATTACCACCCCTGTGTCGCCCTCCAGCGTCACCTTCGACAACAGCGTGCTCACCTACACCCTGAGCGGCGACAGTATCGTCGGCCCCTGCAACATCGAGAAGAAAGGCACCGCCGAGACCTTCATCAACAATGTGAACCGCTTCAAAGGTACCACCATCCTGACCGACGGCATCCTCACCGTGAGCAGTCTGGGCAACGCCACCGGTGCTGAGTTCGGCGCCCTGGGCGGCGTAGCCAACGCCATCAGGATGAACGGAGGCACACTGCGCGTGAACGGCAGCTTCACCGGCTCGCACCCCATACAGCTCGACACCAAGGGCGGTAGCATCGAGGTGCCCGCCAACACCACCTTCACCGCCGACGGCACCCTCTCGTCGCTCAACGGCAAGAACCGCCTCGCCAAAAAGGGCAACGGCACCCTGAAGACCGGCAAGGTGACCGGTGTGGCCGCCATCACCGTGAGCGAGGGCACCCTGCAGGCCGGTGAGGTGAACAGCGTGCAGCAATATCCCGACACCGTGGTGCTCATGGGCGGCATCATGCGCGATGTGGACGACATCTACAGCTACTCGAGCAACCCCGTCAATGTGAAAGTACCGGCCGACGAGAGCGGCACCTGGTATCTCGACCAGCGGTGCAGCTACTCGGGCTCGCTCACCGGCGACGGCGACATCACCGTCTATGCCACCGGTCCGCGCATCTCGCTCAACGGCAACTGGAGCAACTTCACCGGCAAGCTGACCATCAACGGACTCAAAACCGGCCATTACGACCCCGAGATGACCTTCAACAACAGCTACGGCATGCGCAACGCCTCGCTCCACGTGGCCACCCGCATGAGCAACAGCGGCAAGGACTTCGCCATCGGCCAACTCACCGGCGGCGGCACCCTGGCCGGCAGCGGCCGCTACACCATCGGCTATCTGAACAGCGACATCACCTTCACCGGTACGTTCGAAGGCTGCACCATCACAAAAGTGGGTTCCGGCAGCTGGACTTTGATGAAGGAGAGTCCCAACCTCGGCTCCGGTCAGGTAGAGGTGCGCGGCGGTATGCTCAACATCAGCAGCTCGCAGACCACCAATCTCTTCTTCGGCAGCCATCAGGTGGTGGCGCAGGACAGCGGCACTCTGGCAGGCCGCGGCTACCTGCAGGGCATCACCCTCCAGAAAGGCGGCCGTCTGAAGCCCGGCAACGTGACCTCCAGCTATCCGGTGGGCTTGATGAAGGTGAAGGAGAGCATCTTCGCCTTCGAAGGCTCCCACCTTGAATTCTTCATCTTCAACAACAAGAACACCAACTCGAGCCGCAGCTTCCTTGAGGTGGGCAGCACCCTCTCTATCAACGGCGACATCACCGTGACGATGAAAGGCTACACACCGGCTCTGGGTGACGAGATAATCCTGTGGACCGCCAAGAGTGTGACCGGCACCCCCACCGCCGTCTATCTGCCCGACATTTCGGAGTACGGTCTGGGTTGGGACTACACCCAACTGATGAGCGCCGAGGGCAAGTTGCGTGTGGTGAGCGCCGAGGACGGCATCGCCAGCATCAGCGCCGGCACACCGGTGCGTGTCAAGGTGTACAGTCTGAACGGCATTCTGCTGGGCAGCTTCGAATGCACCCGTTCCGAGGTGAAAGCCCGCATGCAGCAGGAGCACCTGGGCCGCGGCACCTTCGTGGTGCGCATGCAGAGCACCGACCGCAGCGAGACGGTGAAGATTATTCTTTAGAAGCTAATTTAAGAGTACAGAAGTATAGGAGTGTAGGAGTATAGACGTATGCATGGGTCTATACTTCTACACTCCTAAATCTCTAAAAAATAGCGGCAAGAAGGGGCAATTCATTTTTTTTTGCTAATTTTGCACGCTGATAAGTCTTTGCGGCACTTTTCGGGAGAAGCCGCTGACATCAAACACACAAAGAACAAGTAAAAACGAACAAATAAGATGGCAAAAGAACTGAAAGATTTGACGAAGAGAGCAGACAACTACAGTCAGTGGTACAACGACCTGGTGGTGAAAGCCGACCTGGCCGAGCAGAGTGCCGTTCGCGGCTGCATGGTAATCAAACCCTATGGCTACGCCATCTGGGAGAAGATGCAACACCAGCTCGACCAGATGTTCAAGGCTACCGGCGTGCAGAACGCCTATTTCCCCCTGCTCATTCCCAAATCGTTCCTTTCTCGCGAGGCCGAGCATGTGGAAGGCTTCGCCAAAGAATGCGCCGTGGTGACCCACTACCGTCTGCGCGCCAAAGACGACAAGAGCGGCGTAGAGGTAGACCCCGGTGCCCGTCTGGAGGAAGAGCTCATCATCCGCCCCACCTCGGAGACCATTATCTGGAACACCTATAAAAACTGGATTCACTCGTGGCGCGACCTGCCTCTGATGTGCAACCAGTGGTGCAACGTGATGCGCTGGGAGATGCGCACCCGTCCCTTCCTGCGCACCTCCGAGTTTTTGTGGCAGGAGGGCCATACCGCCCATGCCACCCGCGAGGAGGCTGAGGCCGAGGCCAAGCAGATGCTCAAGGTGTATGCCGAGTTTGCCGAGCAGTGGATGGCCGTGCCTGTGGTGCAGGGCGTGAAGAGCGAGACCGAGCGCTTCGCAGGTGCTCTCGACACCTACACCATCGAGGCCATGATGCAGGACGGCAAGGCCCTGCAGAGCGGAACCTCCCACTTCCTGGGCCAGAACTTCGCCAAGGCTTTCGATGTGACCTTCCTCAACAAGGAGAACAAGCCCGAACTGGTGTGGGCCACCTCATGGGGCGTGTCGACCCGCCTGATTGGCGCCCTTATCATGACCCACAGCGACGACAACGGTCTGGTGCTGCCTCCGCGTCTGGCCCCCATCCAGGTGGTCATCGTGCCCATCACGAAGGGCGCCGAGCAGTTGGCCGCCATCACCGAGCGTCTCACCCCCATCATCAACGAGTTGCGTGCCGCCGGCATCAGCGTGAAGTATGACGATGCCGACAACAAGCGTCCCGGCTTCAAGTTTGCCGACTACGAGCTGAAGGGTGTGCCCGTGCGTCTTGTCATGGGTGGCCGCGACCTGGAGAACGGCACCCTCGAGGTGATGCGCCGCGACACGCTGGAGAAGGAGACCCGTCCCATCGAGGGCATCGTGGAGTATGTGGAGCAGTTGCTCGAGGACATTCAGAAGAACATCTTCGAGAAAGCCCGCAAATACCGCGACGAGCGCATCTATGAGTGCGACAACTACGAGGAATTCAAGGAGCGCGTCAAGGACGGCGGCTTCTTCCTCTGCCACTGGGACGGCACTGCCGAGACCGAGGCCCGCATCAAGGAAGAGACCCAGGCCACGATACGTTGCGTGCCCTTCGGTGTGGAACAGACCCCGGGTGTCGACATGGTGAGCGGCAAGCCCGCCGTGGCCCGCGTCATCATCGCCAGAAGCTATTAAACCGCCTCACCGGCCTTCACGGCCGGTGGCAGGCAAATCCGTATAACCCCATAAATCAAAAAAAGCAATGGCAAGACAAATCATGAGAACCCTCCTGCTGGTCTGCTGCCTGCTGCTGGCTCTGCCCGGCCAGGCCCAGCGTGTGGAGACCCGCCTTTTCAAGAAATGGATTGTTGAAGACGAGGACGGCAGCAAGCGTCTCTTCGACATGAGCGACAAAAAGACCTGGATTATGGCCGCGACCTACACGCCCGAGGATTGCAAGATGATGGGCGAGGCCTTCAAGCCCGGTGTGTTCTATGAGATAGACCGCTACGAAGTGCGCATCAAGCCTGAGGCTTATTCCTCCGGCACCATCGAGTGCAAGATGGAAGACGGCACCTGGATAGAGCGCTGCGCCTACGAGGATTTGAAAGCCGGCAGTGTGAGCTTTGTGTTCGAGGGTGAGTTTGTGTGGCACAGCACCGAAACCACCGAGGCGATCACCATAGAGAAAGCTCCTGTGGAGCAAGAAGCCGGGATGGAGAATTGATTTCTCATCTTAGTCTCAGAAGTGATAGGAGTGTAGACATATGCCCTTTGCATCATGAGATACTCAAGCTACAAAAATTAGGCTTTTTCGACAGAGAGGCCTCATAACGCAAAAAAATAATGCTTTTTTCTGAAAATCCTTGTGCGGTTTCGGAAAAAAGCATTATCTTTGCACCCACGAAATGATATAGGGGCGTAGCTCAGGTGGTTTAGAGCGCTACATTGACATTGTAGAGGTCGCCGGTTCAACTCCGGCCGTTCCTACCAATAGGCGAGGATTTCTCCTCGCCTATTTTGTTGTGATCTTGATTCTTTCAGAATTTTTTCCTATTTTTGCAGAGAAAGGAGGGTACCTGCCATGGATAAAGATAATTGTAACTATCAGAATGATATGAATAATCAGAGTAATCAGAATAATCAGAGTATTCAGAGTAATCAGAGTATTCAGAGTAATCAGAGTATTCAGAGTAATCAGAGTATTCAGAGTAATCAGAGTATTCAGAGTAATCAGAATATTCAGAGTATTCAGAGTATTCAGAGTAATCGGAAGGGGCCGAGAACTTTTCTTCCGCAGCATGGGCACTACCGCCATTTGCGGGTCTATCAAGTGGCAGAGAGTATCTACGATATCACCTATTATTTCGCTCACCACTTCCTCAGCAGGGGAGACCGCACCATCGACCAGATGGTTCAGGCAGCCCGCAGTGGGAAACAGAATATTGCAGAAGGCAACCAGGCCGCTGCGACATCCAGCGAGACCGAAATAAAACTGACCAATGTGGCGAAAGCAAGCCTCGAGGAGCTTCTCGACGACTATGAAGACTATCTCAGAGTGCGCAACTTGCAGCAATGGGGTAATCTCCATCCACGCTACGAAAAGATGCGGGCCTATGCCAGAAGTAAGAACTTTCTGAGAGACTATGCCCAGAAGATACGGCAGATGAACGATGAGGAGATTTCAAATCTCTGCATCACACTGATTCATCAGGCGATTACCATGCTTCACAAACTCATACAGACCATGCAGAACCGATTTGTCACTGAGGGCGGCATAAAGGAACGTATGCACCAAGCGCGCACAGACTACCGTTTTGAACAGGACAGTCGACTGGCAGACCTGGAACGAACCGTGTCCATTCTCCAACAGCAACTAGCCCAAGTACAAGCTGAAGCTGCACACTGGCGAGATGCTTACGAAAGCCTAAAGCGCACCATTGAAATGAATCACCATCAAGAGAATAAGAGACTGCACCATTGAAATGAATCACCAGCAAGAAGATGAGAGACAGCAGCGTAAGAGAGAGGTGAAACATTAGAGCAATAAAAGACAGATTTATTAATAGCAAGCCGCTTTCGAACAATTCGAAAACGGCTTGCCATCAATAGTAGCGGCCATTCTCTTCATTAAGCAGAATTCATGTCAATGGGTGCCTGAGCAGCGTATTCTACTCCACTACTACGTTTTTCTTGGTGATGTTTTTGCAGTTGAAGAAATCGCCGGGCTCATCGGCCTGGATGGTGATATCGCTGAGGCGGATGTCGCTGATGGGCATCTCGGGCAGTCCGTTGAACCAGAGAGCGCGGTGGGCCCCACGGCACACCACATGCTGGATGTCGATGTTGCGGAACACGGGAGTACCCTCCCCTACCGGCTCTGCAGCGATGTTGTTGATGCGCTCACCGCTCTCCAATTGCTCGATGACCGACTTTCCGCCATAGAACAGGTCGAAAGTGACGGCATCGCCCAGGATGTCGGCCATGGAGATATTGCGAATGTAGATGTTTTCCACCACACCGCCGCGACCCCGGCAACTCTTGAAACGCAGACCGGCATCGGTGCCCAGGAACTGGCAGTCGTTGACCCATATATTGCGCACACCGCCGCTCATCTCGCTGCCCACGACGAAACCGCCATGTCCGTTGAACACCGTGCAACCGTCCACCACCACATTCTCGGTGGGACGTCCACGGCGGCGACCCTGCTCATCTCGTCCGCTCTTGAGGCAGATGCCGTCGTCGCCGGCATCGAACGAGGAGTTGACCACCAGCACATTGCGGCACGACTCCACATCGATGGCATCACCATTCTGCGCATAGGCCGGGTTGCGCACCATGACCTGGTCCACTATCAGGTTCTCACACAGCAACGGATGCAGGCACCAGTTGGGCGAGTTTTGGAAGGTCACCCCCTGGAGCAGCACATTGCGGCAACTCTCCAGATAGAGCAGCACAGGGCGCATTTTCACCCTCTCCTCTGAGGGATACCACATGGTGGAGCGTGGAAAGACGCCCCCTTTGGATGTGAATTTCTTCCATTGCCCCTCGGTCACCTTCTCCTTCTTGAGCGGGCGCCAGCAGATGCCGTTGCCGTCGATGATGCCCTGGCCGGTGATGGCAATATCCGTCTGGCCTACGGCCGACACAGGCGACTGGCAGTGTTTACGCAATTCCCCTTCATAGTTGGTCTCGATGACCGGATAGAGGTCCATATCGCCCGAGAAGAGAATCACGGCCCCCTTCTCCAGGTGCAGGTCGACATGACTTTTCAGCACAATGGGCCCGGTGAACCACACCCCCTGCGGCACAGAGAGGCGGCCTCCGCCCTGGCGGCTCAGTTCGTCGATGGCCTTGCTGAAAGCCTCGGTGCAGAGTGTCTTTCCATCGCCCTTGGCCCCATACTGGGTCAGGCTCACCGTTTTCTTGGGAAAGACGGGTGCCGCCACTTCGGGCATACTGAAGGGCAACTGCCGGGTATAGGCACGGTAGGGATTGTCCTGCGCCTGAGCACCCAAGGTGAGCGCGAGGCACAGCAGTGTGAACAGATTTCTTAGATACATAGGAATAGATGTTTTAGTAGATGAATAACTGTAATAAAAACGCAAAAGGCACCATTTTATTATGACATGAAAGGAGAAAGGGAGTGTCCCTTTTTGGAACACCCCCTTTCAGTCTAAACATTTGAGAAAATTATTTCACTGTCACCTTACGGGTCTGCTCACCCTTCCGGATGATGTAGACACCCTTCGGAGCCGTGGCGGGCACCTTCCGTCCGGAGAGGTCGTAGATGTCGCCGTCGGTCAGTCGCAGTTCCATGTTGCGGATGCCGTCGGTAGGTCTCTTGCCCACGATACGGATGTTGTCGATGAGCACCAGTTCGCTCATATTGCTGGCGAAGCCCTTGAACTTGAGGGTGGAGAAGTTGGCACCCAGATAGGTCTTCATCGGGAGCACGAACTCATACCAGCCGGGCTCATTGCCGTCGCCTGCCACGAAGATGGTGTCGCTGATGGCCTCGAAGTCACCGTCGTTGATATTCTGCTCCACGAGCAGGCAGGGCATCTCTACATTGGTCGAGGTGAGTCCTCTGTAGACGGCAAAGGTCAGCGTGTCGGCCTCGGGGTCGAGTTTGAACTTCGGTGTCACGAGCTCGCCCATGAGGCGGTTGCCGTAGTAAGAGCCGTTGTAGTAGCGTGCGTAGCCGTTGTCACCGTCCTGAGCGGTAAAGTTGGCATCGTCCTGAGCCTCCACCCATGCGGCATAGCTGGTGTTCTCGCCGCCGGCCATCCACACCTCGGATGTCTCGGCGCCGTTGGCAAACGACTCTGTGAAGGGCAGGTCGTAAGGTTTGCCCAGCACCACATAGTCGAGTTTTATCATCTCATAGCCGGCGCTGGTGGCCGCCATCACACCGTAGTAGTGCACCGTCTGCTTGTCGGTGGGCTCGGGGCTCACCACATAGCTCAGGTCCTTGAGGTCGGTGGTCAGGAAGGAGATCTTGGTCTCATCGGGGTTCTCCGGGAAGTATTCAAACACCATATAGGCGAGCGATGCATCGAGCACACCGCCGTGGATGCCCTCTGTGGGAGCCTCCCAGGTGAGGATGGCCTTCTGGTTGTCGTCCGAACCCACGATAGCGAAGTTGTCAACAGCATTGGGCACGTCGACACCCACATACACTGTGTCGGTGACGGCCTTGCCGCGTCCCTTATCGTTGGTGGCCACCACCAGGTAGTTGTTGAAGCCATGCATGGGCTGCTGGTCCTGCCAGGAGAGCGCGTCGCCCGGTTTCACATCGTTGAAGGTCTGCACCGGAATGGCGTTGTCGCCGCGGAAGATATCCACCTTCATGTTGCCCTCAAGCGCCCGTCCGGCAAAGTCGTTGACGGGAGCGTTGAACGAGAGGTTGGTCAGGAGTTGTCCGCCCTGGTCGGCCTCAGCCTTGAGGTTCTCCACAGCATAGGGAGCGAAAGCCGATGCCACAAACTTCACCACCACATCGTCGATGGTAGGCATGGCATAGGCAAAGTCTTTGGTTCCCTCGATGAAGATAGAGGGATAGTATTTGCCAGCCTCGGTGGTCACGATATCCTGAGCCACGGGCAGGTTGGCGCCATAGGCGGTGTAAGGCAGCGAAGCCAGCAGGGTCTGTGCGGTGGAGTCGGGCTGCATGCCGTTGTAGATGAAGGCATCGGCACCGGTACCGTCCCACACATTGTGGTTCCAGATGAAGGAGAACTCATACACCGACTCGGCGTCGAGCTTGATGGCGGGCAGATAGAGCCACACATGGCTGCCGGGGTTGAGCGATGCGCTGAGGCCCAGGTTCTGGCTGTACGACTGCCAGGTCCACTTGGTGGGATAAGCCTCCGTGCCGATGTTGGCCTGGGTGGTATAGAACTCGGCCGAGCTCTCGGTGTCGAACGACTCGGAGTAGGTGGGCGTGAACACGCCGATGAAAGCCGACAGGCTCACCTTCTTGCCCTCACCCTCGCCGTTGGCGGGTGCCACGGTATACTTGTGCTTGCCCACGCCCTGCACGGTGTTGTCGGTCCATGTCACCTCTGCGCCCGGAGTGATGTCGGTCAGGGTATGGATGGCCGTCTCGGCATCATCGCGGTAGATATTGGCTGAAATATTGCCTGCAAGCGGCTCACCGCCCAGTGTGTTGACGGGAGCGGTGAAGGAGACGACCGCCTCCATCTCGCCGGTCTCCTCGGGTGTGACGGCCAGGTTGGTCACCTCGGCGGGAGCGCCGTTGGCACCGAGTGCCTCCACGCTGACGGAGTTGACGAAGAGACCCGAGCAGTTGTCGGCCTTGAGGCTTCCGCACTGGATGGCGAAGTAGTAGGTACCCTCAGCCTCCACCTGGAAGTCGCACTCCCAGTCGGTGGCGTTGCCCAGTACATCGTAGGCATTGTTCTCATCGAGCACGGTGAAGGTGGAGAGGTCTGCCGGGTCGGTGCCGATGAGCAGTTTCACCCGCTCGGGGTAGTTGGCAAAGGTGTTGCGCATGTTCACGATATAGGCGTAGGTGATACCGGGGTTGAGTGCGATGCCCGGTGATACGAGCCAGTCGTCGCATCCCACCTCAATGTCCCAGGAGGTGGTATTGATGCTCATGGCAGCACTCCATGAGTTGTAGGTCCAGGTATAGGTATCGTTGTTGTTGTCGACGATGGTCCAGAGGCTCTGGGTCGACTCATCGCTGAAGTCATCGAAATACGGTGTGCCGAACGACTCGCCTGCGAGTATACGGTTCGACTCGGTAAACTCGCCCTGCTTGCCCTCGCCGTTGACGGGCGCCACAAGATAGTAGTAGCGCTCCATCTTGGTGGGCAGGGTCTCGCTGAAGGCAGTGCCGCTCAAGCTCTCAGCCACCACCACATTGTCAGGCATGCGCACCACTTTGTAGGTGAGGTGGTCGAAGTCGATGTATCCATTGTTCACACCGCCCTCAGGCGCCGTCCAGGTCAGGTTGGCCTGTCCGTTCTCCACGGCGAGTGTCACACCGGTCACCGCTTTCGGCACGTCATAGCCGGCATAGGCATACACATAGTTGAGCGGCGAGGAGCCCACATTGTTGCGCAGTATGACGTAAGCATAGTGATTGTCGTTGGTCAGGTCGACAGCCAGTTTGAGCGACTGTCCGGTCAGTGCGCCCACGTTGTCTTTGATTTTCTCTCCGTCGAGCCACACATCCATCTTGAGCTGTCCCATCATCGACTCGCCGTCGTACGACTTGGCGGGGATGGTGAAGCGCAGGTAGCCGGTGGTGCCGCCATTCTCCGTGAACTCAAAGCGCAGGTTGTCGATGGCTGCCGGTGCCTTGTCGAGCGCCGCATTCTCCTTGAAGAAGAGCGACGACACCTGCTCGTTTTTGCTCAGGCGCTCTATAAGCTCCGTGGTGGCGGTAGCGGGGTCTACGGCATAGAGGTTGCTGCCGCTCACATCGACGGCCTGCCACACAAACTTGGCGGTGCGTCCGTCGTAGCCCATGGCCTGCACATAGTTGGTGGGCTGCACGCCGGTCTCGCCCACCATCTCAGCCTCGCCATTGGTCTTGTCGATCATGTAGAGGTAACCGTTGCCGTCGATGCTGTAGAACTGCCCGTCGGGGGTAGCGGCCAGGGTGAGCGGCTGGAAGTCGTTGGTCCACTTGTGCAGAATATCAAACTGACGTGTGGTCTTGTTGAACACAGCCCAGTTGAGTCCGTTGAGCTCATCGTTGTACATGGCGGCATAGGTCTTGTCGCTGGTGGGGTCATAGGCCATGACCGAAGGAATGATGCCATAGGAGCCGTCACGCATCTCCTCCCACACGGTGTTGAAGTTCTCGGCATCGAGAGCCTGGTAGCGTGCACCGTTGAGGGCGCCCATGATAGAGAGAGCCTGCACGCCGTAGAGGCAGTCGCGCGAGAAGGCGCTGGCCATGAAGTTGTACACCAGGTTGGTGGAAACCGGCTGGAAGTCGGCCTCACTGCCCATGGTGAAGGTATACACACCGTAGGGCACACTTCCGATGCCCACACCGTCCCAGGCGTCGGAGTTGTTGAGCGCTCCATAGAACGTGCGTCCCTGGTAAGCCGCAATGTCGGCCTGCGGAACATTCTTTTTCACTCTGCGTGCGGGCAGCAGTTGCTTCCGTGCCGGGAGCTCCACCTTCTTCTGGAGTCCCTGATGCGGAGCAGCCTCCTGTGCGGCGCACGGCGCCATGGCTATCATCGAAGCCATAAGCGTAAGGATGAATTGTTTCTTCATAAGTTTGTTTTTATTGGATGATGAATTTCTTTCCATTGCGCAGATAGATGCCCTTGGGCAATCGGTGCCGGGTGCTGACAGCCCTGCCGTCGAGGGTATAGACGGCCGACGGGTCGGCGGCATCTGTAATGGCCGGTGTGATGCCGGTGGTGGCGGGAGCCAGGGTGAAGAGGCAACTGGCCAGGTCGCGCGGTTGCACAAAGCTGTAGGCCGAGAGGTTGATGAGCACCGCCTTGTAGGTAGTGCCCGGCACCCCGTTCTCGAAGGTGGCGTGCAGTTCCACATCGGCCTGCTGTCCCTCCTCTACGAAGGTGAATACGGGATCGAAGCTTCCCACCACGGTGGTTTCCGTCTCGTCGTAGATATACACTGTTACATCGCCGGCGAAGACCCCCTGGGGGCACTGCAGATGAGCGGTAAGGTCCACTTTGTCCTGCGGCACGCTACTGTTGTCGGCAAAGGCGAGCTGCTGCAGCATCTGCAGATCGGAAGGTTGTGCGGGAGCGGGCAACACCTCCACCGTCAGCGGCTCACAGAGCCGGGCATTGTTCTCGTCGATGATGGAGAGTCCGTAGGAGCCGGGATTCACGCTGAACACGCTGTTCATGGCCACCTGCACGCTCTCTCCCACTCCGATGTCGGTGAGGTATTCGTCGCCGGCCGCCAACATCGCTCCCGTATTGAGGTCGAAGAGGGCCATTTTGAGGCCGCTGCTGTAATCCATGTCGCCCTGGTTGGTGACGGTAGCCTTGACCTGTGCCGCCACCCCTTTGTAGAACGGGGTGGTCTCCATGCCCTCCGCCTTCAGGTCGTAGGGAGCGGGCGACAGGAAGGACAGCGTGCCGTTCTGCACAGTGAGCAGCAGGTGGTTGGGCTTGGAGTAGTTGTAGTTACCCACAACCGTCCACTGCCCGTCACCATGGCTGCGGGCCACAGGCCGCACCACATACGCCCCGTCGGCTATATCGGAGAAGTCGGCCTCGCTGCAGGTGAGGCCTATCTTATACTGGTTGGCGGCCAGGGCGACGTCTTCCTCCACGGGGAAGGTCTTGAGCAGCGTGCCCTCGGCATCGAAGAGTCCGAAGCCCAGGTCCACCACGGCATCGCACCAGTGATAGTTGGTTATTTTTCCCGTCAGTTTCAAGGTCACGGCCTCATCTTTCTGGGCCGTGGCGGGAGTAGCCTTGGTTTTTTCGGACGACACTATCTGAATGTGCTTTTCACCACCCTGGCCCTGGGGCACCATGCCCACGAGGATGGCCTGCTTGGTGTTGAATCCTCCGGTACTACCTCCCGTGCCCTGTGTGGGCGGCGTGAGTGCCGAGAGACGGTAATAGCCGTTGGACATGCCGCTCCATCCCCAGTTCACATGAATCAGTCCGTCGGCATCGTAGCCGTCGAACACATAGGCATGGCCGCCGGCTCCGCCTGTAAATCCGGTAGAGAAGACGGGACGGTGCTCGCGTATCTCCCGGCAGATGATGTCGTGCCACTCACTCTGGGTGTAATACTGCCGGTTGTAGAGGCCAATCGAGGGGTCATAGTCGAAGTAGGTGGTGAGGGCATTGGGCAGCAGTTCGATGTTGCTGCCGCTCTGCTCGCCATACTGCATGTCGACGGCATAGCCGCAGTCTTTCATGAGCTGCGCCACCGCCATGCACTCCTCTTCAGTGCTTACGGCAGAGTATTTGGGTGTCATGTGCTGCCATTGGTAAGTGCTTTGGGAAAAATCGGCCGAGAGCGTCACATTGTTCATCGTGGTGCACACATAGCTGTGTTCCCCCTGTCCCTGTGCCGGCCACTGATGGTAGCGCATCACCTGCGCCATGGCGGTAGCCACACAACCGGTGGCGGCATGGGTGGTGCCCACATAGAGCGGGGTGAGCAGGTTGTAGGGATAGGTCTGGTCCCAGATGATATCGCCCAGCAGCGGTGCCACCGGGTCCACCTGCTCCTGCTGTGCGGCTGCTATGCGCCAGGTGCCGGGTTGCTGTGCGGCGAGCGCCAGTTGCCGAGCATACAGGTCGAGCCACTCTTTGAGCGGTGCCGGCACACAGTCGGGGTCGAGTGTCCCCTCATCGGCATAGCCCAGGAGCACTTCATGGGTACCGTCCGTGCCGATAACGGCATAGCCGCCGTTGCGCACCTTGTTGGCCACATACAGCACAGGCTGCCCGGCTTCCTTAGAGGCGGGAGCATGGTAAACACTGACCGCCACGTTGGCGGCATCGGTTTTCAGGCACTCGGCCGCCATGCTGACGGCACGCTGTCTGGCGGTCTGTTGTGAGAAAGCCCCCGCTGTGACGGTCATCAGCAGAAGCGAGCATAAAAAACGTTTCATTTAGGTATTTGTGCTTTTATGCCACAAAAGTATGAATTTCCTACAAAAACAGGGCATAAATCTTACGGAAACCGTTCAAAATTCAGAAATCAGTCGACATTTCGACACATGTGTGGCAATTCGTGCCACATCGCTTCGGCCTCTCTGCTACTCCGGCAGGGCAGCAGAAACCTCCTCTCGTGCCAGCCGTTGATACTCGGAGGGGGTGAGTCCGGTGATACGCTTGAAAGAAGTCACGAAAGAGGTGCGCGAGCGGAACCCCACCCCCGTTGCGATAGCCTCGATGGTGAGTTGTCCGTAGTGGTCAACATCTCCGAGCCGCCGGCAAGCCTCCTTGATGCGGTAGCTGTTGAGGAAGGAATTGAAGTTTTCGCCCCACTTCTCATGTATCACTTGCTGCGAGGAGAGCGTTATCCACTTCCGCACCATATCATCCTGCTGCGCTGCCGGCATGGTCATCGACAGCGCAAAGACAAGAGCGGTAAAGAAAGTGCGAAAAAGCTGCTGCATCCTTGACATGGTTTCATTCTCAGACTGCAAAAATACTATTTTTTTCTCTTTTCCCAACCATTTTCCCCATTATCCCACAAAAACAGCCGCCCTTTTCCGGCCTCGGAAAGCGGCGCTTCATACAAGCTTTCCACGCTGTATCAGCAGCCACCTGTCCAAAAAAGCAAGCACTGTCTATAATATTGAAAAAAAATGAGTACCTTTGCAACAATTTTGCGAAAAATGTGTTATATAATTAGAAAAGACTTCAAGTTTTGGTCAAGATATATCAAGAGAAGGCCCTGAGCCTTTCCTACAGCCACGACTCCATGGGCAGTTGCCAGCGGGCCGTGAAGAGGGTTGCAGATTTTGTCTGCGCCCTTTTAGGGCTTGTGGTGCTGTCGCCCCTCTATCTGGTCATCATGCTCATCATGAAGATACAGCACAACGGTCCGGTGTTCTTCTCGCAGGAGCGCATCGGCTACGGCGGCCGCCCTTTCAACATCTACAAGTTCCGCACCATGAGCACCGTGGTGGAAGACGAGGGTCCGCAGCTCATCGCGCAGAGCGACAGTGTGAAGTCGACCCGCTTTGAGCGATTTCTTCGCGACCACCATCTCGACGAACTTCCACAGCTATGGAACGTGCTCAAAGGCGACATGTCGTTCGTGGGTCCTCGCCCCGAGCGCCGCTACTTCATCAACCAGATTATGGAGCACAGCCACGACTACCGCCTCATCTACCAGATGCGGCCGGGGCTGACCTCCGAGGCCACCCTCTACAACGGCTACACTGACACGATGGAGAAGATGCTCCGCCGGCTTGACATGGACGTGCGCTACCTGGAGAACCGCACGCTGATGCTCGACCTGAAAATCCTGCTCAACACGGTCTACAACGTGGTGAGCGGCAAGAAATTCTGAACAAAATTCCTATCACGATATGAAAAAGACGATTCTACTTTTGCTCATAGCCGTGTTCATGCCGCTGTGCCTTTCGGCGCAGTCGTCGATGACCGATGAGCAGGTATTCCAGTTCATTATCAAGGAACATGAGGCAGGCACCTCGCAGCAGCAGATTGTGGTGCAGCTCATGCAGCGCGGTGTCGACATCAACCAGATACGGCGCGTGCGCAAGAAATACGAGCGCATGTCGAAGGATGAAAGTCTGGGCGGCCTCTCCGCCAACACGCAGACGAGCACCGACCGCACCCGCAACAAGAAGACACAGTATGAGGATGCCCAGTATACCGACCGCATACCCGACATCTCGACCGACATGAGCCGCTACAACTCCGGCTACCGCATCAAGGACGACGAGATAACGCAGCGCACCTACGACGATGAGGACGAGGACTACCTGGAATTCGTCGACGAGCTCAACTCCTGGCTGCCCGCCGACACCATCACGATGTATGAGAACCTGCTGGAGCGGGTGAAGAAACAGAAGAAGAAAATCTACGGCCACGACCTGTTCAGCAACAAGCAGCTCACCTTTGAGCCCAACATGAACATCGCCACCCCCGAGACCTACCGTCTGGGCCCCGGCGACGCCGTCTACATCGACATCTACGGCGCCTCGCAGAAGACGATAGAAAGTGTGGTGTCGCCCGACGGCCATGTCACCATCGAGGGTTACGGCCCCGTGTATGTGGCCGGCATGACGGTGAACCAGGCCAACGCCACGATACGCTCCAAACTGGGTGCCCGCTACCAGAGCAGCAAACTGCGGCTCACAGTGGGTGAGACACGCTCCATCATGGTGAATGTGATGGGCGACGTGAAAACACCCGGCACCTATACCCTCTCGGCCTTCGCCTCCGTGTTCCATGCCCTCTACATGGCCGGTGGTCCCACCGAACTGGGTACGCTGCGCAACATCAAGGTGTACCGCAACAGCCAGCTCATCTCGGTGGTCGATGTGTACGACTATATTCAGAACGGCCGTCTGACGGGCAATGTGCGCCTGGCCGACAACGATGTGGTGATGGTGGGCGCCTACGACTGCCTGGTGAACGTGGCGGGCAAGGTGAAGCGCCCCATGTACTATGAGATGAAGAAAAACGAGAGTCTTTCAAGCCTGATCAAATATGCCGGCGGATTCACCGGCGACGCCTACAAGAAGTCGGTGCGCGTGATACGCAAGTCGGGCCGCGAATACTCGGTGTTCAACGTGGATGAGTTCGACATGCCCTCCTTCCATCTGACCGACGGCGACTCGATTACGGTAGACTCCATTCTGGACCGCTACGACAACATGGTGGAGCTGAAAGGCGCCGTGTTCCGCCCCGGCATGTACCAGGTGGGCGGTGAGATAACCAGCGTGCGCACCCTGCTCGAAGCCGCCGAGGGCCTGCGTGAGGACGCCTTCACCGGCCATGCCGTGATGCACCGCATGCGCAAGGACCGCACCCTGGAGGTAATACAGGTTGACGTGGACGGCATTTTGGCCGGCACGGTGAGCGACATCACCCTCCAGCCCAACGACGCTCTCTACATACCCACCCGGCAGGACCTGATGGAAGAGCAGACCATCACCATCCACGGCGAGGTGAACTACCCCGGCATCTACAAGTATGCCGCCAATGAAACCATCGAAGACTTCATCCTGCAGGCCGGCGGTCTGAAGGAGACGGCCTCCACCGCCAAGGTGGACGTGGCGCGCCGCGTGATCAACCCCGGCGCCATGACCAACGACAGCCTCATCGCCCATACCTACAGTTTCTCGCTGAAGGAAGGTTTCATCATAGACGGTGAGCCCGGTTTCACCCTGCAGCCCTTCGACGAGGTGTATGTGCGCCGCAGCCCCGGCTACAGCAAGCAGCAGAACGTGAAGATAGAAGGCGAGGTGATGTTTGCCGGCACCTACACGCTGACCACCAACAACATGCGTGTGAGCGAACTGCTGAAGAAAGCCGGTGGTGTGAACGACCGCGCCTACCTGCGCGGCGCCCGTCTGGAGCGCAAGTATGACGAGGTGGAGCGGCAGCGCGCCATCAAGGTTCTGCGCGACGCCCAGGAGCAGGCCGAGCAGAACCTGCAGGAGCAGATAGCCAAGACCGGCAATGCCAACATTGCCAACCTGAAGCAGACACAACAGCTTAAGAAATATGAGGTGGGCGAGACCTATCCCGTGGGTATCGACCTGGAGCAGGCTGTGCTACACCCCGGCAGCGACGAAGACATTGTGCTGCGCGAGGGCGACCGCATCGTGGTGCCTCCCTACACCGGCACCGTGAAAGTGAACGGCGAGGTGCTCTACCCCAACACCGTGGTGTATGAGGAGGGCAAGAGTGCCAGCTACTACATCAGCCAGGCGGGCGGTTTCAGCACGAAGGCCAAGAAACGCCAAGCCTACATCATCTACATGAACGGCAAGGTGGCCAAGGTGAGCCACAACGCCAAGCCGCAGCCCGGCTGCGAGATTGTGGTGCCTGCCAAGGCCATCAATAAGACCACGCTGGCCGAGACGCTGAGCATCGCCACCTCGGTAGGCTCCTTCGCCGCCATCATCGCCACGATAGCCAACATTCTCAAGTAAAAGCCATAAGAAGTGAACCTGCAGCGAATTCTTGGCTCCGACAAACGCACTGCCCTGATGAGGAAGAACATCTTCTTCTCCTTTCTCATCAAGGGATGGTCAGGTCTTGTGACCCTGCTGCTCGTACCTCTTACACTGCACTGCCTGGGCGACTACAAGAACGGCATCTGGCTCACCATCAGCTCTATGCTGATATGGATAGACAACCTGGACATCGGTTTGGGCAACGGATTGCGAAACAAGCTGGCCACCTACCTGGCCCAGGAAGACATGAAGAAGGCACGCGAGACCGTGTCTTCTACTTTCTTTATGCTGGCCCTCATTATCCTGCCCGTGATGCTGGCGGCCATAGCCGCCGTCAAGACGTTCGACCTGCATGCCTTTCTGAATGTAGACCCTGCGGTGATACCCAACCTGGGCGACATCATGGCCGTTTCCATCCTCTTCGTATCGGCCACCTTCATTTTCAAGTTTATCGGCAACTTCTATTTGGGGCTCCAACTGCCGGCCGTGAACAACCTACTGGTCACCGTAGGCCATACCCTGCAACTTGTGGGCACCTGGCTGGTATACATGGGCGGAAGCGGCTCACTGCTGCTTATCGCCGTGGTCAACACGGCCGCCCCGTTGCTCACCTATCTCATCGCCTACCCCATCACCTTCTACGGGCGCTACCCCAAGCTGCGCCCCTCGTTCGGTACCTTCAACCGCCATGCCGTACGTACGCTTTTCACCATCGGTGTGAAGTTTTTTGTGCTGCAGATAGCCGGCATACTGCTCTTCATGTCGTCGAACATATTGATTTCCAAACTTTTCGACCCGTCGATGGTTACCCCCTATCAGATAGCGTACCGCTACTTCAGCATCACCATGCTCGTCTTCACCATCATCAGCGCCCCCTATTGGTCGGCCACCACCGATGCCTATGCCCGAGGTGACATAGCCTGGATACGCCAGGCCCGCCGGCGCATGGACAAGATTGTGATGGGCGTGGCCGTCGTGCTGGCGGTGATGGTAGCTGTTTCGCGTCCGGTGTATGCCCAATGGGTGGGCACCGAGGTGGAGATACCCCTGCCGCTGAGCATCCTCATGGCTGTCTATCTGCTGGTCATTCTGGCCAGTCTGAGCTATTCGTACTATCTGAACGGCATCGGAGCGCTCCAACTGCAGCTCATCCTGACGGTGACGGCCGCCATCGTGTTCATCCCGCTCACCTACCTCATGGTGCATTACCGGCACAACATAACGAGTGTGCTCATCGTGATGATACTGGTGAATGTGCCGGGACTCATCGTAAACAAGATACAGCTGCACCGTCTGACACACGGCAAAGCAACCGGAATATGGATTAAATAGGCCTCATCGCATGGAAAGACCCACTATAGCCATTCTGCTGGCCACCTACAACGGAGCCCAGTATCTGGGGGAACTGATTGATTCGCTCCTGAGGCAGTCGTACCCCTATTTCACCGTCTACATCCACGACGATGGGTCGACCGACGGCACCTTGGCTCTGGAGGAAGACTATGCGCAAAAACATGAGAACATACAGCTGCTTCGCTATGAGAGCCAGCATGGGGCCTGCGCCAACTTCCTCAGCATGCTGGAACGGGTGGAAGCCGACTACTATCTGTTTTGCGACCACGATGACGTGTGGGATGAGGACAAGGTGCGGCTGAGTCTTGAGGCCATGCGCCAGGAAGAGCAGAAGACACCCGGCCGGGCCGTCATCGTGCACACCGACCTGTATGTGGTGGACAGCACCCTCCAGCCCATAGCCCGCTCTTTCCTGCGCTACAATGGTCTGCACCCCGAATACCTCACCACCTTCGACGAGGCCGTGATACCCTTTGTCACCGGCTGCACGATGATGATGAACGCCGCCGCCCGAAAGGCTGTGCGCAAGCCTGCGAAACCGGTGGCCATGCACGATGTATGGGCCACCTACTGCGTGCTGAGCCAAGGAGGCACGGTGCGGTTGATTGACCAGCCCCTGGTCTTCTACCGCCAGCACGGCACCAATACCGTGGGTGCCCGCGACATCAGGAAGGTGACCCTTGGCTACCGCATGAAGCATCTGGTCAAGATTCTGAAGAACAACCATGCCAACTACAGCATGCTCCGCGCATTGGGCTATGGCTCAGTGCTGAAATACATCAGATACAAACTGCGCTACAAACGGCGTGTACTGAGAAACCGATAAGTAAGAAAAACACTACAGATATGGAAGAAAGAAAAAGCAAAAAAATTGTAGTCGACTTCATCGAACTGCTGAAAGTCATCGGCAAAGACAAGCTGATGATGGCCGTATTTCTCGGTATAGCAGCCGTTCTGGGTCTGGCCGTTGCCTTTGGCACGCCCAAGGAGTACAAGGCATCGGTGATGCTCGCTCCCGAGTCGACCACCGGCAACAGCCTCACCTCCAACATATCCTCCATCGCCTCGATGGTGGGTATGGACATGGACTTCGGCAGCAGCAGCGATGCCATCTATCCAGAGCTGTATCCCGACCTGATAGGATCGAACGACTTCATCGTGAGTCTGTTTCCCGTTGAGGTGACCACGAAAGACGGCAGTGTGACCACCGACTACTACGACTATCTGCTGAACTACACAAAGAAAGCCTGGTACACATTTCCGGCCCGTCTGCTGCACGACATTGTTGCGAAGCTGAAGACCGACGATGTGCCCTTCACGGGCGACAGCACGAAGGTGAACCCGTTTCATCTCAGCAAGATGCAGTACAACATAGCCCACAAGATAGGCAAGAGCATCAACTGCACGGTAGACAAGAAGACCAGTGTCATCACCATTGAGGTGACCGACCAGGACCCTGTCATCTCTGCAGTGATGGCCGACTCTATCAAGAACCGTCTGCAGGCCTTCATTACCCAATACCGCACCCAGAAAGCCCGCAATGACCTGGCCTATATGGAGAAGCTTTTCATGGAGTCGAAGGAGGAATATGTGACGGCGCGGCAGCAATACGCCGCCTACTCCGACGCCAACCAGGACCTTATCCTGCAGACCTACCGTGCCAAGCAGGAAGACCTTGAGAATGAGATGCAGCTCAAGTACAATGCCTACACCCAGATGTATGAGCAGCTGCAGATATCCAAGGCCAAGGTCCAGGAGAGCACCCCTGCCTTCACCGTGGTGCAGTCGGCTTCCGTGCCGCTGAAACACATCAACAAGTCGAAACTGATGGTCATGACCATCTTCATGTTTCTTGGATTCGTGCTCCGCGTGCTGATACTGATGTGGCAGCACCGCAAGGACGTATTCCTGTTGGCATAGAAAATCATCATAAGGTGGCCCTTCACGACGACACGCACCAGACAGCTCCCCGGTGGAGCGTGTGGAGAGAATGCTCTCTCCATTGGCGGAGCTATGCCGTCACCTCGGCCGTGGCCATCGTGGCAGCTCTCATCATCTGCGCCGGCATTCCCAAATGCTACACCTCGCAGGTGAAGATAAGCGACGAGCATTTCGAGACCGACCTGCTCATCGGTCTGAACAACATGGCCGCCTGGGCCAAAGGAGCCATCAATGAGCACAAAGGCCTCCGCATGCCCCAAGTCTACTACCGCCTGATAGGCTCACCCTCCTTCATTGAGGAGATGTCGCAGGTGCGGCTCGAGAACAAGGGCACCGACTACTACCACTACCTGGCAAACGACCATAAATCCTCGCTCTGGGAGCGGATATGGAGAGGCATCAGCCGCGACACACTTTCGGAGAGAGACCGCATTCATGCCATCATCCACGAGAACATCCGCTCGAAGGTGTCGTCGAAATACGGTACCGTCGTGCTGCAGGTGACCGACCAGGACCCTGTGGTGGCCGCACTGCTGGCCGACTCGGTGAGGGCACATCTGGAGAAACACCTGGCCGACTATGCCCGTGTGAGATACACCCGCGACCTGAAGACCGCAATCAGCAAGATGGAAGACTCACGCCGTCGATTTGAGGCGGCGCGCGATGAGTACACCCGTTTCAGAGACAGCCACCAAGACCTCACGTCGGCCGTGGCAGAGAGTATGGAAGACCATCTGATGAATGAGTACGACAACACCTTCAGTGCCTACTCAAGAGACCGCGAGCAGTATTTCCGCGCCAAGGCCTTCGTCGACAAGTTCTCTCTCAAGTTTGCCGTCTTGAAGAATGCCTCTGTTGCGCAGGAGCCGTCGGGTCCCGTCACCTTCGGTTATGTGTCGGCATTCCTGTTTCTGGCCTTTGTCGCCACCACCTGGTGGTGTCTGGGCCGCCGCACCTATCATGAACATAAAGCCGCGTCGTAATGGAGATACTGTTCATACTCATCATGGGCATCATGCTTGCCGCCTTTCTGTTTTTCAAGATAGGCGACACCTTCTCGCCATGGACCATCACCACGGCGGTGTGGCTGGCCATTGTGGTGATGTTTCAGTTTCAAGGCGACCTGCTGTATCCTCTCGGCGACCAATTCTATACCTGTCTGGCCCTTTGGGTGCCCCTTTTCTGTGCCTCAGCGCTCATCACCTATCATGTGCTGCCCAAGTCGAATGCCGATGCCGGCACCATTGCCCAATCGCCGCCCATCAGCACGGTCGTGTTCAACACGCTCTATGTCATCTCCATGGTCATCACCCCCCTCTACCTGTACAAGATTATCCAGGTGGTGACCATGTTCGACACGGCCGACATGCTGAGCAATATCCGTCTGCTGGCTGTCTACGGCGATGAGAGCTACGGATTCCTCAACTACTCCTATGTGATGAACCAGGTGCTCATTGTGGTCGGTCTGTGGCGGTATCCCAAGATACCGCTTTGGCAACTTCTCACCATTATCATGGCCGGTCTGATGAGCGCATTTGCCATCATGGAGAAAGGCATGCTCTTTTTCCTCTTCCTTTCCGTGCTCTTCGTACTCTATGAGAAAGGAGTGATAAAGATCCGCTCCATCATCCTCTCACTGGCCACAATCGTGCTGCTGTTTTTCATTATCAATTCGGCACGCAGTTTTACTGAAGACGCCGACCCCAACGACGCCATTCCCTTCCTCGACTTCTTCGCCATCTACGTTCTCTCGCCCTCGGTGGCCTTCGAGCAGGTGACCGAAGACCTGACACCGCAGTTTGGCTCCCACACCTTTGCCACCATATACCTCTTCCTGAACCGTTTCGGCGGAGACTATGAGTTGAACAGCAAACTGCAGGAGTTTGTGTGGGTGCCGCTTCCCACCAATGTGTTCACCGTGTTCCAACCCTTCTTTGAGGATTTCAAATACAGGGGCGTGGCCTTCTTTGCCGTGTTCTACGGATTCTTCTCGGGCTGGTGCTACCGGCTGATGCGAAACGGCAGTGGCGTGGGCAAATGCCTCTATGTGTATGTAGTGTATGTGCTGGTGCTGCAGTTCTTCCAAGAGAACGTGATGATGAGTCTGGTGCCGGTCATGCAGTTTATCTTCTTCGTGGTGCTCATCATGCAGCAGAAGATACAAGTGTCGCTCCTGTCGAAACATTTCAGAACGCCATGAAAAGGAAAGTAACCATATTGATGTCTACCTACAACGGCGAGGATTTCTTGGAAGAGCAGTTGCAGTCGCTCCTATCGCAGCAGGATGTGGAAACCGACATCCTGGTGCGCGATGACGGCTCCACCGACCGCACCCGCGACATACTGGACCATTGGCAGGACGCAGGCAAGCTCACCTGGTATGGCGGCGACAACCTGGGTTGGGCCATGAGTTTCATGCACCTGCTGATCCACGCAGCCCCTGACGCCGACTACTACGCCTTCTGCGACCAGGACGATATCTGGCTGCCAGACAAACTCTCCCGCGCCGTCGGTATGATAGAGCAACAAGAACAAGGATGTGTGCTCTACTGCTCCAACGTGACCTACTACCGCAACGGCCGAGAGGAAGGACTTGTAAAGCCCGCGGGACTGCACTTCGACATCTACACCGCCATGGTGAAATGCCTCACCGTGGGGTGCACGATGGTGATGGACAACACTTTGGCCAGCCACATCAGGAACCATCCGCCCCATAGGGTGAGCGCCCACGACTTTTGGGTATACCAGGTGGCCTCCGCCATCGGCACGGTGTGCTACGACGAGACATCGCACATGCTCTACCGCCAGCACGACCACAACCAGATAGGCCAGAAGCGCACCTGGCGAGAGGTGTGGCAGCGGCGCATGAAGACGCTGCGCACCTTCTGGAGCCAGCACTACCGGGAAGAAATGGCCCGCGAACTGCTCCGCTGCCATGCCGCCAGTATGCCGGCGGCGAGGAGACAGGCAGTGGAAGAGATGGCCCTGTACAGGCAATCGGTCGCCAGACGCCTGCGGCTATTTGCCGACCGCCGTTACACGATGGGGCACTTCTCCAATGATTTTTTCCTTCGCCTTCGCATCCTGCTGGGCAAAGTATGAATAACCCACCAAAACCCCTACCCTATGAAAACGACCATCAAGAACCTCATGCTCACCAGCCTCATGCTGCTGTTCTGCCTCGGTGTCACTGCCCGCGACTTCGTCATCACCTCCTACGGGGCCAAGAAGGGGTCAAAGACGCCCTGCACGGCAGCCATCCAGCAGGCCATCGACGAATGCCACAAAGCCGGCGGCGGCCGCGTGGTGGTGCCCAAGGGCAAATTTGTGACAGGCGCCATCGTACTGAAGAGCGGTGTCACCCTCCATGTGGAGCAAGGAGCCAAACTGCTGGGCAGCACCAATCCCGCCCATTACGTGCTTTCCAAAGGCCGCCCTGGCGTCACCGTCACATCGCAGCTCATTTTCGCCGCCAATGCCGTCAATATCGGCATCACCGGCAGCGGCACCATCGACGGACAGGGGAAGCACTTCACCGACGCCGCCTGCAATGCCCACGGCATCACCCGCCCCATGCTGATCCGCTTTGACACCTGCAAGGGGATAACCGTGAGCGGTGTCACGATGCGCAATTCGGCGGTCTGGATGCAGCACTACTATGCCTGCGAGAACATGACCATCAAAGACATCAAGGTGTACAACCATTGCAACAACTGCAACGACGGCATGGACATCAACGGCTGCCGCAATGTGACGGTGAGCGGAGCTGTTGTCGATGCCGACGACGACGGCATCTGCCTGAAGAACTTCACCTCACAACCCTGCAGCAACATCACGGTGACCAACTGCACGGTGAGCAGTCACTGCAATGCGCTCAAGATAGGCACGGAGACCTATGGCGACTTCGACAGAATCACTTTCAGCCACTGCACGGTGAAACCCAGCAAGCAGAAGAAGGTGCACAACGGACGTGCCAACGGCATCTCGGCCATTTCGATAGAGAGTGTCGACGGCAGCAGAATCACCAATGTGACCGTGAGCGATATCACGGTGAAAGGTACCGAGACCCCCATCTTCGTGCGTCTGGGCAACCGCGGCAGCACTTACGGACAGAAAACTACCACGCCTAAACGGGGCAGCATAAACGGAGTGGTGATAAAAGACATCACCGTGACAGGAGCCGGCAGCACGGGCTGCTCCATTTCAGGTCTGCCCGGCCAGGAAGTGGAAAACATCAAACTGAGCAATATCGTGATCAATCACAACGGAGGTATGGGTGAGACCGCCGCCCCAAAAGACGACAAAGCGAAAGCCTATCCCGAGGGCACCATGTGGGGTGTGCTGCCCGCCTCAGGTTTCTTCGTGAAAAACGCCAAGAATGTGGATTTCTCAGAGGTGAATGTAAAGACGCGGAAGGTAGACGCACGTCCAGCCATATACCGTGTGAACGCAAAATAAGCCATCCGATGGCCAGTTCTCAGGAGCTGGCCATTGCTTTTCTATACAGATCTGCCATCTGCGTGAGCGAATACTTCTCCCGGAAGTCCATATGCAGAGGCAGGCTCCTCCACCCCATTATCTTTTCAGCAAGTGTCTTGGCGTCGCCCGGCGAGAAGAGCTGCTCCTCATAAAGAAGTTCGCGGAAGGCCGGAATGTCGGTGGCCACCACAGGCAAACCGCAGACAGAAGCCTCGATGATGGTGAGTCCGAATCCCTCGGACAAGGAGGTGGAGACATAAACGTCGGCCGACTTCAAGATAGAACCGATATCCGTGCGGCGGCCCATGAAAAGGATGCGGTTTTCCAGTCCTTCCGCCTTGCTCAGGTTTTTCAGATTCTCCTCATCCGCCCCGTCGCCCACGATGACACACTTATAGTTGGCCGGCAGAAGCGCCATGGCACGGATAAGCGTCTTCAAGTCCTTGCTCTCCACAAGGCGGGAGATGGTGCATACGAGCGTATCGTCGCCGGTGCATCCCAAAGAGCTCCTGTCCAGCGGCACTGACGACACGAGTAGGGGCACATCGACCCCATTGGCTATCACATCGACACGACTTTCCATGCCCTTGCCCACCCATGCGAGGAGTCGGTCTCTCACACAATGCGACACAGCATGCACACACGCATACCTACGATAGCAGAAACGGTCGACGGGCCTGAACCAGGCATGGCGTCTGCGCACACTGTCCAGGGAATGCTCCGTGGAGAAGAACCGGACTGCTTTAGGAACCAACAAGGAAGAGATACCGCCGAATATCTGACTGAAGGAATGATTGGTATGCACCACTTCATACCGATATTTACGGATGACGCGCGCATAGCGGAAGGGTAAAAGCGGACTGTATTTGCGGCATCGAAGATTATGCACACGCACATGATGACTCAGGAGAAAGGCCTCCATCTTGTCGTCATCGATATAAGCCATCATCACGCCCACCTGGTCGTGATGCAGCTCGGCCAGCGCGACGGCCACTTCAGCCATCATCTTCTGCACGCCACCATAGAGGTTTCCCCTGTCAAGCACAAACAGTATCTTCATTTTGGGTGTGTTCTGTTAATTGTGATAATATGGAGTGGCATTATTAGAACGAGAGAAAGCCTCTTTTTATTACTTTTTGTGCCTAAAAAGTCAAATAAGGAGTGACGGGCGGCTTTTTATTATAAAAAATCACTAATTTTGCATGATTTTACAAACCACACGCTATGCCGAACCTGATTATGGTGGTCAATGAAGACCGCTTCTTCCTGTCACACCGCAAGGCCATCGCCCTGGCAGCCGCCAAGGCGGGGTTCGACGTGCATATCGTGTGCAAGGACACCGGCCGGCGCAAAGAGGTGGAGGCACTTGGCCTCCGCATGACCGACCTGCCCATCAATCCCACCGGCATGAACCTGAAGGAGGAGTGGAAGACCTTCCGCTTTCTGTACCGGCTGTACAAGCAGGAGAAGCCCGACATCGTGCACCATGTGGGCATCAAGGACATCCTGTGGGGCGGTCTGGCCGCCCGTCTGGCACATACGCACGGTGTGGTGAACGCCGTGAGCGGTCTGGGGGTGCTCTTTTCCGGCCGGAAGCCGACCCTCACCACCCGCATCGTGATGGCCGTGATGAAATACGCCAACCACCGCGACCACCTGAGCGTGATTTTCCAGAACCATGAAGACGAGGACCTCTTCCTGCGCCACGGCATCGTGAGCCGCGAGCACAGCGACTTCATCAAGGGTTCCGGCGCCGACCTGCAACTCTACACCTACTCGCCCGAACCGGAAGAAGGTCCAGTAAAGGTGATTTTCACCGCCCGCATGGTGAAGGAGAAAGGCATGCTGGTGCTGATAGAGGCCGCCGAGCGACTCAGAAAGGAGATGGAGGGCAAGGTGGAGTTTCTGCTCTGCGGCGGGTTGTCGAACAATCCGAAAGCCATCAGCCGCAGCGACCTGGAACGTCTCTGCGACGGCCGCTACATACAGTGGCTCGGCCACCGCACCGATGTGAGGCAACTGCTGGCCGCCTCGCACATCGTGGCCTTTCCGAGCTACTACCGCGAGGGAGTTCCCCTTTCGCTGATAGAGGCCTGTGCCATGGGGCGCCCCATTGTGACGACGAAGAGCTACGGCTGCAAGGACACGGTCGACGACGGCGTGAACGGTTTTCTCGTGCCGGTGAAGGACAGTGCCGCCCTGGCTGAGAAACTCCGCATTCTGATCAACGACAAGGCGATGCGCCAGCGCATGGGACAAGCCGGACGCGCCAAGGCCGAGCGCGAGTTCTCGCTCGACGATGTGGTGCGGAAACACATCGAGATATACAAGAAGATTCTCTGATTCAAGAGGTGGCATGACACAAGACCGATTCAACATGAGACATATCCATCCATCATACTCCATGCGTGCAGTGGCCGCATTGCTCATCACCTTTTTGGCCAATGTGAGCCTGATGGCTCAAGACCATTTGAACACACTGCTGAAGCAGTTTGACCAAAAAGCGGAAACGGCCACCGCCAACCTCTTTTTTGAAGAATTGCTCAAAGAAGATTTCATCGATGAGAAAATGGTGTTCGGCACTGACACCCCTGCCGACTCCCTTCGGCAGCAGGTGTGGTATTGGGCGGCAGAGTGGATGTACGACCACCAGCAATATGAGGAGGCTGTGAGCTATGGCTTGAAAGCGCTGCCACTGTATCATGGCGGCAACGAAGAAAAAGCCGACTGCCTCAACCTCCTGGGTCTTGTCTTTGTGCGCATGGGCGATGTGAAAAACGCAGCCAAGTATGCCAAACAATGTCTCGACTTCGACATGCGGAGCGGCGACGACGACCGAATCTCGTCGAGCATGAACACACTGGCGGGCATCTATATGGCGGGATACCAGGCCAAGGAAGCTGAGCATTATATCCTTGGCGCCATGGAGCATGCGAAGAAGGTGGACAATCCTGCACGGCAAGCCGTCATCTTCGGTATGGCATCAGAGATTTACCATTCACTGGGCGACGACAAAAAAGCGCTCTCCTACGCACAGCAAGCCTATACCATCGACTCCGTGGCCCAACGGGAACCGCAGGCAAGCATACGCCTCTCGCAAATGGGCTCAGCACTGCTGGGACTTCACCAATACAAAAAGGCAGAGAATATCTACCGCCAAGTGATTCCTGCGCTCAAGCAAGTGGGCGACTACCATTCCTATGCCATCGCACTAAACCGCCTGGGCATGGCCCTGCTGTGCCAGGAACGGCAGCGGGAGGCCATTCCCTGTTATAAAGAGGCAGCTACGCTGTTCTCAAAAATGGGCGACCTCTACAACGAGATGCACGCTCACCGCGGCCTCTATGAGAGCTATTGGAACATCAACCCCGACTCGGCAAAAATAGAGCTCGACTATTTCGACCTCTTGAAGGACTCGCTCTATACCCACTCCTCGGCAGAAGCCCTCTCCAGATACAATGCTGAGTTCGGAAATGACATACTGCAACAGGAAAACCTGGACGTCAAGAAGAAGCACCTGCGCACAATGGTCTGCTCAGCACTCCTTATACTACTTATAGCACTTGCGGCTTGGCTTATCATACGGCACTTGCGCCGGAAACAGCAAGAACAGATGCAGGAGCTGGTGCGGGAAATAGAAAGGCTCATGCAGCATACGGACGAGCCGGCACAACAGCAGCCATTAACAACTGATGTGCCTCACCCTGCTGATACGCCGGAAGCGACTGACGGGCCGGAGGCTAAGGAAGCCATCGAAAACGATGAGGACAGGCTGTTCCTCATGCGTGTCATCGAAACCGTGAACGTGGCCATGCAAGAGGGCAACCTGAGCGTGGAGAAGGTGGCTTCGGAGCTCAACATGAGTGTGCAGACCTTCCGGCGGCGGTTGATGGCAGCAGCAGGTGAAACACCCAAAGCCTATATACAGGCCATCCAGATGGAGCGCGCCACACGATTGCTCCTTGACAACCGCACCATGTCGGTAGCAGATATCGCCAATCTGTGCGGCTTCGACGAAACGAGTTCTTTCAGCCACACCTTCAAGCGGGTGTACAGATGCTCACCCACACAATTTCGGGAAGGACAAAAAGGCTAAAGGAAAGTAGATTCATCGTTTTTATTACCCATTTTGTCATTTTGGAAGAAAATGACAAGCCTAAACACGCCTTTTGATAGATTTTATCAACCGGCCAAGCCCTATTTTGCCGTAATTTTGCCATGACAAACAAAAAGCGGCACACAAACTGGCTTCAGAATATCTGGGATACCTGGACCAGCAGGAGGCTCTGGTCGAGAGAATCATTGACAGGAAATGGAAAATGCTGGAGCCCAAAATCGAGCTGTTGATTGAGCAGAAGATTGATGAGTGTCTGGCCAGACATTGCCATGGGGACAAAAACAACTGAATGTCCACCAAAGAACAGCACAACAATAATAACCTTTATAAAACCATTTTTACATTTTTAATCCTTATCGACAATGAAAAAAACAATTCTGGGTTTAGCAATCATGGCTACCGGACTGATGGTGGCTTCGTGTGGAAACAAGAGTGAGGCACCTGCCGCTGAAGGTGAGCAGGCTATCGAAGCAGCTGCCGCTGAAGAAGCCGCTCCCGCAGCCGAACAGCCAGCTTCGCTGGCCGACATCGTAGCCAAGGCCAAGGCCGAGGGTGCAAAATGGAGCACCGACGAGTGGAAAGAGCAGTATAAGAAAGCTATCGAGGCTTACAAGCCCTTCGCTGTGGCCATGGACCAGGCACAGCCGGCCGACTTGGAGAAAATAACCAAGGATTTTGCCGATTTCCCGACACTTATCAAGGAGTTTGCCGCTACTGCCAAACAGTCGGAGGGAGGAAAAGCCATCGACGAGGAGTGGATAGCCAAGACCATGGAGGAACTGGGTGTACCCAAAGTGTAAAGAACATTAAATATTAACAAGTTATGAAGAAGTTTTTCCAGTTTGCCATCGTGGCTGTAGCAGCTATAGTCATGGTATCGTGCGGTAACAAGAGTGAAGCAAATGCAGAAGGCGCAGAGCCTGCTGCCGAGGAACAGACTGCCGGGGCAGAGAGCCAGGAAGTGAAAGAAGGCACTATGGGACCGTGCACCGTGGAGTGTGCAAAGTTCAGCGTCGACATTCCCGCCGAATGGGAGGTGAGAAAAATACAGGACAATGAAATCAGCGTCGGAAAGGAATATGCCGAGGGACTCAACTTCGTTTACGATGATGCTGCCAATTTCAAGCAGGAGTGCCAGATTATAATGAATATCTCCGGTATGCAAGACCTGGGTGAGAAAACTTATGGCAGCAACACCTACGGCACCTTCCTTTGGAAGCAGGATGCCGGCGATTCATTCGCAGCCATTCTGAAGATTGGTGATGGTGAAAGCGGGGTCATCAAGGTGAATACGAGCAATGTGAAAACCGCCGACAATGAGGTGGTGCTCAAGGTGCTCGAATCGCTGAAAATGAAGTAAGCCAAAAACTTATCTGTAAAACGACTATCTATACAGCTGTGCCTGCATGACTTCGGTGTCGTGCAGGCACAGTGCTTTTTCACTTCCACAGCATTCCGTTGGCGAATCGGCGCAGGTTGAGGCCACGGCTGAAGAAGGTGGTGTCGTCGGAGATATAGCCCTGCTGTTCATAGCCGGGATAGTGGATGGCGCAGCGGATGTCGGGACGGGGATGGATGGTGAAGACAAACTTGTTTTTATAGGGCAGCGCATCGAAAGCCTTGAGATGCTCATCGGTGCACTCGTTCATCTCGGCCAGTTTGAAGTAGAGATTATCCCAATGGATGCGTTTCACGCGGCGCTGCCATTTATCCAGTGCCTCCTCACGGCTCTTGTAATGAAGGAACACAATCTCCACATCATCGAGCAGCCCGATGGGCACCTGCTCCTCTCCCCGGGCACGGAGGATATCACGGTATTTCGACTCATCGCAGGAGATGAAACGTAGTTCCTGCTCCATATAATGGCGGAGATTCTGCACCATGCGCATATAGTCGGGCGTGAAGATGTAGAGGCCGATGGTGGGCGTGTCGAAGGGCAGGCGGTAAAAGCGGTAGCAGTGGGCTCCCCAACAGTTGTTGGAGATGATGGTGAAAGGATAATGGTGCAGCCCCAAGCGGCGGATGTGACTTCCCACAAGTTTAGAATTTCTTGAACAAGAGGCGCACCACCCCATCGGTGAGCACCAGACGGTCAGTCTTCAACTTCTCTATCTCAAAAACGGGCTGCAGCGCACCGATGCCGTAGGTGTGCAGACGCGTCACGTCGGTCACCTCGGGGTCGCCCTGCTCACGCAGATTGTAGTAGGCCTGCCCCATGTGTAGCGAGTTGTCCTGCCGCTCAAAGCGGAAGATGACAGGCGAGTGGGCATTGGAGCGGTCGGAACATTCTATCAGGTTGCTTTGCACCCCCCAGAAAATGAGCTGGTCGCGCAAGTCGGCCGTCCCGCCCTCGATAGAGTCGATACTTTCGAGGTGCCAGAAGCCGTAGAGGCTGCCGTCGGACGACGGTTCCAGCTCACACGACGCCATGATGCAGAGTGTGGTGAATGCCAGAAGGATATAGTAGAATTTTCGCATACCGATAGTCTATTTTTTTTTGTCCTTGAAAAGTCCGTGCCGTGCCACCGTGACTTGGAGGCCGTAGTTGTTGCCTAGGATGGCACCCAGGTCCATGCCGTAGGCGGCGCAGAGTGTCCAGCCGCGCAGGGCACCCTTTGTAGGCTGCCACATGCCCTCGAGCAGCACGCTCAGGTTGTGGTGCGAGCGGGTGAAGGGATGGTGATAGGTACCCACGCCCTGCTGCCAGGTGGCGAGCATCCGGTAGGAGAAGTCGTTGTAGCCTCCGTCCAAGCCGAGGTGGAGAGCGGTAAAACGGTTGTCGAGCACCTCGATGCTGCCGTCGTCGTTGTAGAGCGGTGAGCGGTAGAGCGGATTGCCCATGACCTGCCCCCAGTGCTGCCATCCGGGATAGATGTAGTGGTTGTAGAAATTGTCCATGCCGCCCACATGGTCTTTCAGGCCGCGGGTATGGTCGTGATAGATGGGACCGCTCTGATATTTGGTGTAGAGATACTCGAAGACGATGTGCCTGAGCCAAGTGCCGTACTTGAACTGCAGTTCGGTGCCCAGCATCCAGTCTTTGAAATCGTAGAGCAGGTAGCGGTGCTTCTTCTTGGCCTGCCACTCGTCGCCCTCCCCGTAGCCGTCGTAGTCGAGCTGCAGCATGGAGGAGTGGTCCTCGAAGAATTTGTCGGCATAGAAGCTGAGGCGCCAGGTCTCGCTGTTCCAGTTGACACGTGCCATCCAACTGCCCAGCTGGTCGCCCTCGGCATTCTGATAGACATCCTCGCCGCTGTCGGCTCCGCCGGGCACGAAAGCGTGCCACATCGACTTCAAGCCCTTCTCTCCCTCATAGGTCTGCATCGTGCCGTCGAGCTGGCGCACATGGGCCGTGCCGCCGAAGGTGGAGGCCATTTCCAGTCCAAGTTCCACGGAGAGGGGATAGAAGGCGTCTTCCTTGCCTATCATAAGATAGCCGGCCTTGCTGTGGTAGAGCATGCCGTCGGCATAGCTCTGCTGGCGGGCGGTGAAATCGTGCTGCCAGTTCTGGTCGGTCATCTTGCCATAGGCGATGTGACCCTTCAGATGCACCCAGTAGTTGGTGCCGGGCAGCGTCCAGTAGTCGGGCAGTGAGAGCCGAACCTGGGGCACTGGGCGGGCATTGATGCCGAGCGTCTGTGCGCCGGTGCTGAGCCGGTTGTTCTTCAGCTCCATGGGCTGCTGCTTGCTGCCCACGGTCAGTACACCGTGCAGCCAGCGTGCCTCGGCATAGGCCTGCTGCATCACCACGCTGCTTGTGAAATGATAGGGCACGGCCACATCCACCCCATAGCCCACGCCCCAGCGCCGCAGCGAGTCGGTGCGCAGGGGCCGCTCCACACCGGCGCGCAGATAGCCGTTCATCTCATCGAGCGAGGAGAGGCCGTAGCGGTTGGCATTCAACCAGAGCGGTGTCTTCCCCTCGGAGAAAGAGGTCTGAGCCTCCACGTTATATTGAAGGTTTTCGGTCAAATCGATAGGGCCACGGTTTTTCCGCTCCTCCTGCGCTGAGAGTGAGAAGGAGCAAACCAAGGCGAGCGCCACCAAAAGATTACGCTTCATTGCAGATTTCATGTCTTTATTGTCTATAACGCATAGAGTGTGCAAATATTGTGGTGCTTCATTCACCTCTATTACCCATTATTTTGTCAAATCGGCTATTTTTTACATAGGTTTGGCAGAATAGCGGCAGAAGGGGCGGTATCTTTAGTGCCGCATTTTGGCACTGCAAGCCGGGCAGAGCCCCTTGGCCATGAAACTGGCCGTGGAGAGCACGAACCCATCGGGCACCTCCATCTCGGGCACGGGAACCCCGTCGAGGCAGAAAGTGCGGTGGCAGCACTCGCAGTAGAAATGTGCATGAGTGTCGGTATCGGCATGCTCGTCGTGGCTGTGGCAGAGCTCATAGCGCACACCCTCATGGGCGCCCTCTATCACATGCACGGCATGGTGCTCGCGCAGCAGGGCCAGGGTGCGCGACACAATCGACTTGTCGATTGTGACGAGCATTTCCTCTATCTCGCTCATCGAGAGGGGCCGTCCCGCCCTCTCCAGTGTCTTCACCACCAGGATGCGGTTGGCCGTGGGGCGTATGCCATGGTCGACGAGTAGTTCACAAAAAGAATCACTGTTCATACCTTCAGCTGGTTGATTGGAATAAAAATCCATGCAAAAGTACGCAAATTAGGATAAAAAACGCCGACAAACCCTTACAAAAACACATTTTTTATTATCTTCGCAGCATCTAACAGCATAAACCTATGAAAAATTTACGACATCTACTATCCCTGCTCACCCTGCTGTGGGCTGCCACTCTGAGTGCCGCCACCCTGTGGACCGGCGAAGAAGCCATCTCCTGGAGCGGAGGCGGCTCCGTGCAAGTGAGCGCTTCCGCCTTTGCCGACGCACAGGTGGGCGACGAACTGCGACTGAACTTCATCTTCACCGGCCAGACCGACTGGCCGCAAGTGTCGCTGCGCAACGGCAACTGGGCCGACCTGACCCACGCCGGCAACATACTCATCTCGGCCGCCGACGACCATGTGAGCTATTACCTCACCACAGGCATGCTCGACGACCTGCAGCAGCACGGCATGGTGGTGACCGGCATCGGCTACACCCTCACCTCGATAGAGTTGAACGCCGGCAATGGCGGCGCCGGACTGGAGCATGCCGTGTGGATAGGCGAGAAAGTGGTGCCCAACGACTGGAGCGGCTTCGTGACCCTGCCCGCCTCCTGCTTCACCGGTGCCGCCGTGGGCAAGATAATACGTCTGCACTTCAAGGACCTGCTGAGCGGCGCACAGGCCATTCTGCGCACCGGATCCTGGGCCGAGATGCCCGACATGGCCAGTTTTGTGCAGCTGAGCGGTGAGCACACCGACATCACCATCACCGCCGACATGCTGACCGAGCTGAAAGGCAACGGCTGCATTGTGCAGGGCGTAGGCTTCACCCTGACGAGCGTTGACATCATCGGCGAGGAAGACCTCTCCAAACTGCAGCTCAGTGTGCCCGTGGTGCACCAGTGGCTGTGGACGGAAGGCGAGACACCCGCCTTCACCGTGAACATCACCAACCCCACCGCCGCGGATGCCGATGTGCACATCGTGCTGAACGTGAAAGACGACAAGAACACGAAGAGCTACTCGATGGAAGCCACCCAGACGGTGGCGGCCGGTGCCACCCTGCCCTACCAGCTCAACACCGCCGAGATGGCACTGGAGCCCGGTTTCTACACCGCCACCATCCTGGTGGACAATGAGGTGGCCCGCGCTTTCGTCTTCGGCTACGACCCCGAACACATCGTCTCCGCCCCCGACATGCAGGACGACTTCGGCTCCTTCTGGCAGAAAGCGAAGGCCGACCTGGCCGAGGTGAATCCGCAGTATACACTGACCGAGATTCCCGGCAAGTCGACAGCCCGCCGCAAGGTGTACCTGCTCGAATACCACTCGGTGAGCGACACCAACGGTGAGGGCATCGCCCGCGCCTACTTCGCCGAGCCCACCGCTCCCGGCACCTATCCCGCCATCATCCACTACAACGGCTACGACGGCGGCACCTACGATCCCTGGTGCATGGGCGGCGACGACAACCCCGGCTATGTGGAACTCATTGTGTCGACCCGCGGCCAGCTCATCAACAACCGTCCGCCCTACACCAACACCTACGGCGACTGGTTCGTGTTCGGTTTCGACTCTGAAGACCATTACTACTACCGCGGCGCCTTCATGGACGCCGTGAGAGCCATCGACTTCCTCTGCTCGCGCGAGACGGTGCAGCAGGCCAACATCTTCGCCGAGGGTGCCAGCCAGGGCGGCGCACTCACCCTGGCCGCCGCTGCCCTGAGCGACGGACGCCTGAACGCCATCGCTCCCGCCGTGCCGTTCATGGGCGATTTCCCCGAGGAGATGTACCGCATGCTGTCCTACTTCGACATGAAGAACCTGGCCACGCTCATCAGCTGCCCCACCTACATGAACTACTCGCTGCAGGACAATGTGTGTCCGCCCCATACCAACTGGGCCAGCTACAACAATCTGCTGAGTTCGGAGAAGAAATACCTCACCAACCCCACCCTGGGCCATGAGACCTCAGGCACCTGGTGGACGGAGTACAACCAGTTCTTCAAAGACCACCTCAAGGACCCCGCCGGCATAGAGGAGACAAGCATGAAACAGACTGCCCCGGAGGCTGTGTACAACCTGCAGGGCGTGAGAATGGGCACCACCGCCACCTACAGCACCCTGCCCCACGGCATCTATGTGGTGAACGGACGCAAAATGGTGAGATAGCATTCTCCATATCTCGGATACTATTAAGAAATATCACTCATCAGCTAACCACTATACTATCATGAAAACAAAAATCCTGCTACTGGCAAGCGCCCTCTTCGGGGCGGTTCTTGCCATGCACAGCCAGCCGCTCATGAAAACCCATGTGGAGACGGGCGACCTGGAGGCCACGGCCGACGGTAACGACCTGGCCGTGTATAAAGCCATTCCCTACGCCGCACCGCCCGTGGGCGACCTACGGTGGAAAGCCCCGCAACCCGCCAAGGCCTGGAGCGGTGTGCTGAAAGCCGACGACTTCGCTCCACAGCCGCCCCAGCCCACCCGTGGCGACGGGGGCCCCAAGATGAGCGAAGACTGCCTCTATCTCGGTATCGCCACCCCGGCCACTTCGGTCAACGACCGCCTGCCCGTGATGGTGTGGATACACGGCGGCGGATTCCAGACCGGTCACTATGCCGGCGACCTGTGGACTTGCCTGGCCCGCCGCGGCGTGGTGGTGGTAAGCGTGGAATACCGCACGGGAGCATTGGGCTTCATGGCCCATCCCGAACTCACCAAGGAGTCGAAAGACGGCCACTCGGGCAACTATGGTCTGCTGGACCAGATCTATGCCCTACAGTGGGTGCAGCGCAATATCGCCAACTTCGGCGGCGACCCCTCGCGGGTGACCATCTTCGGCGAGTCGGCCGGTGCCATCAGCTGCAGCATCCTGTGCGGCTCGCCCCTGGCCAAAGGCCTCTTCCAGGGCTGTATCAGCCAGAGCGGCGGCTCGTTCGCCCCCTGGCAGGACGGTGACAGGACCCTCATCACCAATGCCTCTCAGCGTGGAGCCGAACAGCAGGGACTCAAATTCCAAAAGCACCTAAAGAAGAAGTCGCTCAAGCAGCTGCGGCAGATGGATGCCGCCGCACTGACCGGCAACGACGTGGGCTTCGGCGGTTTCTGGCCCTGTGTGGACAATTATGTGATAACCGACGACCTCTACCGCAACTATGAGCGCGGCGACTACAACGACGTGCCGGTCATCATCATGACCAACTCCGACGAAGGGTCACTGTTTGTAGGTCCCATCAAGGCGGAGGACTACCGGAAAAATGTGGAGCACATCTTCGGTCCCTTCGCCCAGGAAGCGCTGAGAGTCTATCCCGGCAACACCGACGAGGAGGCCTACTTCAGCAATGGCGACGCCTTCCGCGACATGGGCTTCGCCTGGCCGTCGTTCGCCTGGGCCAGTCTGCAGTCGAAGACGGGCAAGCAACCCGCCTACGCCGCCTACCTGGCACAGCCATCGGAGTTGAGCATCATCGGCAACAAGAAGCGGCACGGGGTGACCCATGCCGACGACATCCTCTATCTGAACGGCACCTTCCTGAACCAGCCCGACAAATATCCCGCCGAAGCTGCCGTGAGCGAGATACTGCAGCAATACTGGGTGAACTTTGCCAAGACCGGCAACCCCAACGGCAAGGGACTGCCCTACTGGCCGGCCTTCGACAAGGACAAGGCCACCACGATGCAGTTCAGCAACGGTGCCTCGCTCATCATGGTGCCCAACCGCGAGCAGATTGACTTCGTAGACCGCTTCTACCACTTCCAACGGCAGGAGACCGAGCGCGGCCGCCAGCCCCAGCAGCGCACCGTGGAGGACGGCGGCACCGGCCCCTACAAGGCCGTGATGAAAATGGAGCCCTCGCTGAAGGCCCACACTGTCTTTGTGCCGAAAGACCTGAAAGCTTTCGGCTCCAGCAGAAAACTGCCCGTGCTGGTGTGGGGCAACGGCGCCTGCGCCAACTCGCCCTTCGAGCATTACAAATTCCTCAACGAGATTGCCTCGCACGGCTACATCGTGCTGGCCACGGGCTACATGCCCCAGGACGACGAGCGCTACATAGGCCCCATGTCGACCTCGGAGCAGCAGATTGAGTCGATTGACTGGATTATCGCACAGAACAACGACCGCAAGTCGCCCTACTACCACAAAATCGATGTAGACAACATCGCACTGGCAGGCATGTCGTGCGGCGGTCTGCAAACCCTCTTCAACTGTGCCGACCCGCGCATCAAGACCCTGCTGGTGTGCAACAGCGGCCTCTTCAAGGCTTCGAATGCGGCCAGTGCCGTAGGCGGCATGCCCATGCCCCCGAAATCGAAACTGAAGGAGATACACACCCCCGTAATCTACCTGCTGGGCGGCAAGACCGACATCGCCTATGAGAACGGCATGGACGACTTCCACCTCATAGACCATGTGCCGGCCTGTGCGGCCAACTATCCCGTGGGCCACGGCGGCACCTATGCCCAGCCCCACGGCGGCGAGTTCACCGTGGTGGCGCTGGCCTGGCTCGACTGGCAGCTGAAGCAAGATGCCGATGCCGCCCGTATGTTCGAAGGCCCCGACAACGGTCTGTCGAAGCGCAAGGACTGGACGCTTGAGAAAAACCGGCTGATGAAATAAGTCCGGGAAATCACCTTTAACGACGAGGCCCCATGCCTATAATGGACATGGGGCCTCGCTTGTAGATATTAGTCGTCTAATTCTTTTATAAGGACATCGATGCCCTCGACAGCGCTGCTCTGGATGTGCTTGAAGCCACTGGGCAACCGGCCACCCATGTCGCTCGGGTCGATGAGATATTTGGCCGCTTCCTTGGGGGCGAACATCACCAACCCCGCTGCCGGGTGCAAAACTAATTATGCAAAGCGCTGTAAATCATTGATTTATGGCACTTTTTGCTTTTTCAAGGTGTACTAAAAGTGTACTTAATAACATACAGGTGTACTTTTGGGTGTTATTGGCAACATGAAAAGGGGTGCAAGTGTATCACTACACCGACACCCCAAAACCAAAATAATATAGTTGTCACGGCTCAAAGAGCCTCAACAGGTGCAAAGATACAAAAATCTTTCTTTCTCTGCTCGTTCTCTGCTAAACAACATTTTGCTTACCCTGTAAGCATTTCATTAAATACCCTTTTGGAAGGCTGATATTTCACGGCCTTGTCACGGCTTTAGATGCCTGTCTGATGTGCACTTTTCCTTGGTTCATTCATTGTTCATCCTTTGTTCGTTTACCTTGTAAGCGTTTACTCCATATCGGTGATTTCCCTTTGCTTGTCCGTTGCTAAATGTAAAATAATCACCTGTAAAACCTTACCGCCTCATTCACTTTTTTATTTAGTTCTTCAATGGCATCACTTTGGACGGTCAGACCCTCATTGATGCTACAGGCATCTTTCACGGCTTGCCTTAAATCAAATGCCTGTTTTCTTGTCAAATCCCCCCGCTTTAGAGCCTCATTTATCTGCTCTATTATTTGAACTTGCCCGCCCGCCTGTTCTATAAGAGAAAGCACTCCCATTTTATAAAGGTCTTGTTTTGTTTTCATTGCCTTAAAATTTAACGTTATATCATTTATCTTCTGAATATCCCTATAAGAATCCCTCCACCGATTGAGCAAACACATATAGAAAGTTTCATCATATAGGGTTGATGCTGTCACCTGTGGCACGTTCATTTGGCTCGCTATCCTTTTGGTGTACCGCTGTTCATACCTCAACACATTTCTACCTTTGTAGAGGTCTGGCACGGCATCACGCTTGCTTTGCTGCTCCTTGTTCTTGTCATAGAAACAGAGCAGCCCGCCCGACTGAACATAGTACAGGCTGTTTGGTTGTCTTAACCGCTGAGAATATTTCAGTAAGCCCAAATGATTAAGATAAACCTCTGCCGGATGTTTTGTGATAAAGTTTTGGGCTATATCCAAACGGCAAATCTTTGCCCTGTCCATTGGAAGGTGCAAGGCATCTGACAACTTTTCAACAGCCCTTTGTGTGTCGCTCCTTCCCATTGTTTGATAGTTATCACCCAAATACCATTTGCACAGACTACCATCACACACCTTTACTTGATAATGGTTAACACTAACTTTAAGCCCGCCCAATTTCCCTGTGATAACAGAAAGGCCATCTTTAAAGGTATGCTCTGCAATATCTTCAAGGTAGCACGTTGTTTCTGATAAAAAATCAATCCCGCCCGCCTCTTCCTGTGTTAATTTAAAGTTCACGCTGTCAAACATAGCAGTTACTGATATGGTAACAAAAAACGTCTTACTATAGAGTATTATTGTTGTCGGTATCTGTTAAGTTGTCGGTTACTGATTTGGTAACGGCCTGTTTTCTAAGAGCAGCCATTTCCTCATCAAGTTCACCATCTATTAGCAGATTGTATAGCGGGACACGGTCTTTGCTTTTGCCTCTTGCAATAAACATCTCCATCACCGCCCCTTCTGCAATAGAGCCGTTAACCACTTCCAAACCATGAAAGGCAAATAACAAGGCATCGGCTGTCCCGCTAACATCACCAAAGCCAAAATCACAGGCGGGGTCTGGTATATATACACTACTTAGGTTTTTGCCCTTGATTGTAATGCTTTTGTCTGCTTTCCTGTGAACATCACCGCCAAAGCGTTCTGGCACTCCTCCATAATAAATAACCAAATCACCGATATTTGTTGCTCCACGTTTTTTTGTAGCCCTCTTTTCCTCAAACTCGGGATAACTTTCAGTAGATGATGTGCAGTCGAGCCTTGTTTTTGCTTTTGTTGCCACACGTTCAAAACGATAATAATCAGTCAGTATACTCATTTCATGCCTCCTTTCTTCATACAATAGGCTTGTGCCTGTTGGCTTATTTCATCCTCGGTTGATACTCGGTTGTTTTGCAGCCAATTTTCAAGTTCAAGGCGATTAAAATACACCATCTTGCCCATCGGCTTGTAGTGAGGTATCTGCTGCCTCATGGTCAGTTTGTAAAGGTAGGATTTACTTACACCCATGTACCTTGCAGCCTCATCACTTGTCAGCACTTCTTTTGTAGTGCCGATTATGTTGGCAGTTATAAGGTCTGCCACCTGTTTTAAATCTTGTGTCATTGCTTTCTTTTTTAGAATGTTGTGGGCTGTTGGTAGTGGGTGCAACTCCACTCCAAACACTTTATGCACCCTTGTCCTCATCTGGTAGGTGTTGCACTTAACCCACCATCTTAAAAACAATTGCAAAATTACAATTGAAAGGCAACAAAAAAACACACTGATGTAATATCAGTGTGTTGGGTGTGTTGGGTGTGTTATGGCCTAAAACAAGGCATCAACTTTCTCAAATCCTGTTGGCTCAAATTTGGTGTTTAGCCTCATCCAATTTTGCTTTGCCATCCTCAAATTACTACAGGCAAAAAGGGGTTCAAATATTTTCCAATTTGTTGTAACATTCCCATCCTTATCAAGCTTGGAAGATAGATTAAACTTGTTGCTCATCCTGTCTGCAAAGTATGACAATAATTGCTTTGTATCGTTCCATTTAAGCCCTGTGGCAGTCTTTTTAATCAACCCCCTGTCAATTGCCCTTTGAAATACCTTAACCGCCTCATCGGTGTTTAATTCATCTGGTAACAGGTCTTTTAATTCTTTTGACTCTGCTGCTGTTTTTTGTTCCTGTGGTGTAATTGTAGGGGTATGGCCATTTGTGGCCTCCTGTGGCCGTTTCTGCTGCTCCTGTGATGCTTGATTTGGCTCTGCTGATTGCCGCTCTATTGCCATGGCAAGTCTTTCCATTGCAGCGGTATTTCTTCTAAGTTCAGCATCTTGCCTATACCGCTCCATTTCTTTCATTATAAACTCCCCAAAACCGCCTTTTTTGAGGCCATATTCATTTTTTTCTTCCATGCCGTGATACTATATTTTTGGTTGTCAGACTGCAGAACTAAACATCTATTTCATTTGCCAAAGATTGAAACCTTTTCAGTTTCTTCTTTAGAAGGGTGTTTTCTTCCACATATTCTTCAAGCAATGCCAAAGCCCTTGAAAAATGGTTCATTTCCACAAACAGCCGTTTTTCTTGCTGTTGTAATAACAACTCTAATTCCTTTCTTCTCTGCTCTGAGGCTTTGAGCCTTGCCCACATTGGGGTACTATTTCTTTTGTTCATGGTGTGATATGTTTAAAGATTAAGATCTGGTAAACTATTAATGGCATCCTGTTTGAGGCTGTCAATGGCTCTTGTGTACTTCTCGGTGTGCTTTAGTCCGCTGTGCCCCAACAGGCTTGCAACCGTCTTAATGTTTGCACCATTGTTGAGGATATTCACGGCAAATGAATGTCTTGCACAATGCCAACTGATATGCTTGTCAATCCCTGCTCTCTTCACCCACCTTTTTAGGGCTTTTAAGCACATTTCATAACTTGGTAGTGGAAATATAAGGCTATCCCTGTCTTGTGCTGCTGTTGGCTCTCCAATCAGTTTTAACAGGCCATCATTAAGCGGTATCACCACCCCACTATTAGCAGAATGACCTTTGGTCTTGTTCTGCTCAAATTTCAAAAGCCTATTGGCATAGTCAACGTTTGCAAATGTAAGGTCTTTCACATCACAAAACCTTAAGCCACAATAGAGGCACAGGATAAAGGCTCTTCTTATGTTGGGATTCTCACCCACATAGTGAGTACTGATAAGTTTCTGCTCCTCATCCAAAGAAAGCACATCTTTTCTCAATATCTGGTCATCAACTTTGATAACAACACCTGTGCAAGGGTTCTTTGTCATTACATCATGTTCAATGGCATATTTAATAACCTTCTTGAAACGTTGATAGATGCTTTTTGCACCTTCACCGATACTTCTACTTTGAAGGTACTCGGTAAAAGCCACCATCATATCTTTGTTTAATTGTTCTGGTCTGATGCTTTTGGAAAACTTCTTGTACTCCTGTGTTTCATTCAAAAAGTCCTTGAAACGTTGAAGGGCTATTTGCATCATCCTAATATCCTTTTTGGTATAGCCATCAATATAGGTCTGAAAGTAGTCAATGAAATTTATTTTCCTATCCTTTTTCAGCCTGTAACCCTCACTATTTTCTAATAGTTCTTGCTCCCTTTCCTGTCTGATTTTCTTTGCCAACTGCAAAGTTTCCTTGTTGTGCTGCCTGTCAATTGGGGTTCTCGGTGTGGCCACCAAATAAAGATTAAGGTTTTCTTTCCTTCTCAGATGCTTAACCTTAAACTTGGGTGTTCCTTTCATCTTGCCACTCTCATACAAAACAGGCTCACCAAACTCATCTAATACAGGTTCACTTTCCCTACCTAAATAATACTCCAAATAGAGGCTTATTTGGCCATCTGATAACAATCGCTGTTCAAGTTTGGGATTGTCTTTGCTCTTGTTTTCTAACTTTGCCATAACTAACTATATTCTTTTGGTTTTCTTTGATGATGCAAAGATAATAAATAATTTCCAAAGGTGTACTAAAAGGTGTACTAAATATCACGATATAGTACACTTTTTTGCAATCAAGTGAAAAAGCCAATTATCAAACTATCTGAAAATCAATGCTTTTTGATTCAGTTATTTTCCCTTGAAATAGCGGTTTTGTATTGCTGCCGGGTACACCACCAGCGAAGTGCCCACCACCACAAAGACATCGGCCTGGCTTATCAGTTCGGCGGTTTCCTCTATATTGTCGAGGCTCTCACCGAACCATACGATGAACGGCCGCAGCTGCGACCCGTCGGCGGCCTTGTCGCCCATCCGGATGGGGACATCGAGCGGCAGCTCCTTTATGCAGTCGGGGTCGAACCGGTTGACCGACGAAGTGACCTTGCGCAGGTCGCCGTGCAGGTGTATCACGCGGGAGCTGCCTGCCCTCTCATGCAGGTCGTCCACATTCTGGGTGATGATTGTCACGTCGTGTTTCTTTTCCAGGTCGGCCAACACATAATGCGCATGGTTGGGCTGCACGTCCATGAGATTCTTCCGCCTGGCGTTATAAAACTCCAGCACCGCAGCAGGGTCTTCCTTGAAGCCCTCCACACTGGCCATTTTCATAGGGTCGAATTTTTCCCACAGACCGTCCATGTCGCGGAAAGTGGGTATACCGCTCTCCCTGCTGATGCCGGCACCTGTGAAAACCACGATATTCTTCCTTTTTTCCATAAGCGGTTCAGATTATTATGGCTGATTAGATTTATTCATTTTGCCAATACAAAAATACGGTTTTATTGTTAATTACAAGCACTTCATGGCTTATTTCATCAGAAAAGCCTTATATTTGCAATAAGGCTGAATGCCGTTTGCAAAAGAACGCCTTATGAGAACAATCTATATCTATGCCGGATGGACTACCGCCATCATCGCCGTGTTGTGTATCGCCTGTCTGCTGATATGCAACCATATCGTGGTAAAAAACGCCAAAGGAAAGGTGTTTTCTGAAACTGACAGCATCACACCCACAAAATGGGGACTGCTGCTGGGAACGACGCCGCAGACACGCATAGGGAACCGCCAGAATCTGTTTTACAAGAACCGCATCGATGCGGCGGTACAGCTCTATAAAGCAGGCAAAATAGAGAAGATACTTGTCAGCGGGGCAGAGAAAAGCCTTGAGGGCGTGAATGAGGTGGTTTGCATGAGAGACTCGCTGGTGGCCCGCGGTGTCGATGCCGGGGCCATTGTCCTCGACGGCAAGGGGAACCGCACCCTCGAATCAGTGGTAAGGGCAGTGAATGTCTACGACATCCACCAGTTCATTGTCATCTCACAAAGGTTCCACAACGAGAGGGCCATCTATCAGGCAGAGCACCTTGACCTGGATGTAAGCGGCATCACCGGTTTCAATGCCGATGATGTACATACCGGCACCTCCTTTCTTATTTATCTCCGCGAGTATCTGGCCCGGGTAAAGATGTTTTTGGACCTTTTTCTCGCATAAAGAGGCATTTCTTTTCGGTTTTTCCTCTTTAATTTTTCTGCAACAATATTTTTTCATATTTTTGCAGAAAAATAACGCAACTTTTATGGCGAGCATAGAAGCATGCAGATAGTCTTATCTCTACTCGATCCTCATTCTCCCCCACTCCATCACAGATAGGCAAAGGTCTGAACTCCATCAAATACATAGCAGACGAGAGCCACTACAAGGATGTCCTCTCACTGGTCGGAAAGGCCAAAAGGACGGTGTGGATAGGGACGGCAGACATCAAAGACCTGTATGTCGACGACAAGCCGGTACTTGGCGCATTTGACTTCCGCTTCGCACGTCGATTTTCAATTCCAGTCCGCCTTAGCTTCGCGAGGTAAAATGTTGTAATACACGAAAGGCAGGAAGCATGAGGAAATGCTGACCGTGAGGATTAGGCATGAGGCCCGTCAAGAATGAGTCTTTTTGTC